>NZ_CP031555.1:2992500-3342500 GCF_003403095.1 Thalassospira indica | reverse complement strand
TGATGCCGCCGGGTCCTGTAGCGGCAGGGTTGCATAGGCCTGGAACCGCCCCGGATAGGTGACCATTGGGCCTGTGGCAATCATCTTGTTGAGGCGATAGGCAAAATCGATGCCTTCCTGACCCGCGAGATCCTGCACACCTGGTGTATGTGCGGAGAGGATCTGAACATTGATCCCTGCCTGATCCATGTCCCCGATGCGGCCGGGGCCGAGTTCGGCAAGGCCGGTTTCCTTGAGGTATTCTACGTGATCATCGTTAATCGCGTTCAGCGCGATCAGTTCGTCGGTGGTATAGGTCTCTTCGGTGGCGATAAAGGGCAGGTCCCGGTCTCGCAAGGCAATGGACGATTTGGCTGCCGTGGTGGTGTCGGCGGCAATGGCGGGTGCGGCCAATCCGGCACCAACACCAAGGGCCGCCGCACCACTTAGAAAGCTGCGGCGTCCTATTGCGAGGTTCCTTTGGGGATTTTCGGTCGGTTTCATATCAATTTCTACTCCGCTATTACGTTGTGCAGTTCGGGGGCTGCTTTCGTCATCATCGTTCCTGGATCAAACATTTGTGACAGCAGCCCGGCAGGCCTAAAAACAATGGAAAGGGTCGGCGCTTCATTCAGGCGGTCTTGTATGGATCGACTTATGCCCGTCCACGTCTGGGCAAATAACGGATCGACGGGTAAAGGACTGCTATTGCTGGGGGTGGGGGAGATCGCAAAATCGTAGCGCGAGATAAAGGACAAGCTGTCTATTAACCGCTTCGGGCTAAACCGGGATAACCTGTTTGGGTTTGGCACTTAGGGCAGATAGATCAAAGGTGCCAGCCATCCCTTTTCCTGCATCACTTTGATGCCTTCCAATACCGGTCCAGCAGCGAGAAACCACATCGCATCGCGCGTGGTGGTTAAAAACAGTGACGGCTTGCACAGCAGCGTTTCTTCATCCCGCCAGCGAAACCAAGTCGGCCGAAAACGCGGCACAGTATTCTGATAGCGCCGGAATGCCTTGCCAAAACGTTCTGATAACAGCACCTCTTCTTGCAAGACCACATTGCGAAATACCATCCAGCACACGCCCGCAAACAAACTGGCGAGCACGATGCTGCCGGTCTGGGCCCCGACGCCAAAAGCCCCGATTATGCTGAAAAGATAAAGTGGATTACGGCAGCTTGAATAAGGCCCGGTGGTGACAAGCTCTGTTTTCTTGCGCCCGCCGATATAAAGGGAGCACCAGCCACGTCCGATGATGCATACATAAATCGCAAATAGCCCAACGGCTTCGATCATGTCGTGAAGCGCGCTCTGGCGATCCGTCAAGGACCGAGATCCGGCAACGAGTACCAGAAGAACCACAACACCAAGCCGAAGAATACGTTTTCTTCGGCGCTGTATGGTGCGCATGCCGGCATCATCCGGGGGCGTTCCCGACACCGCATTACCGGCAAAACGGAGTGCTGTAGGGGGGATCATAAAACTCACTCTTGCCAAATCAACCTGCGGTAACTTCTATCGTTAGCAGGTTGATTGTGGCGTCCAGTGCTTCACATCCGGTCGTTCGGTTGCAAACTCAAACTTACTCAACCACCCCATCCACAACCCCGGCCTCCATCAGCTCCGTCCCCTCCGGGAACCAGATCCCGGTATGCGGGGCGAGGAAGACTTGCTCCAAGAAACTCTCGGCAATGCCCTGGTTGCGATAGAAGGTGATTTCCTTTTCCTGCTGGCCTTTGATGTCATAAAGCGGCACGGGGTAATCGAGATCGACCTTGTATTGATGGAAACCAAGACGTCCGTCGGGGCCGAGATAACGTTTGACGCCACCGATAAAGGCGGTCGTGCAGGCGGAGCTGCAGGCCTCAAACACATAGGTGTCCAAGCCCCGGTCGCGGATCAGGAAGCCGACACCGCGCCCTTCATAGACATGCCCGCCATCACTGTGCAGCACAATGCCGGTAACCTCCGGATTTTGATCGAGCAGGGCCGCCAACCGCTGCGCCATACCCAGTGCAAAAGTCCCGGTGACATGAATGCGGGTGGCGTCAGAGCTAAGCGTCAGCGCATATTGGCTGGCGCGGGCATCTTCAAGCTCGGTCAGGTTGACTGGCATAAACCGCTCCGGGGCGAGGGCACGGAAAGACGCCGCGATGCTGAGCGCGGTAAAGGCCAAACAAAGCCCGATCACCCCATAGGTCACAACGGTCCAGATATTGGCAAGAATGCTTGATTGATGTTGGGTGGCGCGCAGAACACCAACCACCTGCCAGACAAAAACAACGCCATGGAAAATAAGGATAAACGCAACCGTCGCGATCAGTGCGGGGATGCGATCAGAGATATAGGGCGGGAGTGTATAGCGGTCGGCAAACAGAATCAGGGCACGGATCAGGATCAGGTTGACGCACAGCGCGAATAACAGAGCGTGCTTTCCCAGCCAGTGGTCTTGGATATAGGGCAACCGATCTTTTCCTTAAAAGTTCAGATCCTTCGCCGATGATATAATTTTATCGCGGTTTGGAATAGTTCTATGCGGGCGTATAGGGCTAACTGTTTATGTTTTTCCTATGAAAACACATCTCCCAGTCGAGAGATTAAATTAGGCTGCGCTGTACCCTCAACATCATATAGCAAGCAAAACTAAAATGAGAACGGGCTAGTGCATGTGAAGAGTATGGCCATTCATCTTTGATTATGTGCGTTGTGATAAGGGCACGCAAAGGTTGAAAGTTGATGTTGGTAGATACGTGAACAGAATGTAGGCTTAACGAAGAATTGGTATTGTGCGCGCACCTTAGAGTAGAGTGTCGGTGCTGTTAATTAGCGCAGATAAGTGTCTTGAAATATGTAAGAGAGTGTTAGGTGGAAAAGAATAATAACGCTGAACGCGCTCAGGCCACCAAACGTGATCTCGTCTTTATCAGTCATGCAACGCTTGGGGATAACATTTTTGCTACTTGGCTCGGGTCTAGGCTGACGATGGCCGGGTATGAAGTATGGTGTGATCAGCAGAAGTTGATTGGTGGGGAGGACTTCTGGAAAGATATAGAGGCGGTGTTACGCACACGAACCGTCAAATTTGTTATCGTGATCTCTGCAAATGCTTTCGATGAACATGGGCACTTGAGGGATGGGATTGCAAAAGAAGTAGCGCTCGCGAACATCCTCAAAAAACAAATTGAGGATGAATACTTCATCATACCTGTTCGGATAGATGCGACTAGTTTTAGCGATTTCTCAATAGACTTTTTGAGATTGAATGGTATCGACTGCTCCGCAAATTGGGCGGATGGGTTCGATAGTCTGGTCGAGGTATTTGAAAGAGATCACGTGCCTCGAGAAGAGAACTTGGAAGAGTTCGCAATTCAATCTTGGCGTCAAGTACATAAGTACCACGCAAGATCATTGGTAGGTGGTGAAGAGCTGCTTCAATCGAATTGGCTTGAGATTGAAGACTTGCCTCCCATGCTGCATTTCTATGAGATATTGAAACCGATTAAATCGTCAGAGCCACGCTCAATTGCTGCATCATGTAGTTTGCCTTGCATTGATCACGGGCGCCTGTTGGCATGTTTTGCAGAGTCTGAAGAGTTTCAATCTGTGCTAGGGGAGGCAATACCCATAAAGCACCGTTACTCTCTTGCTACTGAGGATTTTTTAATTGGTGACACACATGGATTCTCACAAATAAAACAACGTGATGCCAAAAATAAAATCTCTTCTATTGTCCGACAAGCATGGGATATAGCCCTAGAAGGCCGGGGATTATCTCCCTACGAAATGGCAAACCAGAAAATGGCATGGTGGTTCCCTAAGGGAGTGCCTGAGGATGGACAATTAAGATACTTAGATTTCAATGGAAAGGCCCGGCGCCGTGCAGTTTCAGGTACGCGCGGCAAGAGACAAGATGGCAACGGAAACGAGGTTCCAAGATATTATTGGCATCTGGGATTTACTGGGAGAGTATTTCTGGGAGACCTGTCCGTCATCGTACTGCAGCCTCGCGTTATAATTTCGGAGGATTCAGAGAATCCACTTGAAAATAAGACACGTATGAACTCAGTTCGACGCTCATTGACGAGTATGTGGTTCAATGAAAAATGGCGAGGGCTGATCATGGGGTTCGCTGCATGGCTAGCTCAGGAAAACGAATACATCGAATTGCAGGTATCAGAGACACAATCTATTCGCCTCTGCTGCCGTCCATTAATCTTGTCGACTGATGTTTGCATTCAATCAGATCCCGTCTCACAGGATACAAGTGATAGTAGTGAGGAAGAGAATGAGAGAATGGAAACTTACCTCCGTTTGAGCGACCCTGCCTTCATATTGCGTGAAGACGAAGAGGAAGAAATATGACGGAGCGAAACCTGAAATTTGTTCCTGAAACTCAACTTGAATTTGCTCACGGCCAGTGCGAGGAGCATCCAAAAGACGGTTTGTTTCTATACGGCCCGTTGGCTTCACCAGTTTCGGGTGGAGTACTGAAGTATGGTGTTATCGGAACAGATAAGGGAATTGAGTTGTTTGCAAAGTGGCGCAAATCGGTTCAGGGATATATCGCTCCATACAAGGAAGGTGTTGCCCATCATTCTGCTTTTCCGGGCTTTCAAGCCGCATTTGGAATGAAATGGCCTGAGAAGCCGTTAGCTGAGTTACGTGTTTCGAATACCAAAATACAGGACACCATCCGTATTCGGAATCGTCATGAGTCGATCAAGAAAACCGTCGATATATTTTCTGACGCGATATCGGACCATTTGAACGATGAAGCAGATATCACTCCAGACCTTTGGTTCGTTATTATTCCGGGTGAGGTGTTTTTATGGGGAAGACCACAGAAAGCGCCGCCGATCTCAGAACGTAAAGCTGGTTCAGCGCAGATGAAAAATAAGGACGCTAGAGAGTTTTTAGCTGAGCCCTCAATGTTTGAAGAAGACAACCAGCAGGCACAGCTTCAGTTATATGATTTGAATTTTCATAATCAGCTTAAAGCAAGATTACTGAATAAAGCTGTTGTGCAAATTATTAAGGAGACAACACTTGATCAGGCTACTTGGCCTGAAACCGCGACGGAGAAGCGAACAATTCAAGACCCAGCAACCTTGGCATGGAATCTTTGCACGACAACCTATTTTAAATCGGCAGGTCCTCCATGGAGAATACGTGATATACGTCCAGGCGTTTGTTACGTTGGTATCGTATTTAAGAAAGACTCTTCTGACCCAGCCTCAGGAAATGCCTGTTGTGGTGCTCAACTATTTTTGCGTTCTGGAGATGGGTTGGTTTTCAGAGGTGCAGTTGGTCCTTGGTATTCCAAAGAACTTAGGCAGTTCCATTTGCCGCGGGCAAAAGCTTCTGAGCTGATGAAATTAGTTATCCAAGCTTACAAGCGCATCCATGGTGAACCACCACAGGAAATATTCATTCATGGGCGTACTCGTTTCGACAAGGAGGAGTGGCTGGGGTTTAACGATGCCAAGACGGATGAGACAAAAATTATAGGCATTCGAATACGCCCTACAGATGAACTAAAGCTTTATCGCTTAGCAAAACAACCACCAATCAGAGGTACGTATTATCAGGTCCATAAGCGCATGGCTTATCTTTGGACAAAGGGATACGTTGCGAGGTTTAATACTTATCCGGGCTTTGAGGTGCCAAATCCCTTAGCTGTATATATTGATTGGGGTGATGGTGACTTACACCAAGTCGTTTCCGATATACTCGCCCTGACAAAGGTGAATTTTAACGGGTGTTCATTTTCAGATGGAGTTCCCGTAACTCTTAAATTTGCGGATGCAATTGGAGAAATTCTAACTGCTGCACCAAATATCGAAGGCGCACCTCAGCCGTTCAAGTATTATATTTAAGCGGGAAGCATCTTTTCTCGGGTGCTAGTATTTTTCGTGCGTAGGGTCTTCGTGTGGGAATGGCTCAATGTGACCGAAGTTTACCTCCGAAACGTCCATGTAGACCTTAACGTCTAAGACCTCCGGCTCGGGGATTTCATCTGTTTCTCTTTGGACAGTTAAAACCAATCCTGCGGTGATGTTTTGTTCTGTATCGTAAGCTTGCGAACTCAAATGAACCTCATCTCTGTCGAAGCTGTCGGTCACGTAAAAATCAAATGATGCAAAGAACCTGACAGTCGCATCCACCGCAATCGTAAAAACAACCTCATCTTCTGTTGATTCGATAACAATGGGAGCAACACCGTCCATAATTGAAAATGTCTCCAGTGTTGCACCTTCTGAATTCCCTTCGAACTCGACGGGCGCGCTGCCATCAGCCAGAAAATAAAGGCTTTCCAGTTGGTGCTCGAATTCTCTATGTATGGACTCTTCAAGATCTTTAGCATTCCCCTCCTGCCATAGCGCGATAACATGGTCAGCGGTTTTTCTGCCTGAATCATTAAAGTAGGAAAGTGCTAGTTCTAAGTCATCAATACAGACCAAAAAGTCGGAATTATCGGCAAAATTTTGCCAACCTTGGTCGGATGAAACACAGAGTATGAGGTTCTTGCCGTGTTTGGCAGCTCTTTCCAAAGAGAGTAATGCAAATGCGTCTGGAAACTCATTTTTCTTCTTGGCATTATCTTCGAAGGGGGGCTGTCTTTCAAAGTAGCGTGTGATCAAATCATCTGTAGATGAATCTGATGCTGGAACGATTTGAATAGCCCCTGGAATTGTAGACACCCCATCACTTATAAAGTGAGGCAAGGAGTTTACGATGCCCAAGAGTCATTTTACCGATGAGTTCAAAATCAATGCCGTTCGCCAGATTACAGAACGAGGTTACTCAGTAGCGGAAGTTTCTGCTCGTCTCGGTGTCAGCACACATTCCCTGTATGTGTGGAAGAAGAAGTTCAGCAAGTCCCCTGATACGATTGCTGAAGCTGATCAACAATCATCCGAGATACGCCGCCTGAAGCAAGAACTCGCGCGGATCACCGAGGAGCGCGATATTCTAAAAAAGGCAACCGCGTACTTCGCCAGGGATGCAAAATGAGGTACGCGTTTATTGACCAGCATCGCCGGGTCTACTCGGTGCGCACCATGTGCCGGTGTTTGCAGGTTCATCCCAGTGGCTTTTATGCCTGGCAGAAGAAACCACACAGCGCCCGGTTTCTGGAAGATCAAAGGCAGACCGCGCTTGTTCGCCAGATATGGGAAGACAGCGGTCAGGTATATGGCTACCGCAAAATCCATGATGATCTGCTGGATATGGGAGAGAGTTGCAGTCCGAACCGTGTTGCCCGACTGGCCCGCAATGCAGGCATACGCGCCCGGATCGGTTACAAGAAGCGTCCCGGCAAATATGGCGGCAAACCGGCTGTCGTCGCTGACAACAAACTGGATCGGCAGTTTGATACCGCCAGACCAAATACCGTTTGGGTGACCGATATCACCTATATCAAGACACAGGAAGGATTTGCGTATCTTGCCGTCGTAATTGACCTTTATTCCCGCATGGTGGTTGGCTGGGCATTGAAGCAGCGACAAGATACAGAGGTTGTTCTGCAAGCCTTGCTGATGGCCGTCTGGCGGCGTAAGCCAAAGAACAGGGTGCTGATCCATTCTGATCAGGGTTCCCAATATACCAGCATCGACTGGGCCGCTTTCCTTCGTCAGCACAATCTTGAACATAGTATGAGCCGCCGTGGGAACTGTTATGACAATGCTGTTGCCGAAAGTTTCTTCAACTTGCTTAAACGCGAACGCATCCGCTGCAGGGTCTATAAATCACGGGATGAGGCACGTCAGGATGTCTTCGATTACATAGAAATGTTCTACAACCCGAAGCGCAAACATAGTACCAACGGGATGTTGTCACCCGTCGAATTCGAAAGACGAAAAATCTGATCAAACCGGGTGTCTACAATTCCAGGGGCTATTCAATTTCGCCCTTAACTTCATAAAGAAATTTGTCGAATTGCAACTTAGCCGCTTCTTTAGCGTCGCTGTCCAGCGATAATTCTTTTTCTATTTTTTCGCCGTCGAAATCAATCTGCCATCGTTTAGCGTGATCTTGAAGAGCCTTGTTTACAGCTTTGCGAGTGCTCTCTGCGGCGCGGGAGATGTGGGACTTGATCTCATTCTCGACTATTTCAGATATGAGAACTTTTATTGTTCCATTCTGAAATTGATCCAATGCTTTGAGAACCTTGTGCTCTAGGTTGCAACCAAATTTATCAATGATTGACGTATCAACAGTAATCGCTAGGAACTGGTTCTTTGCGATGTGATCTTTGATCTGCTCAGGCTCTAGGTGAGGCAATTTTAGTCTCTGTTTGTATAGTGTTTGTTGTTGTCTGCAATTTTAGGCGGTAGAATAAGTGAATGGCAACAATAAATAGTTGAGCAAAAAAACACCCCCAGCCTCACGACCGGGGGTGTTCTCACATCAGAACCCTAAAGCTCCAAATCACATCAGGCGATCAGCCTCTCACGCCAGATCAAAGCGATCCGCATTCATGACTTTGGTCCAAGCCGCGACGAAGTCCTTGACGAACTTCTCCTGGTTGTCGTCCTGGGCGTAGACTTCGGCGTAGGCGCGCAGGATGGAGTTGGTGCCAAACACCAGATCGACGCGGGTGGCGGTGAATTTGGTGTCGCCGGACTTGCGATCAAAAATGTTATACAGGTTGTCGCCCGCCGGCTTCCAGCTATAGGCCATGTCGGTCAGATTGACGAAGAAGTCGTTCGTCAGAACACCTTCGCGATCGGTAAAGACGCCGTGCTTGGTGCCACCATGGTTGGTGCCCAGAACACGCATGCCACCGATCAGGCAGGTCATTTCATGAGCCGTCAGACCGAGGAGCTGCGCACGATCCAGCAGCATTTCTTCTGGCGATACAACATAGTCCTTTTTCGACCAGTTGCGGAAACCGTCTGCCAGCGGCTCGAGCGCGTCGAAGCTGTCGGCATCGGTCATTTCATCGGTGGCGTCACCCCGACCCGGTGCGAACGGGACGGTGATGTTTACCCCGGCATCCTTGGCGGCCTTTTCAACCGCGGCGGTACCGGCCAGAACGATGAGATCGGCAATCGAGACTTTCTTGGCAAGGCCTGCCTGGAAGTCTTCAAGGGCCTTCAGCACCTTGGCAAGGCGGGCCGGTTCGTTGCCCTCCCAGTCCTTCTGCGGGGCAAGACGGATGCGTGCCCCATTGGCACCACCACGTTTGTCCGAACCCCGGTAGGTGCGGGCACTATCCCAAGCGGTATTGATCAGATCGGCCGGGGCGATGCCAAGAGCGAGCAGTTTGGATTTGAGATCGGCGATTTCGGACTCGCTCAGCGTATAATCAACAGTCGGGATCGGGTCCTGCCAGATCAGGTCTTCAGACGGTACATCCGGACCGTGATAGCAGGATTTCGGGCCCATATCACGGTGGGTCAGTTTGAACCAGGCACGGGCGAAGGTTTCGGAGAAGTATTCCGGGTCCTTCATGAATTTCTGGCAGATGGCGTTGTAGGTCGGGTCGACTTTCATCGCCATATCGGCATCGGTCATGATCGGCATGCAGCGGATTGACGGGTCTTCGACGTCGACCGGCATGTCTTCTTCCTTGATGTCGATCGGCATCCACTGCCATGCACCGGCCGGGCTTTTCTTGAGTTCCCATTCATAGCCGAACAGCAGGTCAAACCAGCCCATATCCCACTGGGTCGGGTTTTTGGTCCAGGCGCCTTCGATGCCCGAAACAACGGTGTCACGACCAATACCACGGCCTTTGGTATTGAACCAACCCATGCCCTGGTCAACGATGTTGCCGGCTTCGGGTTCCGGGCTCAGGTCTGCGGCATCGCCGTTGCCATGACATTTACCAATGGTGTGGCCACCGGCGGTCAGTGCCGCGGTTTCTTCATCATCCATTGCCATACGGGCGAAGGTTTCACGAACCTGGGCTGCGGTTTTGGCCGGGTCAGGCTGACCATTTACGCCTTCCGGGTTCACATAGATCAGACCCATCTGAACCGCAGCCAGCGGGTTTTCCATGGTGTCCGGTTTGGAAACGTCGCCATAGCGGCTGTCAGAAGGTGCCAGCCATTCTTTTTCAGCGCCCCAATAGGTGTCTTTTTCCGGGTGCCAGATGTCTTCGCGGCCAAAGGCAAAGCCAAATGTTTTCAGACCGGCAACTTCATAGGCAATGGTGCCTGACAGGATCATCAGGTCAGCCCAGGAGATTTTGTTGCCGTATTTCTTTTTGATCGGCCAGAGAAGACGGCGGCCCTTATCGGTGTTGACGTTATCGGGCCAGGAGTTCAGGGGTGCGAAACGCTGGTTGCCGGTGCCGCCGCCACCACGGCCATCGGCCAGGCGGTAAGAGCCGGCAGCATGCCATGCGACACGGGCGAACATGCCAACATAGCTGCCCCAGTCTGCAGGCCACCAGTCCTGACTGTCTTTCATCAGGGCGCGGAGATCATTTTTCAGCGCTTCGACATCAAGTTTTTTGAGTTCTTCGGCATAGTTGAAATCCTTGCCAAGCGGGTTCACTTTGGTGTCGTGCTGGTGAAGGATGTCAAGGTTCAATGCGTTCGGCCACCAATCCATGACCGTTGTGCCCAGCGCGGTCTGACCGCCATGCATTACCGGACATTTCCCTGCGGTATGTTTTCCGTCCATTTTCTCTCTCCGTCGTGGCTGAGATGTTTTAAACAGCTTCTGGACCCGTATCGCGTGTATCGCGCGGTCGTGGGACGCGTTGGTGTGTTGCGTCCGTTTGTTGTTTCTCCCTGACCTAGTTTAACCAAAACCAGCACCATGAAACCAGAAGTTATGCGTGACGGTTTCATGTTGAAGGTAATCATCAACTCAGGGATCGCAATGCGACACGGGGTAATCAATTTTGCGCAAAGGGTTTCCCATCGCTTTAAGAAGGCTAACAACGATACAGTTGATAGGGGAAATAGTTATTTCATGTGTTTTCGATAGTTTTTATCGATGGTTTGATGTGGATTAGTGAAAGTGCCGGTTTGGGCCGGGGTCGGTTGGGGCCGTGACATTTGCAATCAGTCGGGTAGACTGTGTTCGAGTTCACAGTCTTAAGGCCTTAAACATGCGGGGTTTTCCTGATCCCGGATGTTAAAGGCCAAATCATCGCCCCACAGAAAGCGGAAATCCCCATATGTCTCATTCTTCAAAAGGTGCCATCTATATGGCGGCAGCAGCCAATTTGCTGATTGCGGTGGCCAAGTTTGGCGGGGCGGCGATTACCGGATCGGCCGCGATGATGTCGGAAGGCATTCATTCGCTTGTCGATACCGGCAATCAGGGGCTTTTGCTTTTGGGTTTGAAGCTTTCAACCCGTGAACCCGATGAACGGCATCCGCTGGGCTATGGCAAGGAAACCTATTTCTGGTCGTTTCTGGTGGCGGTGATGATTTTCGGGTTGGGTGCGGGCGTTTCGATCTGGGAAGGGGTGGACAAGGTCATTCATCCGCATGCGCTTGATGTGCATGTGGTGGCAACACTTGGCGGGTTTGATATCCGCACCTATCACGTGGTTTTTTCGATCCTTGTGATTGCGATTGTGCTTGAGGGCTTGGCGTTTCGCACGGCCTATATCACCTTCCGGGCACAGCATCCGAACGTGCCGCTGATCAAGGCGGTACGCAGCAGCAAGGACCCGACCGTGTTTGTCATCCTGTTTGAGGATTCAGCAGCGCTTTTGGGGCTTGTTGTGGCGTGTGTCGGGATTGCGGCGGCGTATTTGCTTGAAATGCCGGTTCTTGATGGTTTGGCATCGGTGATGATCGGGCTTATTCTGGCGGTGACGGCCTTTATGCTGGCGGTTGAGTGCAAGGGGCTTTTGATCGGGGAAAGTGCCAACAGCCAAAGCCGCAAGAAGATCAATGATATGGTTGCCGCCATTCCCGGCATCCTTAAGGTCAACGAGATCATTACCCTGCATCACGGGCCGCAAAGCCTGATTGTGTGCGTCAGTGTTGATTTCGAAGATACGGTCACATCGGTCGCGTTGGAGGCCGCCGTATCGCGGCTTGAAAGCGATATTCGCGCCGAAATTCCCGAAGTATCGAAAGTGTTTATCGAAGCACAGAACTGGCGTGCCCATCAGAAGCTTCTCGATGAATTAGGTAGCACCCCCGATGCCACGCCCTCGGCCCACCCGGCCTAAAGCTTCGGTGCTATTGGCGTGTGTGCTGGTTGCAGTTGAACTGGTGTGCGCGAAATAGTATGAGGAATAAAACCAATAAGGAATTTCACGGGAAGGGACGTATTCGAGCATGACTAAAAAGATCTTCCCGAGCTGGATCGCGGTTGATTGGGGGACGTCGAACCTGCGCCTTTGGGCGATGGATGATACCGCTAACATCCTTGGTTCGGCGGAAAGTCCGCTGGGTATGAATGCGATTGCAGGCGACCCCAAACTTTCGTTTGAGGCGGTCCTGATCGACCTGATCGAAGATTGGCTTGGCGCTGCCCCGGCAAAGCTGCCGGTGGTGATTTGCGGCATGGCCGGGGCCAAGCAAGGCTGGCTTGAAGCCCCTTATTGCGATGTGCCGGCACGTCCGAGCGATCTGGCAAAGGGAGCGGTGACGCCGAATGTGACCGATCCTCGCATTTCTGTTTTTATCCTGCCGGGGCTTTGTCAGCGCGCTGACCCTGACGTCATGCGCGGCGAGGAAACCCAGCTTGTCGGCTTCATGGCGCAAAATCCGGACTTTGCCGGTTGGGTCTGTTTGCCAGGTACCCATTCGAAATGGGCGCATGTCAGCACAGGCATGATCAGGGGCTTTCGCACCTATATGAGTGGCGAGGTGTTTGCCTTGCTCTTCCAACACTCCATCCTGCGCCATTCGGTTGATGATACTTGGGATGATGCGAGTTTTGCTGATGCGGTGCGCAAGGCATCCGAACAGCCAACCGCGTTTTTGCATAGCCTTTTTGGGGTGCGGGCGGGCGCGCTGGTGGCACCTGTGGGCGCATCTGTGGCCCCGGGGGCATCGGTTTTGTCGGGCACGGTAATTGGTGCAGAAATCGCCGATGTTTTGGGGCTTTTGCAGCCGGGCGAGAACATCGCGCTCATCGGGGCGGGCAAGCTGGCGTCGCTTTATCAGGCGGCCTTGGCCGTTCATGGCTATAGGGCGGCCTTGCAAGACGGTGCTGCAATCACGCTTTCGGGGCTGCGTCAGGCCCATGACACCCTTATTTCGCCACCACAGGAGACCTGAGCCATGACAAACTATGTCGGAGAACAGATTACCGATCCGGTAACCGGCAAGGCCCATCGCCGCCTGATCGCGATCCTGCGCGGCGTACAGCCCCATGAGGCCGTTGATATGGCGCGCGCGCTGGTCGATGCCGGGATCACCATGATCGAAGTGCCGCTGAATTCCCCCGAACCGCTTAAAAGCATTGCGGCGATGAAAGACGCGGTTGGCGATGCGGCGATGATCGGGGCGGGGACGGTCCTGACCCCCGATGATGTTGCCAATGTCAAAGCGGCGAATGGTGAATTCATCGTGTCGCCAAATTGCGATATCGACGTGATCGCCAAGACCAAGGAACTGGGCATGGGGTCTTGGCCCGGCGTTTTGACGCCCACCGAATGCTTTGCCGCGATCAAGGCCGGCGCAGATGGCCTCAAGATTTTTCCGGCCAGCATCATCGGGTCTGAGGGCATCAAGGCCATGCGCGCGGTCCTGCCCAAAGACCTGCCGGTTTTTGCTGTCGGCGGGGTTGGCCCGGATGATTTTAGCACCTATGCTAAGGCGGGCTGCGATGGCTTTGGCCTTGGATCGGGCATCTATAAACCCGGCATGACCGCCAGCGATGTGTCCAAGGCCGCCATTGCCTATGTTACGGCGCATGATGCGGTGTTTGGCTGAGGTCTTTGCTGTCAACTCGCCGTTTATTCTACGGGCAATTGATGGTGCTAAAGCCTACAGAACGTGTCGGTGCCGCAGCAAAGAAACAGCTACCATCATTGGTCGTGTTCCCGGTTGATGCGACGTTGAAAATTGTTGCTCCGTTACCGCTAATAACTCTTTTGGTGCCGGTGGTTGAAAGTGAAAACGTGTTGTTGGCAATGGTCGCATTGGTGGCGTTTCCAACAACAATTCCGTTCGTAGTGGCGGTATTGGATGATGCCGATAACGTGTTGTTACGAACGACCAGATTTGTTGAGCCACTGGCTGCGATGGCAACGCTACTCGTTGTCCCATCAAAGGACGTAAGTGTGCTGTTTTCGATTGTGACACCGGTTGTGTTGTCAGCGCGAACTGCAAACGTGCCAGTCCCATTATTCGAATTGCTGACGGTCATTCCGATCAGTTTGGTATTATCTCTCATCAGCAGTGTATAAGCGTTATTTTGGTTCGTCGCCGCGATTTTGCCGCCGGAGATGGTCAGGACCGCTTCCCGACCGGAAGGGGATTTAACAGTGATATTGCCAGACCCGACCAGCGTTTGACCGGCAACCATATTTACCTGCTTATCTACATCAATTGTTCCGTCAATGATAACCGTATTGGCCCCTGCTGTGCCCAGGTCAATATTGAATTCATCTGTATCGGCCACCGATGAGGCGTTGATAACCGTCAAAGTTTGGCCATCGGCTGTTTCTGTGGCGGTTTCAACCGGGCCGAAGGCGCCAGCTTGGCTGACAATATCAATGTCACGGACCACCGGATCAGTCATGCGCCGTTCCATCGGTGTCAGGCGCTTGTGGCCTGCGCCAAAGAATTGCAGCGGAATGCGCAGACGTGCTGTAACAAATCCCTGTGAGCCACGCGGTTTGTCATGTTGCCATTCGCCTCCTATGGAAAAGCGCGATCCGTTCCAAAGCCAGGGTACCTCGTCGAATGTCATTTCAGCCCGCAGTCGTGGGCCGGTTATGTCCTCGACTTTATCGGCAAAGAAATGATATCCACCGGCAAACAATCGGATTTGCCGGGGTTCTTCTGGTTCATAGACCGGCAGACGCCAGCCGATTTCGCCATCAAAGCCCGCCATGCTGCGTTCTTCGCCGCCGCGGAAGCTGATGGTTGTGCCCGACAGATTGGCCTCGTTCAAGGCGTTAACATTGCGAACACGGCTTCCCTGCGGGATATAGGCGTTGCTGCGAAAATCCCAGTCGGTTGAAAGCGCCTCGGCACCAAGTGTTACCTGATTGAAGTAGTTGCCCCATTCGCTTTGTCGGCGATCAAAATAGGCAACACCACCCAGATTCCAGCCACTTTCATGCATGTGGCGGATGCCAAGGCCGAAATTGCCTTCAACACTGCTGCCATCATCCATGCGTGTACGTAAATTAGTAAAGAACAGCGTATCTTCATTCTGAAGAAGCGGAATGAAAAGATCGGTCTCACCGAGATTGCGGTCTGTGCCTGCTTTGCCTTCAAGATCAAGGTGCGCTCCCCATTTGGCAGAAGTTTGATCCTGTGCACTGCTGGGCGAGGTCAGACTGAGAAGCGTTGCAAAAACGGCAAGTGGCAGTGGTATCTGGGGGCGGAAGAGTGTCTTCACGGTAAAACCTGTCGGGCTACATATAAGCGTGTTGAGCGTCGGGCAGGCACGCCTTTGGATGTGCCCCGGTGCTTTGGTTGATTGATTGTTTGTGGGCGAAGGCTAGTGACGATCAAATGGGCAAGCCACGGAAATTCTTTATCAATTTCGCAAAAGTTATCATTTTCCGAACCGGCGGCGTCTGACCGGTGCTCAGATTATGTAAATGCACCGATGGTGATAAATGGCGGCGGCGCTTTTCTACTGGCGTTTGGGATTGTCGAATATTTTGGAACATTCGTTTTCCAAATCGTGGAAGGGCGTTTGACCCGGTTGGCCTGTGCGGGCTAAATTCCTGCCATTGTCTGAATTCCTGAAAATGGGAGGATCCATTGGATCTTGGAATTAAGGGCCGCAAGGCCATTGTGTGTGCGTCATCCAAGGGGCTTGGTCGTGGCTGCGCGATCAAGCTGGCCGAAGCCGGTGTTGATCTTGTGCTCAATGCGCGTTCCGAAGGGCCGCTGAGTGAAACCGCGGAATATATCCGTGATACCTATGGCGTGAATGTCACAACGGTCGCCTGCGACATTACCATCGAAGAAGGCCGTAACAAGGTTCTGGCTGCTGTCGATGCGCCGGATATTCTTGTGAACAACGCCGGTGGTCCGCCCCCGGGGGTGTGGTCCGACTGGGGTCAGAAGGAATGGGAAGCCGCCGTTCAGTCGAACATGCTGACACCGATCCTGCTTGCGACCGCGGTTCTGCCGGGCATGATTTCGCGCCAGTGGGGCCGGATTGTGAATATCACATCGGGTTCGGTTAAATCGCCAATCCCGCATCTGGGCCTTTCAAACGGTGCGCGTGCCGGTCTGACCGGCTTTGTCGCCGGGACTTCGCGCCAAGTAGCCAAGGATGGTGTGATTATGAACAACCTCCTGCCGGGCCAGCACGATACGGACCGTATCAATGCGCTGATGACCAACAAATCCAAGGCAGAAGGCATTTCGCTGGAAGAGGCACGCACCAAAACCCAGGCGGGTCTTCCCACGGGACGTTTTGGTGATCCGCTTGATTTCGGGGCGACCTGTGCCTTCATGTGCAGCGAGCATGCGAAATTCATGGTCGGGCAGAATGTCTTGCTTGATGGCGGAGCCTTCAACTCCACCATGGGCTGATATGTCGCCTTTCGTCACAGGACGGTCTGCAAACACCCATTTGCTGCGCTTCCGGTGCTCACGTACGTTAAGTACTCTGCGCGCCGGTTCTCGCAAACAGGCATTTTCGACACGCCCTGTGACGAAATCCAACATATCACCAAGTACCCAACACAAAGGGTGGTGCTAGCATGGCGTCATTCACCTTTGTTTATGTGCTGCGCGAATGTGATTTCAGGCCGGGGCAGGGCAAGGCCGCTTTGCCCCGAACCTATGTTGGCTGGTCGACCGATGTTGAGGCCAGGCTTGCGACGCATAATTGCGGCAAGGGGGCCAAGACGACGCGTGGACGCCAGTGGGAGCTGGTTTATGTCGAACGGTTTCGCACCTTCGGGCAGGCGATGAGCCGGGAATGGCATCTTAAGCGCGATCGCAAGCTGCGTAAGATGCTGGCAGGTGGATAGTCTGGTTGATTTGGGCGAAAATCAGGGCTTGCATCATTGCGCCAAGTGACAGATATGTCCTTGCGACAAACGCATATAAACCGGGGTATCCTTCATCATGGCATTCGTTCGCAAAAATCCACTGAAACTCAACAATCTGCAGCTGCGCACCCTTGTGCTGGCCCAGGTGATTGCCAAGGACCCGAATTCGGGCAAGATTGACGAGGCCACCGGCGAAGCAACGCTTCTGCGTGTCCCCCATGCCCATGGCGACCATGTTCATGTTGGAAAGTTCACTGTGGCCGCCCGGGATGCCAGCGGGTTCGATAACCCGGCTGTTTGGGTCGCACTTGCCCGCAAGGGGCTCGTCAAGGAAGGCTATCCGGCCAGCATCGTTCTGACCAAGGAAGGCATGGAATATGATACCGGCCTTGGCGATCATTTCCTTGAGGAAAGCGATCACTAGGATCGGTTGATAGCGATACCGACCTGAGACAAAAAAGCCCTGCAGTTGCAGGGCTTTTATTTTGGAAATTACGTGCCTTGTTTAGTCGACCCGGATGAATTTTCCGTCCTGGATGGCCACAAAATAGATGTTGCGATTGCCATCGCCAAAGGCATCAAACACCAGTTCCTGATGCAGCCCCTGTTGCGGCGGCAGATTGGTCAGCGCATCGGCAAGCGATTGATCCGGGTGCTTGGTGCGGAGTGCGGCAAACAAAACGGTCGCCGCGTCATAGCCCAGAACCGCGGTATAGCCGGGTTGACGACCGAACATTTCGTTGAACGCCGCGACAAATTTCTGGAAGCGTGGATTGGTGTCATAGTGGTCATAGACCTGTGCCAGTTCCACGCCCTCAACCGCCTCGCCACCGACCTCGATCAGGGCCTGTGAACCTGCCCATTCTGAGACAGAAAGCGGAATGCTTGAGGACAGCTTGCGGATTTCCTGCGCCATCATCGCACTGTCTGTGCTGTTGGTGATCAGAACGATCGCGTCAGGATCGTCGGCCAACAGTTGGGCTGCTGCTTCGGCGTGGGTGATATTGTCGGTATTGATCCAGATTTTGGAGATGACCCGCCCGTCAAGGGCATCAAGTTCCAGAAGGAATTCCCGATACCAGCTGTCGGCAAAGGCCTGGTTCTGGCCGTCAAGGGCAAGGGCGACACGTTCATAGCCCTGATCGATATAACGACGCGCATAGGCGCGCGCATTTTCACGCGTCGTGGTGTTCATGCGAAACAGGTTGTCACGAAAACCGGCAAAGTCGGCCGCAGAGACCGTCGGCGAAATGGTCACGACACCCAATTCATTGATCACCGGCAGCATTGCCATACCGATCGAACTGATGATCGGGCCGACAATGGCATCAACGCCAAGGCGCTTGAGCTCGCGCACGTGATTTTGGGCCACTTCCGGTGTTTTCAGATCATCACGTGGAATGATTTCCACCATGCGACCATTGATGCCGCCATCGGTATTGACCTGTTGGGCGGCTAGTTTCAACGCATCAAGCGCATCCGTTCCGGCATCCGATCCGGGGCCGGACAGGCCCGCAATGAAACCGATTTTGATCGGGCCTGATTGATCACAGGCAACCAGCAAGAAGCATCCGACAAAGACAGAGCACAGAAACCTGATGGACCGCATTTTATTCCTTGCAGTTTTTCTTGATCGGCCCGATAGGCTGGCCCTTTGTTATTGCCTTATCCTGTCATGATCGTCAGCGACAAGGCGACAAATCCGATATGGCAGTTCCCCGAATGTGTTTCAAGCGGTTGATATTGCGATATTTGCCGCACCAACCCAAATCCCGATCCTAGCCAAAGTCGCGTCTGGCCTGAAGCACCCGTCCCATGGTGGTCATCAGGCACAAGGCCCCGAAAATGGCGGCGATCATGTTAAACGAGGCCGGGAAGATACAAATAAGGCATAAGACCAGTATGGTCTCGCTGCCTTCGGTGATGCCGGTCAGATAGAAAAAGCTCTTCTTGCCTTGGGCATCGCCATCCATGCGCCCCTGCTTGGCAGCAATGATCGCATAGGCCAGAAAACTCGACCCGGTGCCGACAAAACAGAAAATCAGAAACGCCGCCATCAGGGCATGTTCCGGACGACCGATGGCAAAGGCCAGAATGATGCCCGAATAAAACAGAAAGTCGGACACGATATCGTAGTAACCGCCAAGATCGCTTTCCTGGCTTTTTGCATTGGGATGGCGCGACCGTGGGGCGGCATGGCGCGCAACCGCGCCATCAAGCCCGTCCATGAACCGTGATCCAAGGATAAAAACAAGTGCTGCGTAATCAAGTTTCAGCACAAGACAGCCTGCCGCCAGCAAGCCAAGGAAAAAGCCAACGCCGGTGATGAAGTTCGGCGTAATGCCCGTGCCCGAAAGCGTACGCGCAATCGCATTTAACGGCACATCAATCAGCGGGCGCAGGCGGGCATCAAACATCTGGTGTTTCCGGTTATCTCGTTGAAACAGCGACTATAAGCGCAAGTTCGATGGAATGAAAATCACCAGTTTGTTGATTGCGGGTGAGATGGCTATTCACCCGACGGGATCAGTTGGTAATAGGGGCTTTCTTCAAGCACGGCGTCATCGACGGGGCTGAGTTTGTTTTGTCGAATGACCGCCTGAATTTCTTCGATATAGACACTGCCGCGTTCGGAATATCGGGTCAGTGTTTCGGCCAAGACAGATCCCGAAAGGGGTTGCTGATCGGTGATCATTCTGGCGCGCAAATCGCGAAATTCCGTGTAAGCCGACCCGGTATTGAGGTTCATCATATAGGCCCGGACCGAACCGAACGGTGTTTTGAAAGCCGCGATCTTGTAATCACCAAGATGCTTTCGCTGTTCTTCGGGCGTGATGCCTTCGCCGCCATAGGTCCATTGACCAAACAATGCGTTGCCAAGAGCGGCAAAGCGCGATGTGCCCCAGCCGCTTTCGATGGCCATTTGCGCCATGGCAAGCGACGGGGGAACCGGTGCGATGCGTTTTTCAAGTTCCACGATGGTTGCCGGGTCTTCAGGGGCTGTTTCAACACGGTATTGTTCGGCCAGTTCGGCAATGACTGAAAGGTCGTTGGTGCGGATCGCATCGCTAAGGACGCTGCTTTGCAGGGCGATTTCCTCGTTCGCAAGCAGGGTCAACGGGCCGAGTGTCCGGAAAAATGTACGTTTCTTGGCCGTGACCGTCAGTTGATCGGCAAGTTCGTCACGCCATCTCGTCGGGATGGTTTGCAGGAAAAGCCGGGGAACGATGCGTTCCCCCGCGTTCCAGCGTTCTGCGGTATAGCCAAGATCCTCAAACAGCTTTTCAAGCTGTTCATAGCCATTCAGTTCAATGCGGATAACGTCGCTTTGGTCGGGCGTCGGCAGAAGGATATCCGCCCGTGCAGCGGGAAGGACACCCGCGGCCATCCCAAAGGTGGCAACCGCCAGAACGGAAAATATGCGTATCAGGACACGTTTAAACATGGTGTGCCTCGCTGATCTGACCTGACATCGGTGCAGGATCAGGATGCTACCATGCTTTGGGGTTTAACGGCGAAAATCTTCAAGACGTTTGCGCTGTTTTCCAGTCTCGTCAAAGTTATCGGGTGCCAGCCACGCCTCGAACGCGGCCTTGACGGCAGGCCATTCTTCAACAATGACGGAAAACCATGCGGTGTCGCGGTTGCGCCCCTTATAGACCATGTGATTGCGAAACGTGCCTTCATAGGTGAAGCCATACCGTGTGGCGGCGGCACGCGACGGGGCGTTTTGATCGTCGCATTTCCATTCATAGCGGCGATAGCCCAACTCATCAAAGGCGCGCTTCATCATCAGATACATCGCCTCTGTCCCGCCGATGGTTCTTGAAAGGGCCGGGGCATAATTGATATTGCCGATTTCGATCACGCCATTGGTGGGATCCATCCGCATGAAGGCGGCAACGCCGACGGCCATGTTGGATGCCTTGTCGATGATGGTATGGAGCATCGGGTCATTATTGGCATTCATGCCATCCAGCCACGCCTTGTAGGCGGTGAAATCGGCAAACGGGCCAGTCGGAAGGTATGCGAAGCGCGACCCATCGGGCACCTTGCTGTTGGCATCAAACAGTTGCGTGGCATCGCGGGCAACATCAAGCGGGCTTACGATGACGTGGCTGCCGATCATGTCGTTGCGCGGTGGCATCGCGCATCCGGTCCAGTTTTCAACCGGGTGGCCGACGGGTTTGCCAAAGATGTCTTTGTGGGGCGTGGTCATTTTCAATCCTGACTGGTGTTAGTATGCTGCCAGATTGTTACGGAATGGTGCCGTGTTGAAGGGCCATTTTTATCAATCTGATGATACCAATTTGTTATTGGGTCATTTCCGAACATAGAAAACCCGGCATTTATAGATGCCGGGTTTTCCTGAATACATGTCTGAGTGCAGATCAGATTTCCGGGAACCAGGCCCCGAGAACACCGAATTCTTCAAGCTTGGAGACAATGGCCTCTGCTGCTTCTTCGGCGGTCTGATCGGATGTGTTGACCGTGATCTCGGCATTTTCCGGGCGCTCATAAGGGCTGTCGATCCCGGTGAAGTTTGCGATCTCGCCAGCACGGGCCTTTTTATAAAGACCCTTCACATCGCGCTGTTCGCAGACTTCAAGCGGGGTGTCGATAAACACCTCGATGAACTCGTCTTTCTCAACAAGGCTGCGCGCCAGTTGGCGTTCGCTTCTAAACGGCGAGATGAAGGACACCAGCGTGATCACACCGGCATCGACAAACAGCTTGGCGGTTTCACCCACGCGGCGGATGTTTTCCACACGATCGGCATCGGTAAAGCCAAGATCCTTGTTCAGGCCATGACGCACATTGTCGCCATCCAAGGTGTAGGTGTGCTTGCCCATGGCATGGAGCTTTTTCTCAACCAGGTTGGCAACGGTTGATTTACCCGCACCCGAAAGCCCGGTGAACCACAGAATGGCCGACTTCTGGCCTTTCTGATAGGCACGCGCCCCCTTGTCGATGTCCAGTTCCTGCCATTTGATGTTGGTCGCACGGCGGAGCGAATGGTTGACCATGCCCGCCCCAACAGTGGCGTTGGTATAGCGGTCAATGATGATGAAACGGCCCGAATGACGGTTTTCGTCATAAGGATCAAAGGCAAGCGCCTTGTCAGCCGAAATATTGGCAATGCCGACTTCATTAAGCTCAAGCGTCTTGCCCGGTTCATGTTCAAGCGTATTGACATTGACCTTGTATTTAAGGTCGCTGATCTGCGCATTGGCAACCTGTGCGCCCATCTTGATCAGATAGGGACGGCCGGGCAGAAGATGATCTTCATGCATCCAGATGATGCGGGCTTCGAACTGATCGGCAAAGTCGGGCTTGGCATCTGCGTGTGCCAAAACGTCACCACGCGAAATGTCGATTTCATCTTCAAGGGTCAGGGTGATCGCCTGACCGGCAATGGCAACATCTAGGTTGCCATCAAAGGTGACGATGTCCTTGACCTTGCTGGTCTGGCCCGATGCGGTCACGATAACCTCGTCACCCGGTTTGACGCGGCCTGATGAAATGGTGCCGGAAAAGCCCCGGAAATCAAGGTTCGGGCGGTTCACCCACTGCACCGGCAAACGGAACGGCTTTTCAATCGCATCCTGTTCGACCTGCACATCTTCAAGATGGGCCAGAAGCGTCGGGCCGGAATACCAGGGCGTATTGGCGCTCGGCGCGATCATGTTGTCGCCACGCAGGGCCGAAAGCGGGATCGCGGTGATCGAGCTATAGTTCAACTGCTCGGCGAATTTCATATACTCGGCAACGATCTGATCGAACTTCGACTGGTCGTAGTCGATCAGGTCCATCTTGTTGACGGCCAGCACCACATGCTTGATGCCCAGAAGGGATGTGATGAAGCTGTGACGGCGGGTCTGGGTCAGAATGCCCTTACGCGCATCAATCAGGATGACAGCAACATCAGCGGTCGAGGCACCGGTTGCCATGTTGCGGGTATATTGTTCGTGGCCGGGGGTATCGGCGACGATGAATTTGCGCTTGTCGGTCGAGAAAAAGCGATAGGCGACATCAATGGTGATGCCCTGTTCGCGTTCAGCCTGCAAACCATCAAGCAGTAGGGCGAAATCAATTTCGCCACCTTGCGTCCCGACCTTGCGGCTATCTGATTCAAGGGCGGCCAGCTGATCTTCAAAGATCAGTTTGGAATCCCAAAGCAGACGCCCGATCAGGGTCGATTTACCATCATCCACGCTGCCGCAGGTGATGAAACGCAGAAGGCTTTTTTCTTCCTGGGCCTTGAGGTAACCAAGAATGTCTTCAGCAATCAGGTCAGATTTATGGGACATCAGAAATAACCTTCCTGCTTCTTCTTCTCCATCGACCCGGCCTGGTCGTGGTCGATCATGCGGCCCTGACGTTCGCTTGAACGGGTCAGAAGCATTTCCTGGATAATGTCGGGCAGGGTGGCGGCCTCGGACTCAACCGCCCCGGTCAGCGGATAGCAGCCAAGCGTCCTGAACCGCACCGATTTCATTTCCGGCTTTTCACCCGGGTTCAGCGGCATGCGGTCGTCATCAACCATGATCAGCATGCTGTCGCGTTCGACCACCGGACGTTTGGCAGAATAATACAGCGGCACAATCGGGATCTGTTCGAGATAAATGTATTGCCAGATGTCAAGCTCGGTCCAGTTGGAGATCGGGAAGGCACGGATGCTTTCGCCCTTGTTGATCCGGGCGTTATAGATATCCCACAATTCCGGGCGCTGGTTCTTCGGATCCCAGCGATGGGTCTCGGTCCTGAATGAAAACACACGTTCCTTGGCACGTGCTTTTTCCTCGTCACGCCGCGCACCGCCAAAGGCTGCATCGAACTTGTATTTGTTCAGCGCCTGTTTCAGCGATTCCGTCTTCATGACGTCGGTATGCAGGCTGGAGCCATGGGTGAACGGGCCAATGCCGCGCTCCACACCGTCCTGATTGATATGCACAATCAGATCAAAGCCATATTCAGCCGCCATACGGTCGCGAAATGCGATCATTTCGCGGAATTTCCAGGTGGTATCGACATGCATCAATGGAAAGGGCGGCGGGGCCGGATAAAACGCCTTGCGCGCCAGATGCAGCAGAACTGATGAATCCTTGCCGATGGAATAAAGCATCACCGGCCGCTCGAACGATGCCGCCACCTCGCGGATGATGTGGATACTCTCTGCCTCAAGCTGGCGGAGATGGGTCAGATTAGGCTGCATTCTCTTTCCTGCCGATCAATCATAACTGTGGCAATCAACACATAAATTAGTGTTTATAAAAGTATTTCACTTAGCTTTGATGGGTAATATGGAACGCCCCGCAACGCAAGTGTGATTTCTATTTTCACACAAAATTTTGTAGTCGAATGATTATCAACACTCTTAGCGGTGTTTAATTCGAAAGGCGTGGCGGGGCAAGTTTATTTGCATCGCAGGGCCTCTGTTCGGGGAGGAAGACCTAAATTTTACCTTCCAAGCCAGAGTAAGCCAGATGCATTGACCAGATACCCCATTCATCGCCATATCAATCACACGCAATTGCGGCGGCGATATGTGGGGGGCGATGAACGGAAACGCACAGCCATTCAAGACCTGGATTATTCAGGATGGTATGGCCCTGATGTGGCAGGGGCGGGGCATTGTTGCCATTTCGGTGCTGCTGACAGTTCTGATCAGCGGGCTTGGCGCTGTCATGCCCGGCCCGGCATTGCTGGACGCTGAAGGCACGCCCAACCTGACGGGCGCCATCTGGCAAGTCATCTGGTTTGCGATTTATACCATTCCGCTGATCCCCGTTGCCTATGTCAGCCACATCGCTGTCCTAAGGGGCGAGGTCGGGTTTGCAGCCATGCGCGTGCAAGGTTTGGCCGGTTTGTTGCGTTTTGCGCGGGGCATGATGGCTGCTGTAGTGGTGGTGGCGGTGTTGGTCACGCTCTATCAGCTTGTGTTTGTGTCTGATCTTCTATTGATGAGTACAGGCCGCGTTGATGCGTCGGCCGCTTTACGTCTTGGTGCCGGGGCTGTGGTGGCCCTTCTGGTCTTTGTCCTGTTTGTGCTGTTGGGCGCATGGGGTGCGATGATCGTTCAGACGGGGCGGGCAAGGTTTGGCGATGTTTTGTCCGTCGGACGGCAATGCTTCTTCTATCTGTTTGTGCGACTCTTGGCGGTGGTTCTGTTCCTGCCCATTCTCTCAGCCTTGGTATTGCCGGTCATGGGGCAGGTGGTGGCGATACTGGTTGCCGTTGGCATCCCCGCCGATCCGGCATTTCTGATCGTCAGTGCGGCATTCTCCGTATTGATCGGCTGTTTCGCGGTTGTGCTGGTTTCTGTGATCTTTTGTCGGGCTTGGCTGCGGGTAAAATAGAAGGCACAGTGCAAAACCGCATAGGGCTGTAACAAGCTTGGCGACAGATCAAATTGTAATTTTATTTCAAATTTAGATGGCTTGATAAAATAAACTTGATTTAGGTCAGTGTTGCTTGCCAAATAACGGCAATGTTGCTGACCTAAAGAGTGCTGCCATGTCTGTTCAATGGAATGAAATGATCGTCGCCGATGCCCGTGCCCTGCGGGCGTCCGAAATTCGTGACCTGCTGAAAGTGGCTGAACGGCCAGAGATTATTTCATTTGCCGGTGGCGTGCCCGATCCCAAGCTTTTCCCGCTTGCGACCTTTAATGATGTTTATGGTGATCTGACCGGCGATGAGCAGGCCGGGCGTCGCAGCCTGCAATATTCCATAAGTGAAGGCCTGCCCGGGTTGCGGCAATGGATTGCGAACGATCTGGCGGCGACGGGGGCTGTGCGCGATATTGATAATATCCTGGTTACCTGTGGTGCGCAGCAGGGGTTGGATATGCTCGCCCGTCTGCTGCTGGAACCGGGGCGTGAAATCGTTCTGGAAAAGCCAAGCTATCTCGGCGCGATGCAGGCTTTTTCCATGCGTCGGCCAAGCTATGTCGGCATTGCCATGGATGATGAGGGGCCGGTGATTACCGAACTTGATGCCGCCTTTGCCAAGGGGGCGCGGATTGCCTATCTGTCGCCGGATTTCCAGAATCCGACCGGGCGATCCTATTCGCTTGATCGCCGTTTGGCGGTGCTGGAGACTGCGCGCAAATATGGCGCGGTGATCCTTGAAGACGCGGCCTATTGCAAGCTTGCCTATGAAGGTGAGAGCCTGCCGTCGCTTTTGGCCCTTGATGACACACAAGGCGATCCGGATGCCGGAACGGTTATCCAGCTTGGTACTTTTTCCAAAACGCTGGCACCGGCCCTTCGTATCGGCTGGATCACGGCACCGCGCCCGGTGATCCGTCAGCTTGTTTTGATGAAGCAGGCGGGGGATCTGCATGTTTCGACGATCAATCAGGAAATCGCACTGCGTGCCGCATCGAAACTGTTCCCAAGCCATCTGGAAACCCTGCAGGATGCCTATCGCGCCAAGCGTGATGTGATGCTAAGCGCGCTTGAGGACTTCATGCCCGAAGGTGTCACTTGGTCGCGCCCGCAAGGGGGCATGTTTGTCTGGTTAACATTGCCCGACAACATCAACAGCCGCGAACTTCTGATTGATGCGATGGAGGATGCCAAGGTCGCCTTTGTCCCCGGTCAGGCATTCTTCTGTGATCAAAGCGGCATCAATACCGCGCGCCTGAGCTTTGCCACCGAAAGCAGCGAACGTATCCGCGACGGGATTGAACGTTTGGCCCTGCTGATCCGGCGCAAGGACAACCAGTAAGCAAAAAAGAACCCGGCAGCGGGTGGGGAGTGCTGCCGGGTAGAGACCTGCTGTCGGGGGTATAAAGCAGGTCACGGGAGTTTGGTTCGGTTAGGTCAAGCGGATCATTACGCCTGCCCCATCAGGGCACGCAGCAAAAGTGATGCGGCACCAAGCACGACGACGCCGCCGATATAAAGGCCGACAAACCACAGCCATCTGCGGGTTTTGGGTGATTTGATACTGGCCATCAGTGATACCCCTCATCCCCGGTTTTTCCGCGAAACACCCAATAGGCATAGGCGGTGTAGCCCAGAATGATCGGTAGCAAGATGGCGGCCCCCACCAGCATGAAGGCAAGGCTGTTTTCAGGTGCCGCGGCATCGCGGAAGGTGATCATCGGCGGCACGATATTGGGATAAAGCGTGATCCCGAAGCCAAGGTAACTCAGGAAGAAAATGCCAAGCGTGATGCCAAACACGGTCTTTTCACGCTTCTTGACCGCATGCCACAGCCAATAGAGCAACCCAACCGTCACAAGCGGAATGGGGGCGAGATAAAGCATGTTTGGCAGTTCAAACCAGCGCTGGGCATAGGCCGGATTAACATAGGTCGTCATCAGCGACACCACGCCAAGATTGGCCGCCATCCAGATCACGGCGGGTTTGGCGAGACGGCGCAAGTTGCCCTGAAAATCGCCTTCCATCTTCATGATCAGCCAGCCGGTGCCGAGCAGGGCATAGCCCACCACAACCGCCGTCGCGCAGAACACCGAAAACGGGCTCAACCAATCAAACGCACCGCCCACAAAACGTCCGTTTTCAACG
Source organism: Thalassospira indica (assembly GCF_003403095.1). Classification (NCBI taxonomy): domain Bacteria; kingdom Pseudomonadati; phylum Pseudomonadota; class Alphaproteobacteria; order Rhodospirillales; family Thalassospiraceae; genus Thalassospira; species Thalassospira indica. Next base: position 3,314,856 of record NZ_CP031555.1, on the reverse strand, counting down.
GCAATGCCTTCGATAAAGCCGCCCAGCATCGCACCTTGCATGGCGGCTGCGATGATTGATCCGGCCGAAAAGGCAAAGTCCCAGTGTTTCTGGTGGTTCTTGCTTTTGAACCGAAACTCAAACGCCACACCACGGAAAACGAGCGCGAGCAGCATGGTAAAGACCGGAATATAAAAGGCCGTCATCAGCAATGAATAGGCCTGCGGGAAGGCGGCATAAAGTCCACCCCCGCCAAGGATCAGCCAGGTTTCATTGCCATCCCACACCGGGGCGACGGTATTCATCATCCGGCCGCGATTTTTCGGGTTCTTGATGAATGGAAACAGGATGCCGATGCCAAGGTCAAAGCCATCCAGCGTGACATAGGCAAAGACGGCAACAGCAATCAGCAGAACCCAGATCAGTTGATAATCCATGATCATTCTCCTGCCACGGGCGGATGTGCGGCGGTTGATTGGCGACCACCGGCCCGCAAGATTTCGGTTTCTTCAGGGATGTGGGCGCTACGCGGGTCCTTGATCATGGCGCGCAGGATATAGGCCGTGCCGACCCCGAACACGATGGCATAGACCACCACAAAGGCGATCAGCGATCCGGCAATGGCGGTCGGGGCGACGGGCGACCCAGCCTCGGACGTACGCATCAGGCCATAAACCACCCAGGGCTGTCTGCCCACTTCGGTGGTAAACCAACCGGCCAGAATGGCAACAAAACCACTCGGCCCCATCAAAAGGGCAAAGCGATGCAAGTAGCCACAGCTATAAAGCTTCTTGCGCAGGCGTGCGATGACGCTGGCAATGCCCAGAAGTGCGATCAAAACACCCAGCCCGACCATAATGCGAAACGTCCAGAACACAATTGCCGCATTCGGGCGATCTTCAGGCGCGAAGTCCTTAAGGCCGGTGATCTTGCCATCCCATTCATGGGTCAGGATCATCGACCCCAGCTTGGGAATTTCGACCGCGTATTTGGTTTCCTCTTCTTCCATGTCGGGCATGCCAAACAGGATCAGGGGCGCACCTTCGCGGGTGTCAAAATGCCCCTCCATCGCGGCCACTTTGGCCGGCTGATGTTCAAGGGTATTAAGCCCATGCAAATCACCGGCAAAAATCTGGATCGGGCCAAGGATTGCCGCCATCCACATTGCCATGGAGAACATGATCCTGGCCGCCCGGTTTTCACGATCCCGCATCAGATGCCATGCACCAACCGCACCAACCACAAGGGCGGTGGTAAGGTAAGCCGCCAGCACCATATGCACCAGACGATAGGGGAAGCTCGGATTGAAAATCGCGTCGATCCAGCTTGAAACAACCGCCCGGCCATTTTCGATCACATAGCCGTCAGGCGTTTGCATCCAGCTGTTGGCTGACAAAATCCAGAAGGCCGAGAAAAGCGTTCCAATCGCAACCATTGTGGTGGCGGTAAAGTGCAGCTTTGGCCCGACACGGTTCAAGCCAAACAGCATGATGCCAAGGAACCCGGCCTCAAGGAAGAAGGCGCTCAGCACCTCATAGGCCAGAAGCGGGCCGATCACACCGCCGGTAAATTCGGAAAACGGTCCCCAGTTCGTGCCGAACTGATAGGACATGACAATCCCGGATACGACGCCCATACCAAAGGCAAGGGCGAAGATTTTCATCCAGAATTTGTAAAGCGAAAGATAGGTCTCGTCCCTGGTGCGCAGCCACAGGGCTTCGAGCACAAACAGGAAACTTGCCAGTCCGATGGTAAAGGACGGGAAGATAATGTGGAACGAGACGGTAAAGGCAAACTGTATGCGCGCCAATAGTTCTGCATCAAGCATTGGCAGGGTCCTCTAAGGTGGCGAAGCCTCGGGACAACTCTGCATCTTCCGCGATCGGAAGTGCCCTTTGACGGATGCATGTGTCGGTTTCGGGTGGCGCATGCACAGGTTGCCCTGTCAGACCGACCATTAGAACCGACCCCAAAATGCTGCATTGCGAATGCGCAATTTACACTTGGAATATTTTTAAATTCGATTGTTGCGATCTAGGTATTCAGGGACGAAAGGCACAGTTTCTCAAGTGCCAAAGAACTTTGGGTTTGCTGGCGTTCCTTGTGGCGCAGCACCATGAATTTGCGCGGCGGGATCGGGAAGTTTGCGCGGGCAAGGCGGCCTTGCGCGATCAGCGAACTAACCGCGAACTGGGAAACTGCGGTGGCGGCGACGCCGTTTTCGACTGCGGTAATGACGGCCTCGTTGCTGGGTAAGACAAGTGCGGTGCGCAGGCGCGCGGGATCAACGCCCAGATCGAGCAAGGCGGCTTCGAATTCCGATCTGGTGCCTGAACCGGCTTCGCGCAGGATCCAGTTGGTCTGGGTGACAAGCGCCTGTGGGCTCAGCGCCCGGCCATTGGCCCAAGGGTGTTTGGGGGACACAACAATCACCAGGGCGTCTTCGGCGACTTCGCGTTTGGCCAAGGCCGGTTCATCAATGTCGCCTTCGATAAAGCCGATATCGGCCGCACCACCGCGAACCGCATCGGATACGGTTTTGGTGTTGCCAATCGTCAGGCGGATTTCGATGCCGGGATACTGGTCATGAAATTTCATCAGGAACGGCGGCAACCAGTAACTGGCAATCGTCTGACTGGCATAAACATTAAGCTCCCCGCGCTGCATGCCGCCCAGTTCGGCGAGCGTCAGTTCTGCTGCCCGCGCACGGGCCAGCGTTGATTTGGCTTCATCCAAAAACAGTCGCCCGGTCTGGGTCAGCTCAATCCGCCGTCCCACCCGGTTAAACAGCGCCACACCATAAAAGCCTTCAAGGTTCTTGATGGCGGAGCTGACGGCCGATGGCGTAAGCCCAATCGCCTCTGCCGCGCGGGTCAGATGTTCGCGTTCGGCAACCGCGACAAAGATCTGAAGCTGTTCGAGTGTCATCATGGTTATGTTCAACTGTTCAATTTAATCGAATGAAATATGAATTTTTATTCGATGGAAGTAAATGGTTGGGCGTGAGATTTTCTGCCTGTGATCAAAACACAGGAAAACCATGTTTTTTAACACCCACCTCAAACCGATCCTGCCCGGGCTTGCCGTGACCGTTTTGGTCGCACTTGCCGCGAAGCTGGCCGAACATGCCGAGCGTATGTTGTTCGGGCGTGGCTGGGTGGAAAGTCTGGTTTTTGCCATTCTGATCGGGGTGGTGGTGCGATCGGTGTTTGGATTGGCGCCGCGCTATTTTGCCGGGGTGCGGTTTTGTGCCAAGACGTTGCTTGAAATTGCCATTGTGTTGCTGGGCGCATCGATCAGCGCGCAGGCCATCGGATCGGCCGGTGGCGGGTTGGTCGCGGCCATCATCGCGGTCGTTTGTATCAGCCTGTTTGTCAGCTACCACATTGGTCGGGCGCTTGGTCTTTCCAACCATCTTTCGATGCTGGTGGCGTGCGGCAATTCGATCTGTGGCAATTCGGCAATTGCGGCAACCGCGCCAGTGATTGAGGCGCAATCGGATGATGTAGCGGCATCTATCTCGTTCACTGCGGTTTTGGGTGTCTTGTTTGTTTTTGTCTTGCCGATGCTTCATGCCGGGCTTGGATTATCGGCAACCCAATATGGTATTTTTTCCGGCCTTACCGTTTATGCCGTGCCACAGGTTCTGGCGGCAACCGCCCCGGCCGGCACCCTTGCGGTTCAGGTAGGCACACTGGTCAAGCTGATCCGGGTTTTGATGCTGGGGCCAGTGATCTTTGCGCTGGCCGTGATTGGCGGTCGGGCACGTGAGACGAAGCTTCCGATTGCGCAGGTTGTGCCGTGGTTCATTATCGGCTTTATCGCCATGATGGTGGCCTGTTCGTTTGATCTGATCCCGGATGTTGCCCGCGCGCCGATCAAAACGACATCGTCCTTCCTGACCATCCTTGCCATGGCTGCTTTGGGATTGAGTGTCGATATCCGCAATGTCCTGCATGTCGGCGGGCGGGTGGTGATAGCTGCCCTGTTGTCGCTGATGTTTCTCTGCGCCCTTTCGGGGGTGGTGCTTGTAGTTCTGGCATAAAAAATGCCCGCTGCCCAAATGGGGAAGCAGCGGGCAAGGGGGAAGAAGCCGCACATGCGCCGGATAAGCTGGCAGCTTCTTATGGCGTTTCGCTGGGGGTGGACACCATGGGAGGAGATGTCGGAAACGAAACGCCCGGGTAGATCCAGGATCGCAAAGCGATGGCTTTGCTAATCCGTGATTGGTGCCTTTTCTTCATGCGCCTTAAGCGCGTTCCATTCATCGTCGCTAAAGATGCGCGATCGGGTCAGGAAGCGTTTGCCTTCCGGGCCCTCCAGCGAAAACATGCCGCCGCGCCCATCGACCACATCAATGATCAGTTGGGTATGACGCCAATATTCGAACTGTGCGCGCCCGATATAAAACGGACTGCCTTCAATCTCGCCCAGCAACACATCCTGATCACCGGTTTTGAACTCTCCGTCCGGAAAGCACATCGGCGCACTGCCATCGCAACAGCCGCCCGACTGGTGAAACATCACCGGCCCGTGGATATCCTTAAGCTTCCTGATCAGTTCAATTGCGGCATCTGTCGCAACCACCCTGTCAGGCGCGTTTTCTGATCCAGTCAATGTCACCTCCTTCTTTGCGAAAGGCGACCGGACGCGAGGTTGGCCTCGCGTCCGGCTGTGAAGAGGATCGGATCAGAAGAAGCCCATCGGTTTCGGATCGTAGGAAACCAGAAGGTTCTTGGTCTGCTGATAATGGTTCAGCATCATCTTGTGGTTTTCACGCCCGATGCCCGATTGCTTGTAGCCGCCAAAAGCCGCATGCGCCGGATAGAGGTGATAGCAGTTGGTCCACACACGACCGGCCTTGATGTCCCGGCCGAAGCGATATGAACGGTTGGCATCCCGCGTCCAGACACCAGCCCCAAGGCCATATAGCGTGTCATTGGCGATATGCAGCGCCTCGGCGTCGTCCTTGAACGTGGTGGCCGATACGACCGGGCCAAAGATTTCCTCCTGGAAAATCCGCATGCGGTTATGGCCCTTGAAGATGGTCGGCTGGATATAGAAACCATCCGAAAGATCTCCACCCAGATCGGCCTTGTCACCGCCACACAGGACTTCGGCACCTTCCTGTTTGCCGATATCCAGATAGGACATGATCTTTTCCATCTGCTCGGTCGATGCCTGCGCACCCATCATGGTGTCGGTATCAAGCGGGTTGCCCTGTTTGATGTTGGCAATACGCGACAGCACGCTATCCATGAACTTGTCATAGATGCTTTCCTGAATGATCGCGCGCGACGGGCAGGTGCAAACTTCACCCTGGTTCAGGGCAAACATCGCCATGCCTTCGGCGGCCTTTTGGCGGAAATCATCATCCGCCGCCATGATATCTTCAAAGAAGATGTTCGGCGACTTGCCACCAAGCTCCAAGGTCACCGGAATGATGTTTTCCGATGCATATTGCATGATAAGGCGGCCGGTAGTGGTTTCACCCGTGAAGGCGACCTTGGCCACACGGTTGCTTTGTGCCAGCGGCTTGCCAGCCTCCACGCCAAAGCCCTGCACAACGTTGACCACACCCGCCGGGATCAGATCAGAAATCAGTTCCATCAGAACGCAGATCGATGCCGGGGTCTGTTCGGCCGGTTTCAGAACCACACAGTTACCCGCGGCAAGGGCCGGGGCCAGTTTCCACACCGCCATCAGGATCGGGAAGTTCCATGGGATGATCTGACCGACCACGCCAAGCGGCTCATGGAAGTGATAGGCGACCGTGTTGTCGTCAATCTCGCCAAGCGAGCCTTCCTGCGCGCGGATGGCGCCTGCGAAATAGCGGAAATGGTCAATGGCAAGCGGGATGTCGGCTGCCAGCGTTTCACGCACGGCCTTGCCATTGTCCCACGTTTCGGCGACGGCCAGCATTTCAAGATTGGCTTCCATACGATCAGCAATCTTGTTGAGCATGTTGGCCCGTTCCGTGACCGAGGTCTTGCCCCAGGCCGGGAAGGCGGCATGTGCGGCATCAAGGGCCTTTTCGATGTCTGCAGAGCTCGATCGTGCGATTTCGCAGAACGGCTTGCCATTTACCGGCGACACATTTTCAAAATACTGACCCTTTGCAGGGGCCACCCATTCACCGCCAATGAAGTTTTCATAGCGGCTCTTGAAGCTGACCTTGCTGCCAGAGTCATTTGGATTCTTGTAGATCATTTGGGTTCCTCCGAGATAACGGGCGATTTGCCGCCCGCATTTTTGATTATGACGATCCGTTACCCGCAAAGGTCGTGCCACTTGCCGATTTCGATACCGGTTTGTCAGAAAGAACCTGTTTTTCAGATGGTTGAGCGTTCCCGGTTGAGCCGCGGGTTTTGTGCCATCGGCATGACTGGAACAGGGCGATTGGCACAAATTGTTCCAAAAATGGAACACTCACGGTTTTGCCGGATTTGGCGGGCGAAACTGTTTGGCGTGGGGGACGTCAAATGTGTTACGATTTGGCCTGTGATCGGCTGTGACAAAAGTCACGCACCGGAAAAATCCGGGCCAAAACAATGGCAAAAACACCGACACAAGGGAGATAGCGTCTATGTCAGGAAACATTCCCGGCGGACGGATAGAAGCAGCCCTGCAGCTGAGCGGCGGGGCGCAAAATCGTGCGGTGCTTGAAAGCTGGCAACGGTGTGAACAACGCTTTGGTCTGGCTCATGACACCCTGCGCCGTCCCGAAGTCATATCTGAAAGCCAGACCCGGCAATTGCGTGATCGCAACGGGCGGCTTTATCACCATGCCCACGATCTGGTGCGTACCCTTTACCGCAAGATTGATGCATCCGGCTATGCGGTGTTTCTGACCGATAATAGTGGTGTCATCCTTGACAGTGTTGCGGCCCATTCGCTTTTGCCGTCATTTCGCACCAACGGCCTGCTCCCCGGTGCGGTCTGGAGCGAGGAACGCGAAGGCACCAATGGCATTGGTACCTGTATTGTCGAAGGCCGCCCGATCACCATCCACAAGGATGAACATTTCCTGGCCCAGCATTCGGTTCTGACCTGCACCGCCGCCCCCGTCTTTGATCCCGATGGCAAGGTGTGCTCGGTCCTGGATGTGTCGGCTGTGCGCGAAGATATCAAACGCCCCGATTGCCTGCGCGTGCGCGGCATGGTGGCCGATTACGCCGATGCGCTTGAACGTATCCTGTTTTTTGATGAACGCGCCGGTGATGTGATTGTCCACCTTCATCCCGATGCCCGCCATGTCGGATCAACCCGTGATGCGATGATTTCGATTGCGCCAGATGGCACAATCAGCGGGGCAACATCGACTGCGCGTCGCATTCTGGCGGCATGCGACAATTCCGCCGATATCGCCGATATGTTCGAGATGGATGTCGACAACCTGATTGCCAAACTGGCAAGCCCGGACGGGCAGGGACCATCGGCAACCCCGCTTAATATCGCGGGCGGTGGTGTTCTGTTTGGCAGTGTCACCATACCGCAACGTATGCGCCGCCGTTATGTCGGGCGCTCAACACCGGTGGCGCGCAAGGCGCCATCCCTGCCAGCCCGACGCACGACCGACATCCCGGACAAGGACGCCGCCCTTCGGCGTATTTTTGAAATCGGAACGCGGCTTCATGCGCGCGATATCAATGTCCTGATGTCAGGCGAAACCGGCAGCGGCAAGGAATATCTGGCCCGTCATATTCATGATGCCACCCTTGGTAAATCAAAGGCGTTTGTTGCGATCAACTGTGCCGCCCTTCCCGAAGGACTGATTGAAAACGAACTGTTTGGTCATGCCGGTGGCGCCTTTACCGGGGCGGCACGCGATGGCTTTGGCGGCCGCATCCGCGAGGCCAATGGCGGCACGCTGTTTCTCGATGAAATTGGCGATATGCCGCTGGCCGCCCAAGGCCGATTGCTGCGTGTGCTTGAAAGTCGGACGGTGGAGCCGCTTGGCAGTACAAAGTCCGTGCCGGTCGATTTCCGCCTGATCTGTGCGAGCAATGTCGACCTGAATGCGGCGGTGGCCGAGGGCAAATTCCGTGAAGACCTGCTTTATCGCATCAAGGGCGCGCGCCTTGCGGTGCCGCCGTTACGCGAACGCAGTGATCTTGCGGATCTGATTGGGCGGCTATTGGCGGCGTTGTCGGACGACTATGTCGCATGCAGTGATGATGTTCTGGCACTTTTGACGGCTCACCGCTGGCCGGGAAATGTGCGCGAACTGATCAATGTTTTGCAATATGCCGCTGTCTTTGCCGAAGACGGAGTGATTGAGCCCAATCATCTGCCCGATGATTTCGATGTGACGCAGGATACAGCGCCGCCATCGCCGGGCCAGACCATCGCACGGGCGGAGGCCGATGCCCTGCGCCAAGTCCTTGATGATCAGCAATGGCACATCAGCAACACCGCCAAGGCACTGGGCATTGGGCGCAACACGCTTTATCGCCGGATGGCGCGGCTTGGGATCAATCGACGTTAAAAATCGTCGAATTACCCGGCTTTTGCGAATGTTTTCATTGTAGGGCACACCGTTATTGTTTTAAGTAACGGCAGGGCTTTACAGGATATTTTCATGTGTGGAATTGCCGGTTTATGGCTGTCTGAACAAGCTGATGCAACGCGCTTGGGTGATCGTATGTCGCGCATGAATGATGCGCTGTATCACCGTGGCCCGGATGGCGGTGATGTCTGGCTTGATGAGCAAGATGGGATTGCCCTTGGGCAGCGCCGCCTTGCCATCATTGATCTATCCGATGCCGGCAAACAGCCGATGCATTCCGCCAATGGCCGTTATGTCATGGTCTATAATGGCGAGATCTATAACGCCCCGGAACTGCGTGAAAAGCTTGCCTCGGCCAACATCACGTGGCGCGGCCATTCCGATACGGAAGTCATCCTCGAATGTATTGCCCATTGGGGCCTGCGCGATACCATCAAGCGCCTGATTGGCATGTTTGCCATCGCCCTTTGGGATCGGCAGAAAAAGAAGCTGTTCCTTGTACGTGACCGTCTGGGCATCAAGCCGCTTTACTGGTCGCGCTATGACGGCCATATCGGTTTCGCGTCCGAGGTCAAAGGATTGCTGGCAGGCGACGCCATCTCGCGCGAGGTCAACCAGACCGGCCTTGATGCCTATTTGCGCTTTGGCTATGTGCCGTCCGGGCTTTCGATTTACGCCCATGCCAAGATGCTCAAACCCGGCCATATTCTTGAAATTTCATCGCATGATCAGGCGACCGAAAACGCCTATTGGTCGGTCGAAGATGCGGTGCTTAACGGTCAGACACATGCCTGGAGCGGCGATGATCAAAGCGCAATTGATGCGCTTGAAGATTTGCTGCGCGATGCGGTTCAACGCCGCATGGTGGCCGATGTGCCGTTGGGCGCGTTCCTGTCGGGCGGGATTGATTCATCGACCGTCGTTGCCCTGATGCAGTCGGTTTCAGACCGGCCGGTCAAGACATTCTCGGTCGGCTTCGAGGACGAGGCCTTTAACGAGGCGGCCTTCGCCGGTGAAGTGGCAAAGCACCTCAAGACCGATCATACCGAACTTTATGTCACGCCCCAAGATGCGCTTGATCTGGTGCCGAAGCTTTCGGAAACTTATGACGAGCCGTTCTTTGACAGCTCCGCCATTCCGACCTATCTGATTTCGGCCCTGACCCGCAAGCATGTCACGGTCGCCCTGTCGGGCGATGGCGGCGATGAGACTTTTGGCGGGTATAACCGTTATTTGTGGGCCAAGCAGCTCAGTCGCGCGGCTGGCAGCATTCCATTTGGCGCGCCTCTTGTGTCGCGCGGGCTGACCATGCTGTCGCCGCAACATTGGGACACACTTGTCGGCCTGATGCCGGGCAAAAAATCGACCAGTGCGATTGGCGATAAAATCCACAAGGCCGCACCGCTGCTGGCGATCCGCGATGATATTGATCGCTATCATGCGCTGATTTCGCTGTTTGATCCCGACAAGCTGCGCGGCAAGCATGCATCGAGCAAGAAATTCCGTGTGCCGGGCGAGAAGTTCTGTCGCAACCGTCACCTTGATTACGTGTCCTCCATGCAGGCCATGGATACGATGATGTATATGGTCGATGATGTTCTGACCAAGGTGGACCGGGCATCGATGGCCAATTCGCTTGAAGTGCGCGTGCCGTTCATTGATCACCGCGTGATCGAGTTTGGCTGGCGTTTGCCCGCCCGGCTTAAGATGAACGGATCGGTCGGCAAATATGCCCTGCGCCAGATCCTGTATAAATATGTTCCGCGCGACCTGATTGACCGGCCGAAAACCGGCTTTGGCGTGCCGTTGGCGCAATGGCTGCGCGGGCCGCTTCATGAATGGATGGGCGACCATCTGGCCAATGAAGCGCTTTATACCGATTTTGGTCTGGATCGTCGCCAGATCGAAAAGCTTCGGTCCGAACATATGTCGGGCAAGCGCAATTGGGGCCATCAGCTTTGGACGATTGCCATGCTGTCTGACTGGCAGAAACGCTGGCTGGCCTAATCGGCTCTTACATCTTGCTCTGGCATCTTGCGTGTTGCGCACACTTGATCCCCGTCTGAACCTCAGGCGGGGTTTTTCATTTTCGTTCACGAATGAACGTTTTCTTTCCTGTGGTTGATTCGGGTTTATCAAGCATAACTGAAGCATGTGCGTGCAAGCGGCGCATGGCTGTGTCGAATAAATGTCACAATTCGAAACTTGAAAATTTTCGAAAATGAACTATTTTGAAGATCAACGAGTTTCCTTATGTGATGAGAGGCCCCAATGGCTGGCACTTCAAACTATGATCTGATCATTATTGGCGGCGGCATAAACGGTGCCGGGATCGCGCGCGATGCGGCGGGCCGGGGGCTTCACGTATTGTTGTGTGAAAAGGATGATCTGGCCAGTGCGACCTCGTCGGCCAGTACCAAGCTGATCCATGGCGGGTTGCGTTACCTTGAACATTGCGAGTTCCGTCTGGTGCGCGAAGCGCTGACCGAACGTGAAGTGCTGTTGGATAATGCGCCACATATCATCTGGCCGCTGCGCTTTGTCCTGCCGCACCGCAAGGATCTGCGTCCGGCCTGGATGATCCGTCTTGGATTGTTCCTGTATGACCATCTTGGTGGGCGCAAAAAACTTCCGGCCTCCGAGGGCATTTCATTTGCCAAGCACGTTTCAGGTGCACCGCTGCGTGACGAAATGACCAAGGGCTTTGTCTATTCCGATTGCTGGGTCGATGATGCGCGGCTTGTTGTCCTCAATGCGATGGACGCAAAGGACATGGGGGCAGAGATTTTGACCCGCACTGAATGCGTTGGGGCAAACCGCGCAGGCGATGGTTGGAACGTGACGCTGCGCGATCAGGAAACCGGCGAAAACCGTTCGGTGTCAGGCCGCATGCTGATCAATGCCGCCGGTCCGTGGTGTGCCGATCTGATCAATCCAAAAAACGGTGTGGTTAAATCCGATACCAAGGCCAACATCCGTCTGGTCAAGGGCAGCCATATTGTCGTGCCCAAGATGTTCGATCATGATTTCTGCTATATCTTCCAGAATGGTGATGGCCGCATTGTCTTTGCCATTCCCTATCAGGATGACTTCACCCTGATCGGCACCACCGATGTTGATTTCAAGGGCGATCCGGCCAAGGTCAAGATTGATCAGGATGAAATCGATTATCTGTGCAAGCTTGCCAGCGGTTATTTCAAAAAGCCGATCACGTCTGATGATGTCGTCTGGACCTATTCCGGGGTGCGCCCGCTTTATGCCGGTGAGGGCGCGGAAGCAAACGCGTCCAAGGTATCGCGAGATTATACCCTGAAGCTTGAATCCAAAGATCACAAGGCACCGGCACTGCATGTGTTTGGTGGCAAAATCACCACCTATCGCAAGCTTGCCGAACACGCGCTTCAGATCATCTCAAAGGAACTGGGAGCCAAGGACACCCCATGGACGGCAAATACGGTGCTGCCGGGCGGGGATTTCCCCAATGCATCCTATGAGGCGGCCTTTGCTGATTATGCCGCGCGTTATGAGTGGATGGATGCGGTGATGCTCAAACGCCTGCTGCGCGCCTATGGGACGCGGATCGAACAGATCATTGGCGATGCCCAAACTGTTGGTGATCTTGGTAAATGTTACGGTCATGACCTGTATGAGGCAGAGGTCCGCTATCTGATCGATCAGGAGTGGGTGCGCGATATCGATGACCTGATCTGGCGTCGTTCCAAGCTTGGCCTGCGCTTGTCGGGGGATCAGATTGCGGTCCTGCGCGAACGTTTGGCACAGGAAAAGCCAGACCATAAATCGGTTGCCGCCGAATAAGCCAAGGATTGCCCGCGAACTGTCAGGCCTGAACGTCGGCTCGTTTGTCGGGCGCGGCAATGGGTAGGTCAGGGGAATGTCTGCCACCCAACAGTTTGGCAAGGGGCTAAACATCCAATTGGGTTTGGTCCCCAAACTGCGCTATGGTCGGTTTGTTTTCAACCGATTACCTCGACCGGTGCCCAATGCCGACATTCCTGAAATCCATTCTTGCAAGCGCGGTCTTGCTCCTTCTGGCCAACTCGGCGGCCTGGGCGGCGGACAACGCGCCATCGCTTGACACCTGGTCGATGGCGATCGGTCTGGTTGGCGGGTTGGCCCTGTTTTTATACGGGATGGATCATCTTGCAGGCGCGCTTAAAACCCTTGCCGGGTCCAGATTGCGTCGTGTTTTGTCTGGCATGACCCGCAATCGTATCTGGGCCGCAGTTTCGGGTGCGGTTATTACCGGGCTGGTGCAGTCATCAAGTGTTACGACTGTGCTGGTGGTTGGCTTTGTGTCGGCCGGACTGATGCCGTTTGCCCAATCGATTGCCGTGATCATGGGCGCCAATGTCGGCAGTACCCTGACCGCGCAAATCATCGCCTTTCAGATTGATGCCATTGCGCCACTTTTTATTGCCATCGGCTTTGCCATGACGATGCTGGCCGATCGCAAGCGGTTTACCCTGATCGGCAAGGCGGTGCTGGGTATGGGCATGCTGTTCTTTGGCATGGGCATGATGAGTGACGCCATGGAACCGCTTCGAACCTATGGCCCGTTCATCGATGTGATGGGCCAGATGCGCAATCCGTTTCTCGCCATGCTGGTGGCGGCGGCGTTCACTGCGCTGGTGCAATCAAGTGCGGCGACGATGGGGATTGTCATTGTTCTGGCCGGGCAGGGATTGGTGCCGCTTGATAGCGGTATCGCGCTTATTTTCGGGGCCAATATCGGCACCTGTGTCACCGCGTTGCTGGTGACGATTGGCAAGAACCGTGATGCATTTCGCACCGCCCTTGGCCATGTGTTATTTAATGTGGTCGGTGTTTTGATCTGGTTGCCGTTTATTGACCAACTGGTAAGGCTTGTCGAATTCATCACCACCGGACGCACACCCGAGACAACAGACATCGCGCGCGAAATTGCCAATGCGCACACCATCTTCAATGTCGTCAATGTCATCCTGATGATCGGGTTTGTGCCCGCAATAGCGCGCCTGATCGAAAAACTGGTTCCGGCCGAAATCGACACCGAACCACGTCTCAGCCCGGAACCAAAATACGTTATTCACGAACTCAGCGTCGCACCTGCCGCAGCACTAAGCCTGCTGCGCAACGAGGTTGTCCATATGGGCGATGTGGTGATTGATGTCGTGCGGCGAGGGCGCGAAAACCTGCGCAACCCGACACGACCAAAGCTTAAAAAGCTTGGCGAACTCGATGACGGGGTCGATAGCCTGCAAGACGCGATTGCGCTGTTTGCCGCAAAACTGCCGCGTGCGGGACTGCTGGCAGCGGACCTCAACCGTATGCAGAACGAGCTTGCCGTCAGCAACCATCTTGAAGCCATCGGTGATCTGATCAGTGAGGAAATGGTCAAGCTGGTCGGCGAATGGCTTGATATTCGCCACATGCCATCAGACGAAAACCGCCAGAAAATGGCAGAGCTTTACGAGATCGCCGAAGATTGCCTGAAACAGGCGATGACCGCCTTTTCGGCCGAGGATCTGGAGGCCGCCAATCGTGTGCTGGGTCGCAAGGCGGAGTTCACCACCAAACTTGATACGACATTGCGCAAGGTTAGTGACGAAATCGGCCCGCGCGATCTTGATATTCGTCGTTACCGGATTGAAGTCGCGATGGTCGAACGCATCAACCGCCTGTATGAGCGCGCACGCCGGATTGCCCACGCAACAATCGCAATTAAAAATCAGCAAAAACCAGCCCCGACAGAGCAAAACGCGGCATCGACCATCGCCGATGCCATGTAATGCAACCGCGACGGGGCTATCGGTCGGCAGGCGGGGTGTTGATGTCTTTTTGCATCACCGTGACGTCACAGGCGCGATAGCCAAGATGGCGATAGAAATCCTGCATCGCATGGTTGTCCGCACGCACCATCAACTGCATGCGCCAAACACCCTGATCGCGCAGCCAGTTTTCCCCGACCTCCATCAGGCGACGACCCAGTCCTGATTTCTGCAAACTTGGTGTTACGGCCATATAATAGACCCAGCCGCGATGCCCGTCATGACCCGCCATGACAGACCCAATAATGTTATCGCTGTTATCTTCCCAGACGAAAAGGGTGGCTTCCTTGCTTTCAAGCGCAAAGCGCACATCCCATTCTGGCGGGTTATACGGGCGGTAAAGCCCGGTTTCCTGCCAAAGGGTTGTTAATGCGGGGATATCATCGAGGGTGGCTGTTCTGGGGGCGGGTTTTGGGGCGTTGGTCGTCATGGTGCTTCTTTCATGGGGCGGATTATAGAAGCGCGTAACAATGCTTGGATTACACGAAGCCGTCAAACCTAATTGCGTGACAAGCCGATGAAGTTAAACCCAAAAACGCAAAACGCCCCCAAGGGGAGCCTTGGGGGCGCAGGCGGGTCCGGGGTATCGGTTGGGATGGGGGAAGTCCCCGGACCGGGGAAGGTTCGGTTTTGACGGACCGATCAGCTGATCGGGCGACCGGTCACGCTGCTCAGTTCCATTTCACGCACAATGTCGCCGGCCTGATTGGTGACGGTGGCGGTATAGGTACCACGCGGGGTTTCGGCGATGTCACCCAGTTTAAGCTCACCATTGCCAAACCGGATCACCATCGCATTGGCCAGAAGCGTCATCTGATCAGCGGTGAATTTGCGATCAAAACGTGCCGCCTTGTCTTTGTTCGGTTTGCCGATCAGTTTGCGCAGATCATGGCGGGTACCGCGATCCATACGGCCGGTTTTTTCATCAAATTTCAAAACCTCGACCACATCACCACTGGCATTCAGCAAGACAACATCAATCTTGCCAGCCTGTTCGGAGGTCTTGGCATCACCGGTCTTGAGGTTGGATTTACCCATTTTCAAAAGCATCGCATCTACCAGCGTGCGGGCCTCATCGGTGGTCAATGGCACGGCGCGTGTGCGGCCTTCGCCATGGAACATGCCGCCTTTGTGATACTTGCCATGTTCGCCGAAGTCACCGTGTTCACCCCGCATATATTCGCCTTTATGGTCACGTTCGCCAGGCGACGCATAAGCCGCTGCAAACGGGGTTGCGATCATGGTGGTGGCAATCAGGGCGGCAGCAAGTTTAAGAATGGTTTTGCGTTTCATCGGGAACCTCATCAGGTTTGTGGGGGATCAATGTGTTGAGGGCCGTTATCGCCTATGATTGTCGCGAAATGATCCCGGCGAACGGGCAAAATGGTCGCAAGCTGTGCCAAAAGGCCGTTTTGCGACAATCTGATACAAATTGCCGTTTCTGCGATACCGGTCGAGGCGGTAGGTTAGGCTTACCAAACGACTTTGATTTCAGGACCGCATATGAGCGACCAGCCCCACATTCTTGTTGTCGATGACCATCGTGATATCCGTGACCTTCTGGGGCGGTATCTGCGCCAGCATGAATATCGCGTCACATTGGCGTCCGACGGGCGCGAGTTGCGCAAACTGATGACTGACAACATCGCACCCGATCTGATCGTGCTGGATCTGATGATGCCCGGCGAGGACGGGCTGAGTTTATGTCGATGGCTGCGCGAAAACTATGATGTGCCGGTTGTCATGCTGACCGCCCTTGGCGAGGAAACCGATCGGATCATCGGCCTTGAAATGGGCGCAGATGATTATCTGGCCAAGCCGTTTAATCCGCGCGAGTTGCTGGCGCGGATCAAGGCCGTGATGCGGCGTGCGCAAAGTCTTCCGGTCGGACGCAAGGGACCGCTTCCGGGCGGGCAGGTGCATTTTGATCGCTGGGTGCTGGATCGTACCCGCCATGAGCTGCGCGATGCCAATGATGTGGTTGTACCGCTCAGTGCCGGGGAATATGGCTTGCTTTGTGCCTTTGTCGAACATCCCAATATGGTACTTAACCGCGATCAGTTGCTTGACCTGACCAAGGGGCGCGAAGCCATCCCGTTTGATCGCAGTATCGACAATCAGGTTAGCCGCCTGCGCAAGAAGATTGAGGTGGATGCCAAGAACCCGACCCTGATCAAGACCGTCTGGGGCGGGGGATACATGTTCACCTGCGAGGTGACCGAAAAATGACCAAGCGCCGCCTGATCAAACGTCTTTGGCCGCAAAGTCTGACCGCGCAGCTTGTCTGTTTGCTGTTGGGCGCGATCATCCTGACCCACATCGTTCTTGGTGTCATGTTGGCCGAAGAACGCCGGGATGCGGTGGCGTCTGAGCGACGCGGCTATGCCCTTTCACGGGTGGCGGCGATTTCGCGCATTCTGACGACAACGCCGCGTGATAACTGGGCCGATGTGTTGCGCGTGGCGCAATCACCACAGAACCGCCTGCGGCTGGTGCCGGAAACTGATGTGGTTTCCGGTGACGGATTTACCTCGGACACGCTGACCCAGCGTTTAAACGAGGCACTCGACCTTGAAACCGGGGTCCCGGCGCGGGTTGAAATCCTGTCTGAGGATGAATGCTGGAGCGAACGCAAAACACTCCGGCGTGAAAAGGATGCGTTTCTGGAACGTGACCGCATGGATCGATCCGGCCACGACGATGACCATCATGATCGCGATGATCACCGTGATGATGATCGCCGCGCACCCTGGTCGTTGCGCTACCTTGACCGGTTTGATTGCGATACTTCGCCGGTGATGCGCCTTGTTGTGCCGATCAGGATCCTTGGTCCGGACGGGGAGCCAACCGGCACAGAGCCCGATGTCTGGCTGGAAGCCATGATCGGCGGGGTCGTTTCGCCACCTTGGTTTGTGTTCGACAACCTTTTGCGTGTTTTGGCATCCGGGCTTGTCATTGCCGTGATCGCCTTCTTCCTGGCGCGCCGGATTTCGCGGTCGTGGGACGTTTTGACAAGGGCGGCCGATCGTGTCGGGCGGGGGGACTATCCCGAACCGGTGTCTGAAACCGGTCCGATTGAAATCAGACGCGCCACAAGGGCCTTTAACCGGATGACTGCGCGCCTCAAACGCTTTGTCGAGGACCGCACAAGGATGCTGGCCGCCATTTCGCATGATCTGCGCACACCGATCACATCGCTGCGTCTGCGCGCCGAATTTGTCGATGATCCGGAAAACCGTGCGCGTATCATCGAAACCCTTGATGAAATGGAACAGATGGTCGAAGCGGCGATGACCTTCGCCCGCGAAGAAACCGCGAATGAGGAAACCCGCAAAATCGATCTGACCGCCCTTGTTGAATCCGCGGTCGAGGATCTGGCAGAAACCGGACGACCAATCAGATATATTGGCGAGGTAGATACCCGGGTTTATCCGTGCCGGCCGCTTTCGATCAAACGCGCCTTTGGCAATCTGGTGTCCAATGCCCTTAACTTCGGCGATACGGTCGAGGTTGCGGTGCGCGATGCCGATGACGGGGGGCTTTGGATCGAAATTGCCGATGATGGGCCTGGGATACCGGTCGAACAACGCGAACAGGTGTTTGAGCCGTTCTTCAGGATTGAAGCGTCACGCAATCGTGATACCGGCGGTATTGGTCTTGGGATGGCAATCGCACGCACAGCCGTCCGGGCGCATGGTGGTGAAATATACCTTGAAGAATCGCAGAAAGGCGGGCTTTTGGCGCGCATTTATCTGCCGCCGGCACAGCCGCAATAGCGCCAAATTTGGTCGTTTGCAGATAGCGCAATTCAGTTACGCGAAAAGTGCGACAGTTTTTTGACAGATGGCCCTTGCGTTTTAAGTGACCAATAGTCATTTGTTTGCCGGAAAATAACTGTTTCCAAATCAATAATTGCTAAATTGCATTGCTGTTCTATTTAGGGTCTGGATTTGAACCAACGGCAGTGCGACAATCAAGCAGACGAACGGACGGAGCGTGCCCATGACCAACAATCAGTCTTCATCCGGCGTGGTAACCCCGCTTCCCGGAACCAATAACGCGCAAGCCGCGCGTGGCTTTGTGCGCTCTGTTAACGACTGGCTGATGGAATGTGCGCTTGATGATACCGACATCAGCGAACTTCTGTCAGGCATGGCCAGCCGTCTGGTTGCATCCGGAATCCCGATTGATCGCGTCATGGTCGCGTTCAAGACCCTGCATCCGCTCTATGAAGGTGTTTCCTATATCTGGACCAAGGAAAACGGCCAGGTTGTGCGCACCACCCATATGGGCGATGACGAAAAGGATCGCGATTGGGCCGAAAGCCCGATGAAATGGATGCTTGATAGCGATGTCAGCTTCATGCGCCGTCATCTTATCGGCCCAAGCGCAGTTGTCGACTTCCCGATCCTTGAAACTTTCCGCCGTCAACGGGGCACGGACTATTACGCCCTGATGACGCCGTTCGTGACCGATAGTGACAGTACGCTCAATAGCAACCGCATCTTCATGACCTATCTGACGCGGCGTCCCAGTGGTTTCTCGGACGAGGATCTGGCGATCCTGTCGGGTATTCAGCGCCGCTTTGCCGTGTCGTGCAAAATGCGTATCAACCACGAAGAAACCCGCACCATTCTGGAAACCTATCTTGGCACCGATGCCGGGCAACGTGTCCGCAATGGTCAGATCAAACTGGGCGACAGTACCAAAACCCGTGCAGTGATCTGGTTTTCGGATATGCGCAACTCGACCTCGGTTGCGACCCATGTCGGTGATGATGCGTTCCTGGGCGAAATGAATGATTTCTTTGGCGCAACAGCCGGTGCCGTGCTTAAGCATGGCGGGCAGGTTCTGCGTTATATCGGGGATGCGACGCTTGCGATTTTCCCGATTGATGAAGACGAAACCAATCTTGAAACCGCCTGTTACGCAGCACTTTATGCCGCGGCCGAGGCCCAGTTGAACATCGATGCGCTGAATGCGCGGCGCGAAGAAGTCGGAAAACTGCCATTCGATTACGGCCTTGGCATGCATGTCGGGGAAGTGATTTACGGCAATGTCGGCGTGTCGGAACGTGTCGATTTTACCGTGGTCGGGCAGGCGGCAAACGAAGCAGCCCGCATCGAACAGCTTACCAAGCAACTTGGCCGGCGTGTTCTGGTCAGTTCGACCGTGGCCCGGTTCATTTCCTGCCCGACAGAGGAAATGGGCGCGTATGAGCTTCAGGGGACGGGTGTCAGTCTTAAACTGTTTGCCCCGGATTTCTCCGAGGCTTGCCACCGTATCGAGCTGATGCGCAGCGCCTGAGCCTGATCAGGCGAGGCTATCAAAATCCTTCACCACCGAACTGGCTGACGTGCCGACCTTGGAAAAGGTTGTCTGGGCGTCGCCAACTGCCTTGGTTGCTGCCTCGATGATTTTCGAATAAGGATCGACTTCCTTTGTGGCCAGCATCTGTTGCATTGCGACACCGGTTGTGGCGGATGCCATCGACATGATATTGCGCAGATAATCCGTGGAATCCTGCACCGCATAGGCGGCTGCCTGGGCAACCTTTTGATAGGCGACACCATTGGCGCCGGGGATCGCGCCGTTCAGAACCGCATGGTTGGTCGTGCCGACAGCCTGCACGATCTGCGGGTTCAAAGCTGTGCTGAGCGGCGGTGTGCCCGGCGGATTGTCCGGGGCTGCGGGATCAGAAGGGGATGCCGGTTTGTTTGCATCATCCTTGTCATCGGCCTTTTTATCGCCGTTTGCAGCGCCACCATCTTTCGCGTCCTTGGCGTCTGCGGCGTTTTTGTCACCGTCACCATCCTTGTCGGCGGGGGACGCGGCTTTGTCCGGCTCATTGCCCTGATCTTTGTTTCCAGCTTTCGGATCTTCGTTCTGTTTTGCGTCGTCGTCTGCCATCGAAAACCTCATATGCAACGGGTCAAAAGACCGGTTTGATTATCTCTGTCGGGACGGGCCAGGAGCCATAAAATCTGCGGGCGCGTTATTCGCCGCTTTTGCCACCGCCCATGCCACCGCCAGTACTTTCCAGGATCATACGGCAGGCGCTTGATGTGACGGCGTTGCCGATCTGCTGCAGGCCGCCTTGGGTCTGCATGGCGTTTTGCATCGACAAACTGATGGAATGTGCCATCGTCTGATACACAAGCCCCATGGCATGTGCCGGTGCTTCGCCCAGAACCTTGACGTTGTTCTGGGTCACTGCATCGGTGATTTGTGAGTTTACAGGGGTGTTGTCTGCCATTTCACGCCCTCATGTTTTGACCGTATTTGGTCCGGGCAGGACCAGACGGATCATGTGCCTAGCGGCGGGTTGCTGCCAAAATTACGAGTAGTGTCAAAAGCGCATCGCTGTTGTCGGACCGGCCGAGTTTGGCTGTTGCCTGCGCACCCGCCATGGTGTTGACGGAATAAAGCTGCATCACGCCCTGATTGGTGGCGGCTTGCGAACACATCGATGCCTGTTGCTGTGCCTGAACAGCGTTCTGGAACAGGATCGATGTTGAATGGGCCGCACTTTGGTAAATCGCACCCATTGCATTCGCAGGCGCGGAACCAAGAACACTGACCGCACTCTGGGTCACAGAGTCTGTAATCTGACCATTCACCGGGGTTGGAATTGCCATGTTATCCTCCGAAAAAGCGATCGGTCTGACCGCACATCTCTAGACGTCGCACGGACGTGATTGTGATCAATTAGAGTCTGTTGCGCCTAGCCCGCCAGGGCGGTGATCAGGGCAACAAGCTTTGACGTTGCTGTATTGGCAACCTGTTGCATGTTGCCTTGTGTCAGGGTTGCGTTTTCCATGGCAAGGCCGGTGGCATGTGAATGCGACTGCATGGCCATGGAAACCGCCTGTGCCGGGCTTTCACCCAGAATTTTGACGTTGGTCTGGGTGACAGCATCGGTAACTTGCGGGTTTACGATATCACTCATCCTGTGACCTCACTGCTTGCACCACCTTCGTTCGCGGCCGTTTCCAACTGGGTTCCGGTTCCGGCTGGGCCGTAGAAACGTGGATCCATGGTGCCTTTATACCAGTGGTCTGCTGTCTCGGTGCTGCCACCGGTTCCTCCGCCCCCAAGGGCACCTGTCTTGTTCTGGCCTTGGGGCGTGCCATCGGGGTTCAGGTCGGGTTGTTGTTGACGTCCGGTTTCTTGGACGGTGAACTGGCCGGACTGGCCATGGTAAAAAAATTTGGCTTGTTGTCCTGGACCGACAGGGTGGCCTTTGCGCATTCCATGGTGGTTGCAAGGCTGGCAACTGCCTGTTGCTGCTGCTCATTGACCATGTTGGCAAACAGGATCCCCTGTGCCTGGGCCTGCGACAGATAGGTCTGCATCGCGCCCATCGCCGGACCATTGGCAATGACCGATGTGTTGGTCTGGGTGACGCTGTCTGTAATTTGTTCGTCGACTTCGTTCGGATTGCTCATCGGGGTGATCCTTATTAACTACGACGTTTCATCATTTGCAGAATGCTCTGGGTCATGGTCGTCATGCCGATCATGGCATTTTGCTTTTGGGCCGAGACCATGTTCGCCATCAGGATGTTCTGCGATTGCGCCTGACCCATCATGGATTGCAACGCGGCGAAGCCCGGACCGGCCCCCATCGTGGCAACATTCGTCTGGGCAACGCTGTCAGTGATCTGATCTGAAACCGAGCACTGATGATCATCTTCAGGGTGACTGGCGGGGTGGTGCTGGGATTTCTTGCCGTCTTGCTCAGGTGGTGCCGATGGCATGTCCGTCTCCTTGTCTGGAGGAATGGGCTGGTGGAAGTGCTACGTATCGGTTTGACGCCGAGCGCGGGCATTTGTGAAAGAAAAAGCCCGGCAAGCGCATGCATGCCGGGCGGGGTTGGCGGCGAAACCAGTGGGGATGTTTAGGACACGGCCGTACCGGTCGTGGCCTTAAGAGCCGACAACAGCGAAAGCATATTGTCGGGAACGTCGCTTGCGGCGAGTTTCGAGGTCGCAACGGCCCCCGCCATGGTGTTGACAGAGTAGACCTGGATGACGCCCTGATTGGTGGCCGCCTGAGAGGAAATGCCCACCTGATGCTGGCTGCTGACAGCGTTCTCATAGAGAATGCCATGAGAATGCGCCAGCGACTGGTAAAGCGAGCCCATGGCCATTGCCGGCGCATCACCCATGACCTCGACATTGGCTTGGGTGACGGCGTCGGTAATCATACCATTGACCGGAGTGTTATCAGCCATTGTGTATCTCCTGGTTACCTAAAGAAGTGCCGGAAGGAACGTAAGGCCCCGAACCGACCCTTTCCGCATGTCCTGCGGTCAGACAGATGACGGGGGACTTGGTGTCTTGTGACGATGGGCAGGCAAAAACTTGGATTGCTTGCAGAACCGTCGCCACAATGAAAACGGGCGGTCGCAGATCAATACGACCGCCCGGTGTGATATGGGCTGGACGGGCCGGAACCCTGAATAAAATCAGTTTCTGGTTGCCTGAAGCGTCGTCAGAAGCGTCAGCATATTGTCGGGCACATCGCTTTTGGCGATCTTGGAGGTCGCAACGGCGTCAGCCATGGTGTCGACCGAATAGATCTGCAGGATGCCCTGATTGGTCGCGGCCTGCGAGGTGATGCCGTTCTGCTGCTGGGCGCTGACGGCGTTCTGATACAGGATACCCGTCGAATGTGCGAGGGACTGGAAGATTGAACCCATCGCCATTGCCGGGGCGTCGCCCAGAACTTTCACGTTCGCCTGGGTCACGGCATCTGTGATCTGACCATTTAGCGGAGTGTTATCAGCCACTGTTTATCTCCTGTTTGCCTAGGGAAATGCCGGAAGGAAAAGATGTTCCAAACCAGCCGTTTTGCGTGTGTTGCGGTCAGACAGATGACGGGGGGCGTGTCGTCTTGTGACGCAGCGCCTTGCAAAAGAACGGATTGTTTTGCAAGGCGCTCGCCAAATGAAATCGGGCGATCGCTGATGATTGCGACCGCCCGATTTGAAACTGGCTTTGGGGCCAAAGATGTTTTGAAAATCAGCCCTTGGTTGCCTGAAGAGCGGTAAGAAGCGACAGCATGTTGTCGGGAACGTCGCTTTTGGCAATTTTGGAGGTCGCAACAGAGTCTGCCATCGTGTCGACCGAATAGATCTGGATGACGCCCTGGTTGGTTGCGGCCTGCGAGGTGATGCCGATCTGCTGCTGTGCGCTGACGGCGTTTTCATAAAGAATGCCGGTGGAATGTGCGAGGGACTGGAAGATCGAGCCCATTGCCATTGCCGGGGCGTCGCCCAGAACTTTCACGTTAGCCTGGGTGACTGCATCAGTGATCTGACCATTTACCGGGGTCGGAATCGCCATTGTAAAGTCTCCTTCGTTACGCTTTGCGGTGTGCTGCTTGCTGTTGTGTTTCTGTCGGGGTTTCGCCGTCCCGTTTTCAGTCTATCGACGCTGGTGGTGTATCGTTGTGACGCGTCTTTTTTGCGAGTTGGTCGTTTTTTTACGCACGTATTCTTATTGAATGCCCGAAGCCCTGAGGTGTTCGCGGGCCAGCTGAACACGCTTGCGCACCGCGCAGTTGCTTAATCCAAGGGCCGCTGCAATCTCGTCATAGGTGCGGTCCTGAACACAGCGCATCAAAAGCGGCTTGCGCAGTTTTTCCTGCATCTCCAGAAGGGCCGCCTCCAGCTGATCAAGTTTTTCACCAGCCAGATATGATTCCTCGGGGCTGGGTGTTATCGGGGCCGTCATCGGGGATGCCGGTGTGTCGGCCGCCCCGTGGGTTTCTTCGCGATATTCCGCCTTGCGCCGGTTTTGCCGGTGCAAATCAATGCAGGCATTGTGGACGATGCGCGACAGCCAGGCGCGATGGTTGCGGATTTCATCCATGGATTCTTCGAATTTGGTCGATGCCTTGACCATCGCCTCGGACAGCGCATCCTGCGCATCATCCATATTGCCTGACATCAGTTTCAGGCATTGCTTCAAAAGTGCGTCTTGCTGATCAATCCAAAGCGGCCAGAAATTCGGTGCCGCCGGTCCCAAATCCGCATCCGCTTGCCGATCGCTTTGCGGCGAATGTTGCGGGGACGCATGTTGTCCGCCATCTGGGACATTCGGTGAATTCGGCGCGGGCGGGGTTGCCGGCGATTGCGGGACCGGTACATGGGGCACCGGTTGTCGCAATGTCGGGTTTTCTGCCCCCGGAACAAGACCACGCAGGATATCAAGCGGGTCGGTCGGTGTGCTGCCGGGCGATCCCAGTGCACCGGCAATGATGTCTTCCGGGCTTGGGCCGCTGCGCGATGGTTCAAGGCCGGGAAAGCCTGCCAGCGGGTTGAAGTCTGCCGGATAACCGGGCGGTGGGCTGTACTGCGTGTTGCCCGGATTTTTGGGCGGACGGGGATTTGCCGTCGAGGCTGATTGGTGCTCGGGCGGGGGTGCCGCCAAACCAGGCGATGCCATTGATTGCATAATCGCGCGCGGATCAAGTGCGCTGCTTGTCGGGGCGGTCAATCTGCTGTGGTCGGCTTTTGGGTCGACGGGATCATCCTCTGCGGCAAGCTTTGCCAGATAATCTTCGGCAATGCGCGCCCTTTGTTCGGGTTTTAACCGGGACCAGATTGACGTCACCTTGTCATCGTCACCCAACGCCAGAGACAGGCTTTGTTCAAGACTTTTGGCAAAGCTGATCTCGGCTTCTGTCAGGATTGCCTCATCCTGCGGACTGTTCTTTTCGTTCTGCACTATGGACCCCTCCGGTTGATACAGTACAACCATAGGATGAATAACTTTTGCGGTAATCATTATGACGTAGCCGCAAAGAAATTGTGAATAAAAGTTTATACACATCCTATAGTTGTGTTTACATACATAACGGCACAGCCGTCGCCAGGCGGTCTGAGGGTTAGGTTCGGGACAAATTGTCGCGCGTTGACGCGCTTGTTATTGGCGTTGATGTTCCGGGCCAGGCCCGGTGGTAAACATCGGGCTAGGTCTTTTTGCCGGATGTCTTTTGTGGGGGCGCGGGATTTGAAGGCTGGGGATTTTGGTCCTTTGTCGGATCCCGTGGCGGGAAGGCTTCGGCAAGGGCGGTTTCCACCTTCTCGGACAAGGCCTGCATGCGCAAGTCAATCTCGCGTGCGATGATGTTACGGATTTCATTGGCGATATCGAACATCACCTGCTGGCCGTTTTGCATGTTTGGATCCGATGCCATATGCGGTGCCCCTTGTTGTGCCGACTGAGGATGCGGGGTGGCTTGCCCTGTTTGCTGGCTGCCGATTGCGGGCTGCGGGGCCTGTGCGCCGGATTTCACGTTTTCGGCATGATTGGAAATGGTCTGTTTTTGATCAAGAACCTGGGCGCGGGCCCGTTCGGCAGCCTGCGCCATAGCCTGCTGGGTTGCCAGATATTCCTGATTGAACGCCTTCCTGACCGCGTCCTTGCGATCACTTGCCGTGGTCACATCGTTTTGCGCTTGCCCGGACATCAGCTGCCTCCTTTGCTGCTACCAGTGCTGCCAGTGTTGTCAGTGTTGTCACTATTGCCGTTCTTGCCTTTGCTTGAGCCCGATGACGATTTGGCATTGCTGCTGCTGGTTTTGCTGCTGTCGCTGTTGTCGCTGTTGTCGGTGTCACCATCATCGCCCGGATCGGATGTTTTTGCCGCTGTACCAGATTTCGCCGGCGTGGGTGTGGGGTCAGCTTTCGCTGCTGCTTTTGTCGACGTCAAACTCGGCGCTGATGCCGATGTGCTTGTGTCTGCTTCAAGCATAAAGGCCGGTGGTATGAACCCGTATTTTTCAAGATCGGCGGTATCCGGATCGGTTGGCAGGCCGGTCAACCCGGTTTCAAGACGTCCTCTGCTATCAGAGATCATGCTGGCAGCCCGGCAGGCCGACCGATCATGCTGCGCATTGCAGCTCAGGATCGCGGTCGGGGTGCTGGTCCGGGCCTGCGTCATCAGCTGGGCGGTCACGTCAAAGCTGGTCTCGGCTTCATAACGGACCAGAACAACAAGACCGGCCCCCTTGTCGCCTTCGCTGGGCGGGGTGATCTGCACCCAGAACGGAATGCTGGAATTGGGGGCCACCATCACATTTCCCGCAACGATCGGGCTTGGCAGGGTGCCAACATATTCCAGATGGATTGGCACCGGCGCACGGTCGGCAAAGATCAGGCGGATCAACGCCACATCCGGGGTTGCTTCGCTGCCCGTCGCGCCAACGGTCTGTTCAAGATGGATGGCATGCGGTGCGCCGCCATAAATCGGCACTTCGGACATCTGGGGGGCTGCGCCATCGGCATCGATCGCATCAAACAGAAGTGCACGCAATTGTGACGGGGCCGCATTCGGTGCCGTAACAGAAAGTTCGGACTGCGCATCTGTTGATGCGCCGACATGCAAGGACCATTTGCACAAGGATTTTGGCACATCGGGTGCCAGCATTTTCGCAGAAATGGCGGTCTGCGCACTGGTCTTGGTCGGCGACAGGGGATAGCCCTGTTCCATGCTGATCGCCCAGTCGGGCGTATCGGCGGTGGTGTCTGCCTTGCCCTGAAGGGTCGGCATGGCGGTGCGGAACATGTCATCGCGGATCACCGGGCCGGTCATGTCGGTTGTGCTGCCGTCCGCATGGATCGTGGTTACACCCCATTGCGCGTCCGCAGTACTGCCCGGGCTATTGGTGGCAGACGAACCGCCATCGGCACTGTACCAAGGGTCCATGTTTTCAAGCGGGCTGGTGTAGCCTTCCGTCGGCGCACTTGCGGTTGTTGGGGTTGGCGATGACGTCCCGCCATCAAGCAGATAACGTTGAATGATCTGGAAGGCGGTTTCCATTGGTTGTGACTGCTGTGATGACTGAGTCTGACTGCCCGATGCGGCTTGCTCAAAGCCCGGCAGGCCAAAGTCACGGCAAAGGGCTGCCATCATATCCACAGCGGCCTGCTCGGAGCTGATGGCGTCCGGGGCTTCGGTTGGTTCACGCAGATTGTTTTCGGCATCTGCCGCACCGGCCTCGGATGACGGTTGCCCGTTATCGGAATTGTCGCTGGATTTGTTCGAAGCCTTGGCTGGTTTGGGCGCGTCACTATCGGTCATGCCTGCACTCCCCAATGGTGTCTTGCAACACTCAAAAGGGCCGCCATCATGCCGCCCCTGATCTGCAAGAAGTTATAACGGTTCCTTGCAAACAGACGGGGTGGGGAGTGGAATGTGAAAAGATCGCGCCGAAATTGCATCGCGCAAAGTCGCAAACCAGGGCCTTGAAACACAAAACCCGCCAAAGATGCAGCAGGCTGCGTCTTGGCGGGTCTTTGTTTTACAAAATGGTGCTGGTGATAGGATTTGAACCTACGACCTACGCATTACGAATGCGCCGCTCTACCAGCTGAGCTACACCAGCACGATTCATTTTGTGGCGCGGAAAATACGGACAATCACCCGCCTTGGCAAGAGGTTTGTTGTTCTTTTTGCCAACAAAACCCTGTTTGCGGCCATGTCCTGGAAACAGGGCAGAGACACACAATATCACATTGACCGTGATGTAATTATCCGGCTTAGATGTGCGCGATCAAATTTCATGTGCGGGGGCAAATCATGTGTCGTTGGCTAAGCTATATCGGGGATCCGGTTTATCTGGAAAAGCTGGTCTTTGAGCCGCGCCATTCGCTGGTCGAACAAAGCCTGCATGCCGAACAGGCGAAAACGCCGACCAATGGCGACGGGTTTGGTCTTGGCTGGTACGACGAACGTCCGACACCGGGGCTGTATCGCGAAATCCTGCCGGCCTGGAATGACCCGAACTTGCGGTCGCTTGCCCATCACATCAAATCGGGTTTGTTCTTTGCCCATGTCCGGGCCTCGACCGGAACGCACACCAGCCGCACCAACTGCCACCCGTTTTCCAACGGCCAGTATCTGTTCATGCATAACGGCCAGATTGGCGATTATCCGCTGGTGCGTCGATCGCTTGAAATGATGATCGAAGACGAATTTTACGAAGGCCGACAGGGCTCAACCGATAGCGAACTGATCTTTTGCCTGATGCTGACGCTTGGACTGCGCAATGATCCACACCGCGCAATCCGCCGCACGATTGAAGTGGTGGAAAATGAAATGAAGCTGCGCGGAGCAACGTCGCCGTTTCGATTCACCGCCTGCCTGTCAAACGGCAAAAGCGTCTGCGCCATCCGCCATGCCAGCGACGACAAACCGCCATCGCTCTATTGGCGCAAACGCGATGATCACGTGATTGTCGTGTCCGAGCCGCTCGATACTGAAAGCGATAGCTGGAAAGCGGTTGCACCCAACCATACCCTGCATGTCGAAGGTGATCTAACGATCAGCGAAGAAGCAACGCTATGATGAAGAGGAGTTCGAGAGATATGAGTGCGCTTTTTTCAAAAGATGAAGCTGAGAGTCATCTTGAAGCCTTAAAGAAAAACCCAAGATATAGAGGTTTTTTTTATGAGCAAAGGATCTCGGATGCTTTAAAGAGCCCGAATGTTGGAGGGTTGGATGTTTCTGATTTATACCTAACGTTAGACAATGCTAAATTTGGTGACATTATAACAAAATTGTACGACAATAATGTGAATTTATTTGAGTATTATTGCGGTAGTTACAGAAATGGATTGTCGATAGAAGTTAAAACTAGTTCGTCACCCCAAGTATCAATCCGAAAAACCAAAGGTTTTATTGTAAGGGACTTCTATGAGTTAAACGATTTTCATCGTGAAAATGTTGAAGAATTGATAGAAAAAACGCCGAAAAGAGAAGCTGTCTTTCGGGCTGGTAAAGGATGGGTTATTGATCAAAGTGAAAGGTGGTCAGATTTGTACTGTCTAATATTCTTTGATGATGATGGAGAACTCAAAGATTCATATTTAGTTCCTACCTTTATGATTGAGGAAGACGAGCTGCGATCTCGAGTTTCAGAGTCGTTTGTTCGCGCGAAATACGGGGAGGAATTTTTATTTAAAAAAATGAAAAAAGCAGATTTCTCTAGTAATGATGAAATATTAAAGAGCTTTTTTTTGCTAGTTTATAGAATAATTATTCATTATGGTAAGGAAATTATGGATTACAAAGAAAGAATAGATGCGATAAAGTCAAAATCTCGCATAAAAAATATGGGCAGATTGTTCTGAGTTTTGTCTTTTGAGCGCTGATTGTTAGAGACCTCAGGGCACCACCACAATCTGACACCGCGCCTTCACCAGCGCACGTTGTAACGCATCCCCCGGCGCGGTGTTCAGCAACACCGTCTGAAAATCGCTGGCGTGGCCGTCACGGCAAAGGGCTTTGCGGCCAACCTTCTTCTCGTCGATCATCAGGATCGCATGGTCGCAGCACGATACCAGTGCGCGTCTGGCGCGGACTTCATCCATATTGAAGTCCAGTAAATCACCTTCGTCACTCATGCCGCCAACACTGACAATCCCGAAATCGGCACGCATGCTGCCGAAAAAATCCGCGCTGTCTGCGCCGATGATATCCAGATCGCGGGTGCGGACCGTGCCACCGGCAAGGCGAAGCGTCACATTCGGTGCGTTTTGCAGGGCCATCACCACATGCAGGTTGTTTGTGAGAACCGTTAAGTTGCGATGCGCTGCCAGATGCTGGGCGGCGAGTTCGGCGGTGGTGCCAGTGCCAATCGCAATCGTGCAACCCTCGGGGATCAGGTCGGCGACCTTCGCGGCAATCGCCATTTTGCCCGTCCGGTTCCAGACTTCACGTTTTTCATAGGCCGAGTTATCCGGATCGGGTGCCGGGCCCGCCAGACCATGACGGCGAAACACGCGCCCCTGTTCATGCAGATCGCGCAAATCGGTGCGGATGGTCTGGACCGAGACGTTAAACCGGCGTGCCAGTTCCTCGACCGCCATAAAGCCGGTCGATTTGACAAGGGCGACGATGCGGTCGCGTCGGCGGTCAAGGGGCACTGCATCAGACGTTTTAGTCACGGCATTTCTTTCGTTCGAAAGTTGTTATTTCGCTTGTGATCTAAGTATAGACAGGCCGAAACACTGCTGCATAGCCCGGTTTTCCTATTGAAACATTTAATTCTTGGTGTTGTCACACAATTGAAACCGAAATCCCGATAGCTTCCGGATCGAAACATTTTCGAACGAAACCTTCTTTCTGATCTATAGGGATGCCGATCATGCGTAACGTTCTTCTTGCTGCGGTTGCCTCTGCCGCGATGATGCTGCCGGTTGTGGGGCAGGCTGCTGAAAAGCTGGTTCTTTATACCAGCCAGCCGAACAAGGATGCCCAGACCACTGTTGATGCCTTTATGGCTGCCAACCCCGATATTGAAGTTGAGTGGGTCCGTGACGGCACCACCAAACTGATGGCGAAACTGCGTGCGGAAATCGCTGCTGGCGACCCGCGCCCGGATGTTCTTCTGATTGCCGATACCGTGACCCTTGAAGGTCTCAAGCAGGAAGGTCAACTGCAGGCCTATAAATCGGGCGAGGCAAGTGCCTATGAAGACGGTCTTTATGACGGTGAAGGCTATTACTATTCGACCAAGCTGATCACCAGCGGCATCGTTTACAACACCGCCGTTAAAGCCCCGACATCGTGGAAAGACCTTGCTGATCCGGCGGTGAAAAACCAGATCGCAATGCCAAGCCCGCTTTATTCCGGTGCGGCCCTTATTCATCTCTCCACCCTGACCGAGAACAAGGATCTTGGCTGGGATTACTATCAGGCACTGGCGGCGAACGAAGCACGCGCCAAGGGTGGCAATGGCGGCACCTTCAAGGCGGTTGCATCGGGTGAAAAGCCTTATGGCGTTGTTGTCGACTTCCTTGCCATCCGTGGCAAGGCAGATGGATCGCCGGTTGATTTCGTCTTCCCGTCTGAAGGTGTCACCTATGTGACCGAGCCGGTCGCGATCATGAAAGACGCCAAGAACGTCGATGCCGCCCACAAGTTCGTTGACTTCCTTCTGTCCGAACAGGGTCAGGAACTGGTCCTTGATATGGGTTACATCCCGGCGCGTAACGACATGGCACTTCCGGCCGGTTTCCCGGCACGCAGCGAGATCAAGCTGATGAACTTCAATCCGGCCATCGCGCTGGAACAGGCCGAAGCCAACAAACAGAAATTCGCAGACATGTTCGGGGCTGAATAATGCAGGCTACAGGTCGCCTTCGCGGCGTTCTGCCTGGCATAATCGCCAAACCAAATGGCAACCGGTCTTCGGACCGGTTGCTGATTTGGTTGGTGGTGCCGGTATTTATTATTTCGATTTTGCCGATCCTGCGCCTTGGGTTTGAAGGCGTGATGGTCGGTGGTGTGCCTTCGTTTGATTATTTTCACGACGTGCTGGGCAATTCATCAACCTGGCGCGCGACAGTAAACAGTCTTTATACCGCCGGTCTGGGAACAATTATTTCCCTTTTGATTGGCGGGTCATTTGCCTTTCTGGTTGCACTGACTGATATCCGCGCCAAGGCCGCACTCGTGTTCTGTTTCATGATCCCGATGATGATCCCGCCACAGATCACAGCACTCAGTTGGGTGCAATTGACCGGGCCCAGCAGTGCGCTTTTGAACGCAATTGGCATGGCTCCGCCGCTAGGATCGCCCCAGCCGCTTTATTCGGCCGAGGGCATCGCCCTTTTGCTGGGGATCCAGCATGCCTCCATCGTGTTTCTGACCTTGCGGGCAAATCTGCGCATGTTACCCCGCGAACAGATCGAAGCCGCGCGACTGGCCGGTGCACGCGGCGGGCGTTTGTGGTGGCAGATCATTTTGCCGCTGACCAGTCCGGGCCTGATTGCCGGAACCGCCATGGCCTTTGTGACTGCCCTTGGCAATTTCGGTATTCCGGCAATGCTGGGCATCCCCGCAGGCTATCAAACCCTGCCAACCTTGATTTATCAGAAGCTTGCCGGGTTTGGCCCGTCCGTTCTGGGCGAGGTATCCGTGCTGGCCATGCTGATCGGCGCAATTGCGATTTGTGGGGTCGCGCTGCATCACCGGTTGCTGTCCAAACGGGATTATCGCCTGATGGGGATGGTCGGGCGTCCTTTGGATGTCAAACTCGGCGCACGCCGAGGCTTGGTTGAAATGGCCCTGTGGACGGTATTGGTCGCCATTCTGGTCATCCCGCTTTTGGCCCTGTTTACCACCGCACTTGTACCGGCCTTTGGCGTCAAGCTCACATTTGCAAATGCGACGTTCGAGGCGTTTCACGAAGTCATGTTCGTGCAGCCATCGACCATTCGCGCATTCCAGAACAGCTTTGTTCTGTCCGTGGGGGCGGCGGTGACGCTTGTTGTGATGTGCCTGCCGCTGGCCTATGTGATGGTGCGCAGACCATCGAATTTGACCAAGCTGATCAATCTTCTGGTCGAGGTGCCCTATGCCTTGCCCGGCGTAGTTCTGGCGATTGCCTGCATCTTGCTGTTTATCCGCATTCCGCTGATTGATGTCAGTCTGTATGGCACGCTTGCGATCATTTTTGTCGCGTACTTGGCGCGTTTTCTGGTGATTGCGCTGCGCCCCGTCATGAACAGCTTTACCCAGCTTGACCCCGCCCTTGAAGAAGCCGCCCAGGCCTGCGGGGCAGGCTTGTCGCGCCGCTTGCGCGATATCTTGCTTCCGCTGGCAGCCCCTTCGGCCGCGGCCGGTGCGCTTTTGGTTTTCCTGACCGCCTTTAACGAACTGACGGTTTCGGCCCTGTTGTGGTCGGCCGGGAACGAGACGTTGGGCGTTCTGATTTTCAATCTTGATGACAGTGGCGACACCGTTCTGGCCTCGGCCGTGGCGGTTCTGGTCGTGCTGGTGGTGATCGCGCTGATGAGCTGTTTTCAGCTTGCCGCGCGTCGTTTGCCCAAAGGAGTTGTGCCGTGGCAGACATAAATCTTTCGCGCATTACCAAATGCTTTGGCGATTATCGGGCGGTCAATCAGGTCTCGCTTGATATTGCCGATGGGGAATTCGTGGCTCTGCTGGGCCCGTCGGGCTGTGGCAAGACGACCCTTTTGCGGTTGCTTGCCGGGTTCGAGGAACCCGATCACGGCCAGATTTCACTGGGTGGTCAGATCATGGCAAGTCCTGAAAACAATGTCATGATCAGTCCCGAAGATCGCAATCTTGGCATCGTGTTTCAATCCTATGCCCTTTGGCCGCATATGACAGTCGCGCGCAATGTCGGCTATCCGCTTGAGGTGCGCGGGCTCAGCCGTGCCGATCAGGATCGCAAGATTGCCGAGGCACTCGATATCGTCGCCCTTGGCCCCTATGCCAATCGCAGTCCGTCGGAACTATCGGGTGGCCAACGTCAACGTGTTGCGCTGGCACGCTGCCTTGTCATGGAACCGCGTGCGGTGTTGCTCGATGAGCCACTTGCCAACCTTGATGTGCACTTACGTGAAACCATGCAACAGGCGTTTCTGGATTTCCATCGCCGCACCGGGGCGACGATGATTTACGTCACCCATGACCAGGCGGAGGCCATGGCAATGGCCGACCGGATTGCGGTGATGGACAAGGGCCATATCCGCCAGATGGCAGCCCCCGAAACCCTGTACCGCGAACCCGCCGATCTGATGGTGGCGGGCTTTGTCGGGGCGGGGGCGGTCCTGCCGGTGCAAGGTGTAACGGTCGGAAGTAACGGCAACTGTTCTGTCCAGTTGGGGCAAAGCAGCATTACCGCACGCATCTGCCCGAAACTGGCCGATGACATTAGTACTGCCAATGCCGGTCTTTGCCTGCGGCCCGAGGACGTCTGGGTCACGGATGATGCGCCGTTGCGCGGACAGGTCGATGATTGCGTCTATCTCGGCGGGCGGTTCCGCCTTTCGGTTCGGATTGGCGCAGATCAGACATTACCGGTCTATGCCAACCGCCGTGCCCGCATCGGCGAACAGGTCGGCCTTAAGGTCAATGACGGCTGGGTGTTTGACCGCATGTCGGGTGAGGCCGCCTGATGTCAGCCCGTATGCGTGTACTTTCCGGTCTTGGTGAAAAGGGACCGGCCTGTCTCAGACTGGAATTCTTTAACCGGCGCTGGCTGCTTGATTGCGGGGTTGGGCCGGAAAGTGATCAGGGATTTGATCCGGCGTGGCTTAATAAAGTTAACGCTGTTTTCATTACCCATGACCATATCGACCATATCGGGGCGGCGGGTGAAATCATTGAGGCCGGCTTGCCGATCTATTGCACCGAAGTGACCGCGCGCTCCCTGCCCAAGGGGGCCAATGTCGTTCCCTTGCCACCTTACGGCGAAATTCAGGTCGATGGTGTGACCGTCACCACCGGGCGCACTGGCCATTCCTTTGGTGGGGTGTGGCTGCATTTCGAACTGGGCGGCGGGGTGCTGTATTCCGGGGATTTTTGTCAGGAATCGGAGTATTTCCTTTATGATGCGCCGCCCGGTGCCGCAACCGTGTTGCTTGATGCATCTTACGGCATGGAACAGCTGACCCAGCAGGTCCGGATTGACAGCCTTTTGACCACCATGACGAAGCTGGATGGTCAAATCCTGTTTCCCGTGCCGCCCAGTGGCCGGGCCGCGGAAATGGCGCTTCTGTTTGAACGCCATGGTCTGACCGACTGGTCGATGGATGATCGCTGTTACGGGCAGGTCAAACAAGTACTTGATGCCGATGGATCGGATTACGTCGCAAGTGACGCGATCCGCCAGTTGCGCAGCCTCAAGGACAAGGCAAAGCATTTCAATCCGAATGCACGCTTGCTGCTATGTCATGCGCCATGCGCGACCTTTGGGAAGGCGCGCGAACTGATTGATCAATGGCGGGATGCTGGCCGCATGGGGGCAAGTGCGCATGTGATCTTTACCGGTTTCATGCCGATTGAGGCCCGCAAGATGGTCGAAAAGGGCCATGCCCATTTCAGGCGCTGGAATGTACACCCCTTGGCAAGCCACGTGATTGACCTTGCCAATCAGTGCCATGCCATGCAGGTCGTGCCATTATTCACCAGCCGGCCAGAGGATTTTGGGCTTGTCGACGGGTTTGACGGGCGGCTACAGCTTGCAGATCGGTTCTATTTGTAATGCATAATAAAGGTAATGCCCGGTCATGATCTATGCCGCTGAAAAGTTCGATTTTCCCAAACTGCCGTTTGTTTTCATCCGGCACGGGGAAACCGATGCCAACCGGGCGGGGATCATTGCCGGGTCAAACGAACCTCCGCTGAATGAAACCGGTCGCGCACAGGCGCTGGCGATTGCGCCCCTAATGGCGATGGCGAAATGGCGGGCGGTTTATGTCAGTCCGCAGGACCGGGCACGCACGACGGCCAATCTGGTGCTGCCGGGTTATGACGCCAGGGTGCTTGATGGCCTGCGGGAACGTCATTGGGGCGATCTGGAAGGCAGGCCGATCTCCGAACTTTGCCCGCGCTTTGACACCCCGCCCAATGGCGAGGGGTTTGATGCCATGTGTCAACGGGTGTCCTTTGCCATGCAACAGGCCCTGGCCGAGGTCAGTGATGACCTGACCGTGATCGTTGCCCATTCCGGGGTGGCGCGCTGCATTCTTTACATGACCGGGTTTGAGGCCGATGGCCCGCGCGTGCCCAACGCCACCCCGATCCTGTTCCGCCCGATGGAAATCGGCTGGGAGTATGAAAATTTGACCGAAAACCTGATCAAGGAGATTTCTGCGTGACTGAACCCAAAGCCCGTGATGCGCGTGATGCCGTCGTGTTCGATATGGATGGCACGCTGGCGCATTTTGATGCCGATGCTTTGGGGCATCTGGTTCATGGTGTGGAAAAACAGTGGGATGCGTTCTTTGACGCCATGGATCACGCCAAGCCGATTGAAAATATCGAGAAATTGCTGCGCATCCTGCATGCATCGGGCCATGCGATCCTGATCTGTTCGGGCCGTCCGGCGGGCTGGCAACACCGATCAGAATCCTGGCTGCGCGCCCATGACATCCCGTTTGATGGTATGTATCTGCGCCCCGAGGATGCCGATCATCGCAGTGATGAAGAGGTCAAGGAAGACCTGCTGGCCAAGATCATCGAGGATGGCTTCAACCCGTGGCTTGTCGTCGATGACCGCAGGCGGGTGGTCGATAAATGGCGCGATATGGGATTGACTTGCCTGCAATGTGCGCCGGGTGAATTCTAGGGCTGATTTTTAATCCTCATACAAATACAAACGCACAAAAAAGACCGGACATGATCCCTCATGCACCGGTCTTTTTATTCTTCACTTATTTTGAATAATCGACGCTATTATTCAAAAATTTTTATGTACTCTCCATACCCTTCGGCCTCAAGATCCTCTATCGGGATGAAGCGCAGCGACGCCGAATTGATGCAATAGCGCAACCCGCCGCGATCCTGCGGCCCATCGGGAAAGACGTGACCCAAATGGCTGTCGCCATGTTTGGATCGGACTTCAATCCGGCGCATGCCGTGCGTGTTGTCTTCCTTGGCAACGATATGTTCGGACTGAACGGGCTTCACAAAGCTAGGCCAGCCACAGCCGGAATCAAACTTGTCGCGCGAGGTAAAAAGCGGCTCGCCCGAGACGATATCGACATAAAGCCCGTCTTCCTTGTGATCCCAAAAATCATTGCGAAACGGCGGTTCGGTGCCGCTTTCCTGTGTCACGTAATACTGTTCAGGCGACAGGTCGCGGATGGCATCCGGGTCTTTGTGATATTTGCTCATATTTCGTCACTCAAGCCTTTCTGGTCTTCGGTCGGGCGATTTCCTGTTTGCAAAGATGGTTGGAATATCGCCGTTGTCCAGTGACTTCACACCGAAGTGACATCAAAGGCTGATCTGATTAGCCTTGGCACCAGGGCTGACGTTTGGTTTTGCCGTCATAGGGCCTCGCAAGCCCCTGATTGATCAATTCAAGGTCAAGCGGGCTGCCGTCAATGCGCACCGACGCCACCACACGCCCGCCATAGCGGCCCCATTCGGGTTCGCAGAATTGAACCGATTTTGCGGATTTCAGGCGTTGGCGGGCATAGTCGCGGGCCATTTGGGCGAGTTGCTTTTCGCTTTCGCATTTGCCGCGCATTTCCGGGGTGTCGACGCCGCGCACGCGTACCGACATATTGGCGATTTCTTCGGGCAGGCCGGGAATGGCGACATATATGGTATCGCCGTCATAGGCGTAATTGCCGCGATAATCGCGCAGCGGCCAGTCATAGCAAGCTGAAATGGCCGGAAGGCTGCCGGTCAGCAGAGTAACCGCGGCCGTGCAGGCGATGACGGCGCGTTTGGCAAAGCGGGATGTGGGTTGGTTTGGCATCATCTTGGGGCGTTTATCTTAGAGTTTGAGGCGGGCAAGGATCTGGGCGGCGCGCTGTTCGACCGGGCCTTTGCGAATTTCGACCAGTTCATAGCCGCATTCATGATAGGTCCGGCACAGCACGACATATGTTCTGACGGCCTCGGAGAAGCTTTGTGTCCGCGCCGCATCGGTTTTGTAGATTTCCGACCAGGGCGGCAGGACAAAGGCCACCCGGTGATAGCGGTAGGTCTTGATCGCGCGGATCAGATCCGGATTTTCCGGAAGGCCCGAAAGCCTTCGGTGGGCCAATGTATCGGGCAGGCCCCGGTCACAGAAAACCGTGTGGGGATGGGATTGAATGGCTTCCTGCCAGGTGCGGATGGAGCGTCTGAACATCAGACCGGCATAGGCATCATTATCATCCCAGGGCAGGGCGGTGCCGCCGCGCTCCATCTGGTCTTCGATGATGGCACGCGCCACCTCGGGACTTGTTTCAAAGCCCCGGTCATTCAGGTGATTGATCAATGTGGTTTTGCCCGTACCGGGACCGCCGGTCAGGACAACAAGGTTGGACGTTATCGGTGTTTGCATTCGTGTTCGTGTCTCCGCAAGCACGCCGTTCTGGTCGGGCTTTGCGGCAAGGGGATGGCAATATTGTTGTTGGTTTTGGGTAGTGGCGAGATCTGTATGATCTGCGTAAGACGCGCTTTTACCGGCTTGGCATGGCAAGTCAACGGCAAAGAAAATGCGTTGCTGGTCGCGGATCAGGGATTAGACGCAACCTTCGATCAAAGTGATGGCGTCGCTGCCGGCATGGATGGCGATGACGGTGCCGTATTCGTCAATCTCAAACCGGATGCCGTGCGTTTTGGCGTCATCCTGCCACCAGGTGACATAGCGCCCGTCCGGGCCAAGATATTCGTTTTCTTCCTCGATCAGGGTTTGACCGGCAAAGGCGGTATACACATCTTCCTTGGTCGACCCGATGGAAAGGCCATTGCGGGTGCGCACAAGGCTGGTGGCAACATCATGCTCGTCGCCATAAAGTGACACGCGGGCAAGTTTGCCATCAAGGACCATGTACCCCAGCCCGGACGGATCAAGATCGCGTTGCAGATAGGTGCAGCTTTCATCATCGCCGGCAATAAAGGTATCAAGGTTCGGGCCGATGACGTCGCGCAGTTCATCATCGCTCATGCCGATTTTGGCCGGGCCATAGCCCTGTTCAGACAGATTGGCAATGCCCGTGGCAATGGCATCGGTAATGACAAGGTCAATGATCGCCGTGCTGCCATCATGGCGGATTTTGCGTGGTGTGACGGTCTGGTGCAGATGGACTTGGGGCCAGCCATTGCCGGCAATCCAGTCATCGGGGAAAAGCAGGTTGCTTTGCGGTTGCAGGCACAGAAGGTCGGCCTTTTTCAAAACATCCTTGTGGCGCGCCTTAAGCACGAGCGGAATATCCATGCAGATGGTTTGCGGGATATCTTCCATCCAACTGACCGGGACGCCCGGACCATCGCAATTCTCGGGATCGGGGCGGAGTTCGCAATAGGACGGAACGATATTGTCCATGACAAAATCAAGTCGCATCGGACCTTTGCCCGCAGAAAACACAAGCGTTTCAAGTGCCTCTTCGTTCGGGTCCCGCCACTGAAAATGATTGATCGCCCATGCGGTGGTGGCACGCATATCCATGACCGCAAAGGCGGCCGGGCGGTCCATATCGGACATTTCCGCCGTGCTGTCATCGGTCGCGGCCGCGTGTGCACCCGTTGCGATCAGGGGCGAAACGGCGACGAGCAGGGCGCTGAGATATCGAAGGCTTGCGGGCATGTTTTACTCTCGGTCACAACATGTCTTGTTTTGTCTCAGAAGCTTACGCCAGTTTTGAGGCGCTTCACAGTGGAAACAATTGCATGACGATCAGCCTAGCCATGCGGTTTTTCGATGCGTGCAAGAATATGATCGGAAACCAGTTGTGCCGAGGGTGAAAGTCGATGACCACGCGCGGTGATCAGACTATAGGGTTTGATTTCAATCACGCCATCAAAGGGCAGTTCGGTAATCAGCCCGCCACTGGTCAGAAGGGTTGTGACTTCCTCGGCCATCGGGGCGATGGCATTGGTGTCCGAAAGGGTCGCCAGCGTCACCAGAAGGGACGCGGAATTCAAACTCGAATGCGGCAAGGGCAAATGACGTGAAATAAACACATCCTCGATCGTGCGACGCATCAGGTTGCCGGGGGGCGGCAAAATCCATTCGAACTGGGCAAGACGGGCGAGTGTGATCGGCTTGTTAATCTCAAGCAGCGGATGACCGGTCCGCACCATCAGGCGGATTTTCTCGCTTCGGATTTCGCGGATGTTAAACAGGCGGGGGTCCATATCCTCGGGCACGCGGCCAATGACAAAGTCATGATCACCGGCCAGCAAGTCCTTGATCAGCAAATGCGACGGTCCAACCCCGACATGGGCCTCAAGCAACGAGTTGACGGCCTGAACACTGCGGATGGCAGGCACGACCAGTTCAACCGCCGCCGCCGTCACAGCCCCGATGAAGACGGTGCCGCCACCATGTTTGATATCCTCGATCTCGCGTTCGGCCTCGCGGATTTCAATCAGCATGCTGCGCGCCCGCCTGGCAAGGGCGCGTCCGGCATTGGTCATCTCGATCCCGCGCGCACTTCGGACACATAAACGCGCCTCAAGGATGTTTTCCATCTCAGACAATAGTCTAGAGGCAGCCGGTTGGGATGTCTTGAGCATGTCAGCCGCCAGACTGATCTGACCGGTCTCTTCCATCGCGACAATCATGCGCAGGTGACTAAGCTTAAGCCCCCTCTGAAACAGGTTTCCAGAGCGGAAAAGCAGGGATTTCGCAGAACTGAGCGGGAGCAGATTGGATGTCTTGGCCATAATGGATTCCTCCGGTATGGCGTGATTTTAGTATATCAATTTTGATATGCAAGTTTCGAAAATGTTTATTTGATTGTTATGTAGGGCCTCTGAATAATGGCGCCGTGTCCTTTGGGAAAACAGGATGCAATATCAATTGAAAACAAAGACACGACGTATGCAGGTCACGAATGCCTGTGAAAGTCGGGCGTAAAGAATAATGGCATGTATGCCGTGTCTTTTAGGGAGGATAGCTATGAAACGTCTCGGTGCCGTAATGGCAGGGGTCGCCTTTGGCGCGGCCGCAATGATGAGCCCGATGATCTCCGGCGGTTACGCACATGCCGATGAAAAGGGCTATGTCGGTATCGCAATGCCGACCAAATCTTCGGCACGTTGGATTTCCGATGGTAATTCCATGGTCGAGCAGTTTGAAGCTGCCGGCTACAAAACCGATCTTCAGTATGCAGAAGACGATATCCCGAACCAGCTGTCCCAGATCGAAAACATGATCGTCAAGGGTGTGGATGTTCTTGTGATTGCCGCTATTGACGGCACCACGCTTTCGAACGCGCTGGAAAACGCAGCAGCAGCAGGCATCAAGGTCTTTGCCTATGACCGCCTGATCGTTGAAAGCCCGAATGTCGATTATTATTCCACGTTCGATAACTTCCAGGTCGGCGTCCAGCAGGCCACCTCGCTGGTTGATGGCCTGATTGAATCGGGTGAGCCGCCCTATAATGTTGAGCTGTTCGGCGGTTCGCCGGATGATAACAACGCATATTTCTTCTATAACGGTGCCATGTCGATCCTGCAGCCGCTGATTGACGAGGGAACCATCGTGATCAAATCCGGCCAGATGGGCATGGACACGGTCGGTACCCTGCGTTGGGATGGTGCGGTTGCACAGGCCCGTATGGATAACCTTCTTTCGGCACATTACACCGATGACGAAGTCGATGGTGTTCTGTCGCCGTATGACGGCCTGTCGATTGGTATCCTGTCCTCGCTTAAAGGCGTTGGTTACGGTTCCGGCGATATGAAAATGCCGATCGTGACCGGTCAGGATGCCGAACTGCCGTCGGTCAAGTCGATCCTGGCTGGTGAACAGTATTCCACCATCTTCAAGGATACCCGTGAACTTGCACGTGTAACCGTTTCGATGGTGGACAGTGTCCTTGCAGGCGAAAAGCCGACCATCAACGACACCAGCACTTACGACAACGGTGTGAAGGTTGTTCCTTCCTACCTGCTTGAGCCGATCATGGTTGATAAATCCAACTGGGAAGAAATCCTTATTGGTTCAGGCTATTACACCAAAGACGAAGTGCAATAAGCGCTTAGGCATTGAAGGTCCCGGCGTTTGCGCCGGGGCCGCTTTTCTTAAGGTTTCTAGGGCAGCTCGCCCGACTGGTTTCCAGGAAAACAAAGACCAAAGCAGACGAAGACGCCGTTGCAGTGTCAATGGCAGTGGGAGGACCGGATGGATACCATCCTGGAAATGAAGAACATCACCAAGACCTTTCCGGGTGTGAAGGCACTGGATGATGTCAGCCTCAAAGTTGAACGCGGGGAAATCCACGCGCTTTGTGGCGAAAACGGTGCAGGTAAATCTACCCTGATGAAGGTGCTGAGCGGTGTTTATCCGCACGGAACCTATGAAGGTGACATCCTTTATGATGGCGGGGTGCAGGAATTCAAGGATATCCGCGACAGTGAAGAACGCGGGATCATCATTATTCACCAGGAACTGGCACTTGTGCCGTTGCTGTCGATTGCCGAAAACATTTTTCTGGGCAACGAAATCAGCGAAAATGGCGTGATCAACTGGCCGGCGACCTTTGCGCGCACCGGTGAGTTGTTGTCAAAAGTCGGTTTGAAAGAAAACCCGGCGACGTTGGTCACCAATATCGGGGTTGGCAAACAGCAACTGGTTGAGATTGCCAAGGCGCTTTCGAAAAAAGTGAAGCTGCTGATCCTTGATGAGCCGACCGCAAGTCTTCAGGAAAATGACAGCCAAAAGCTGCTCGACCTGTTGCTGGAATTCAAGGCGCAGGGCATCACCTCGATCCTGATTTCGCACAAGCTCAATGAAATCAACCGGGTTGCAGACCGCATCACGGTTATCCGCGATGGCCAGGCGATCTCGACCCTTGATGCACGTGGCGGGAACATCACCGAAGACCATATCGTCAAGGACATGGTCGGGCGCGATATGGCGCACCGCTATCCGGATCGCACCCCCAATATCAGCAGCGAGAAACTGATGGAAGTCCGCAACTGGTCGGCAACCCATCCGCTGCATCCCGAACGCAAGGTCGTCGACAATGTCAGCATTGATGTTGCGGCCGGTGAAGTTGTGGGCATTGCGGGCCTGATGGGCGCCGGTCGGACCGAACTTGCCATGAGCATCTTTGGTCAGTCCTATGGCACCGATATTTCCGGTGAAGTCCTGATCAATGGCAAGCTGGTCGATGTATCGACCGTGGAAAAGGCGATTGCATCGGGACTGGCCTATGTCACCGAAGACCGCAAGGAAATGGGTCTGATCCTTGAAGAAAGCATCACGACCAACATTACACTGGCCAATTTGCCGGGTGTTTCGGAAAACGGTGTTCTCAATGATGGCGCGGAGCGATCCGTTGCCGAGGAATACCGGGAAAAAATCAACATTCGCACGCCCAATGTCGGACAGAAGGTGATGAACCTTTCGGGCGGTAACCAGCAGAAAGTCGTTTTGTCAAAATGGCTGTTTGCGGCACCCGAGGTGCTCATTCTTGATGAGCCGACGCGCGGCATCGATGTCGGGGCGAAATACGAGATTTATACGATTATCAACCAACTGGCAGCCGACGGTAAGGGGGTCATCATGATCTCGTCGGAAATGCCGGAGCTTCTGGGCATGTGCGATCGCATCTACGTCATGAACGAAGGTG
This sequence comes from Thalassospira indica, assembly GCF_003403095.1. NCBI lineage: Bacteria > Pseudomonadati > Pseudomonadota > Alphaproteobacteria > Rhodospirillales > Thalassospiraceae > Thalassospira > Thalassospira indica. The sequence goes on along the minus strand of NZ_CP031555.1, from coordinate 3,271,467 downwards.
AGATCAAAGGACAGCTTGCGGCGAAAGACGCAAGTCAGGAAGCAATCATGCGCATGATCCTGAAAGCGTGAGGAACAGACAATGACGGATACTGAAACCAAATCAATCGGCTACTATCTGCGCACCCACATTCGTGAATACGGCATGGTTGTTGCGCTGGTTGCCATTCTGGCCTTCTTCCAGGTTCTGACAGACGGCATCATGCTCAAGCCGGTCAACCTGACCAACTTGTTCCTGCAAAACAGCTATATCATCATCATGGCTGTTGGCATGTTGCTGGTGATTGTTGGCGGCAATATTGACCTTTCGGTCGGCTCTGTCGTTGGCTTCATCGGTGCGCTGGCGGCGGTGATGATCGTCAACTGGGATTTGCCAACCGTTCTGGTCGTCCCGGTCTGCCTGATTGCCGGGGCCATCATTGGTGCAGCCCAAGGCTATTGGGTGGCCTATTGGCGTATTCCATCCTTTATTGTGACGCTGGCGGGGATGCTGGTGTTCAAGGGCTTGACGCTAGCACTTCTGGGCGGTGCATCGGTTGGTCCGTTCCCGGACGTATTCCAGGGCATGTCGTCGGGCTTTATCCCCGACTTCTTTGGCGGTCTGATCGAAGGGCGCTTTAATGTGTTCTCGATGACGCTGGGCGTGGCCTTGGCCGCGATCCTGCCGATCATTGGTCTGCGTTCACGTGCCAAGCAGGCGAAGTTTGCCGCGGTCGAAGAACCGATGGCGGTGTTCGTCACCAAGCATGCGGTTGCGGGGATTGCGATCCTGTTTGTGACCTATCTGCTGTCGACCTATCGCGGATTGCCAAACATTCTGGTGATCATGGCGGTTCTGATTGCGATCTTTACCTTCATCACCAACAGCACCACTTTGGGCCGTCGTATCTATGCTCTTGGTGGCAATGAAAAGGCCGCCAAGCTTTCGGGCATCAACACCAAACGCCTGACCTTCTTTACCTTTGCCAATATGGGCATGTTGGCCGCCCTTGCCGGGCTGGTCTTTGCCGCACGTTTGAATACGGCAACCCCCAAGGCCGGTCTTGCGTTTGAGCTTGACGTGATTGCCGCTGTCTTTATTGGTGGCGCGTCGATGTCAGGCGGTGTTGGCAAGGTCATTGGTGCCGTCGTTGGCGCATTGATCATGGGTGTCATGAATAACGGGATGTCGATTATCGGTGTCGGTATTGACTGGCAGCAGGTGATCAAGGGCCTCGTGCTTTTGGCGGCTGTGATCTTCGACGTCTACAACAAAAACAAGGCGTAACAACACGATGGCGCGGAACGATACGCATCGGGGTCACACCAACCGGTTTCACCATAATAGGTTTATGGTGCCGGATGCTGATGCGTGTCGTTCAAAGTCCTGTGTGCGGCCATCCCAACTGCACACCACCGGATCCGTCACGATAATAAGTCAAAAAGGAAAACGGGCATGACGAAGTTCAAACCGGCACCCTGGCCGCGTACCCTCCGCTCGCAAGAGGGATGGTTTGGCGGAACCAGCAAGGACAATATCTATCACCGCAGCTGGATGAAGAACCAGGGCTTGCCATCGGATCTGTTTGACGGACGTCCGGTGATTGGCATTTGTAACACCTGGTCGGAACTGACCCCGTGTAATGCCCATCTGCGCGATTTGGCGGAACGCGTCAAACACGGCATCTACGAGGCCGGTGGTTTGCCGCTTGAGTTCCCGGTGTTTTCAACCGGTGAAAGCACGCTGCGCCCGACCGCAATGATGTTCCGTAATCTGGCCTCGATGGATGTCGAGGAAATGCTGCGCGGAACACCACTTGATGGCGTTGTCCTGATGGTGGGCTGCGATAAAACCACGCCCTCGCTTCTGATGGGGGCGGCCAGTGTTGATATCCCGGCAATCGTCGTTACCGGTGGTCCGATGCTTAATGGCAAATGGCGCGGTGAGGATATCGGATCGGGCACATCACTTTGGCAGCTTTCCGAGGACCGCAAGGCTGGCAAGATCAGCACCGAAGATTTCCTTGAGGCCGAAATTGCCATGTCGCGTTCGCCGGGCTCGTGCAACACCATGGGTACTGCATCCACCATGGCCAGCATGGCCGAGGCGCTTGGCATGGCGCTTTCGGGTAATGCGGCCATCCCGGCAGTGGACAGCCGCCGTCGCGTGATGGCGCACATTACCGGGCGTCGTATCGTGCAGATGGTCAAGGATGACCTTAAACCGTCTGACGTTCTGACCAAGGAAGCGTTCGAAAACGCCATTCGGGTCAACGGCGCAATTGGTGGTTCGACCAATGCGGTTATTCATCTGCTCGCCATTGCCGGACGTGTTGGCATTGATCTGTCGCTTGATGACTGGGATCGGTTGGGGCGTGATATTCCGACGATTGTGAACCTGCAGCCGTCTGGTGATTACCTGATGGAGGAATTCTTCTATTCCGGTGGTTTGCCTGTGGTGATCAAGGCATTGGCCGAGGCGGGCAAGCTTCATAACGATGCGCTCACCGTTTCGGGTGAAACCATGTGGGAACAGGTCAAGGATGTTCGTAACTGGAACGAAGATGTCATTCGCCCGTTCGAAAAGGCCCTGACCGCCAGTGGCGGTATCGCGGTTGTCAAAGGCAACCTGGCCCCGAATGGTGCGGTGCTTAAACCATCGGCTGCGACCCCGGAACTTTTGACCCATCGCGGGCGTGCCGTGGTGTTTGAAGACATCGATGATTACAAGGCCAAGATCTATGACGAGGACCTTGATATCGATGAAACCTGCATCATGGTTCTGAAAAACTGCGGTCCGAAAGGCTATCCGGGTATGGCCGAAGTCGGCAATATGGGCCTGCCGCCCAAGGTGCTGCGCAAGGGGATCACCGACATGGTGCGTATTTCAGATGCGCGCATGAGCGGCACGGCATACGGCACCGTCGTGCTGCATACCTCGCCCGAGGCCGCGGCAGGTGGCCCGTTGGCCGTCGTTAAGAATGGCGACATGATCGAACTTGATGTCCCCAACCGTCGCCTGCATCTCGATATCAGCGATGAAGAGCTGGCCCAGCGCCTGAAAGACTGGAAAAACAGCGTTCCGGTCCCGGAAAGTGGCTATGCCTCGCTGTATTACAAGTCGGTCATTGGTGCCGATCGCGGGGCCGACTTCGACTTCCTCGTTGGTCATCGCGGCAAGGCAATTCCGAAGGACAGTCATTGATTGATCCTGCGGGAGATTGATTTCCCAGATCACATGTCGCGGGGGGCGGCATGTGATCCACGCCAGACCGGCCAGCATTTATGTGCTGGCCGGTTTTGTTTTGTCAGGCGCGATCAGGAATACCGTTTATCGCCGATACAAGGTCGGCGTAGCCGGTCACAACCGCATCCGCGCCAAGGGATTTGGCGCGCGTATCATCGACTTCCATGGCAACCGCAATTGCATGGATGCTTGCGGCGCGGGCCGCACTTACATCATTGGCGTGATCGCCGACCATGATTGCGGTGTCAGTGTTTCGATCAAAACCAAGTTGTTCCAGCACAAATTCAAGAAAGCGACCATCGGGCTTTTTGACCTCAAAGCTGTCCCCGCCAGCGATGACGCTGAACAGATCCGCGACACCAAGCTTGGTCAGGATTGCCTTGCAGGGGGCTTCGGGTTTGTTTGATGCCAGTGCAATGGTCCAGCCTTCTGATTTCAGCTGGCGCAGAACAGTTTCGGCATTTTCAAACAGGCGGGTATAGGCATAGTCGGTTTCGACATAGCGCGCGTTAAAATCGATATTAAGCTCGTCCAGCATCGCATCCGTGGGCTCCGATCCGCGTGCGGCAAAGGCACGTTTGGTCAGCATCCATGTGCCATCGCCCAGCATCGCCTCGATGTCATGGCGGACCAGAGGTTCATGCCCATGGGCGGCCAGCAAATCATTCATCGCAAACAGGATGTCATCAACCCCGTCAATCAGGGTGCCATCAAGGTCGAACAGAATGAATTTGGCCATCAGGTGGGGCTCCTTGCGGTGGCTTGATTGTTGTTGGGGCGGGCTTGGCATCCTTTATAGGAACTTAACCGATATCGTGCCATTAACAATCGGTAACATCTGCTAACAGCCGGTAACAAAACGTGATTCTTTATGGGCTTTTGCTGCCTGAGAATATGTTCTAAGACTTGCTGCGAACGGGAATATTTGCATCACACTCATTGTGATGGTGCCTTTTAGGGGATGCTGCGGAACGGCGCAGCCAACAGGATTATAAATGTCGCTTGAACTAAGTGTTGTTGTTTTGGCCGCCGGGATGGGCACGCGCATGAAAAGTGCGATGCCCAAAGTCATGCACAAGGTTGCGGGCAAACCGATGGTGGGTCACGTGATTGGTACCGCCGCCCACCTGAAGGCTGCAACGACCATGGTCGTTGTTGGCCCGGATATGCCGGACCTGATCAAGGCCGTTGCCCCGCACCCGACGTTTGAGCAGACCGATCGTCTTGGCACTGCGCACGCCGTTCTTGCTGCCAAAGATGGCTTGAAGGGCCTAACGGGCAATGTTCTGGTGCTCTATGCCGACAGCCCGCTTTTCACCGCCGAAACACTGGCGCGCCTTGTTGCTGCGCGCGAGGAAAATGATCATGCGGTGGCGGTTCTGGGTTTCCGCCCGGAAGACCCCACCGGATATGGTCGCCTTGTGACGGATGCCATGACTGGTGCCCTGACCGCGATTGTCGAAGACAAGGAATGCGACGATGCGCAACGTCGGATCAATTTCTGCAATTCCGGTGTGATGTGTTTCCGGGCTGAGGACATGATCGCAACCCTTGAGGCGATTGATAACGCCAATGCCAAGGGTGAATATTACCTGACCGATGCGGTCGAAGTGGCGCAGAAAAATGGTCAGAGCTGCGTCGCAGTCGAAGTTGACGAGGCAGAAACGCTTGGTGTCAATTCCCGCACCCAGTTGGCCGTGGCCGAAGCCATCCTGCAAAATCGCCTGCGCGAAGCGGCGATGGCCGACGGCGCGACGCTGGTTGATCCGGGGTCTGTGTTTTTCAGTGCCGATACCAAGCTTGGCCGCGATGTCATTGTTGAGCCGAATGTTGTTTTCGGACCCGGCGTGACCGTTGGCGACAATGTCGTGATCAAGGCGTTCAGCCATCTTGAAAGTTGTGTGGTTGGTAATGGTGCCGATATTGGGCCTTATGCCCGCTTGCGGCCGGGGGCAGAAATCGGCGCCGGGGCGCGGGTTGGCAACTTTGTCGAAATCAAGAAGGCCGTGGTCGAAGACGGGGCCAAGGTCAATCACCTGAGCTATATCGGCGATGCCCGTGTCGGTGCCAAGGCCAATATCGGGGCCGGGACGATCACATGTAACTATGACGGCTTCCGCAAACAGCATACCGACATCGGGGCAGGGGCGTTTATTGGCTCCAACTCGTCGCTTGTCGCGCCTGTCGAGATTGGCGATGGCGCAATTGTTGGCGCGGGCAGCACGATCACCGGCAAGGTCGAAGCGGATGCATTGACCCTGACCCGGGCCGAGCGGATCGAAAAAAAGGGCTGGGCGGCCAAGTTTCGCGAAAAAATGCGCGAACTGACCGGCAAGAAATAGCCCAGAATAAAGATTTTGAGATTGCCACTCGCCATCCGGGTGGCCAGACGACACGCGATATAAAGCAGGAAGAAAACCAATATGTGCGGCATTATCGGGATTATCGGCAAAGACAGCGTCAGCGAACGTATTCTGGAAGGGCTCAAACGCCTTGAATATCGTGGCTATGACAGTGCCGGCATTGCAACGCTGGTCAATGGCGATATCGAACGCCGCCGCGCCGAAGGCAAGCTGATTAATCTGGCCAAGCGTCTGGATGAAAGCCCGCTTGCGGGCGACGTTGGCATTGGCCACACCCGCTGGGCGACCCATGGCGTGCCAACCGAAAACAACGCCCATCCGCATACCGACGGTAAGGTCGCCGTGGTGCATAACGGCATCATCGAAAACTTCCAGGAAATCAAGGCAGAGCTTTCTGCCAAGGGCCGTGTGTTTGCCACCGATACCGACACCGAAGTGGTCGTGCATCTGGTGTCTGACTTCCTTGATCAGGGCAAAAGTCCGCGTGACGCGGTTGCCGCCACCTTGCATCGCATCGAAGGCGCCTTTGCGCTGGTGATCATGATTGCCGGTCAGCATGACGTGATCTTTGGTGCGCGCCGTGGTACGCCGCTGGCCGTTGGTCTGGGCGAGGGCGAGATGTATCTCGGTTCCGATGCCATGGCGCTGTCGCACCTGACGAACAAGCTGATTTATCTGGAAGAAGGCGACTGGGTCGAAATGACCCGTGACAGCGTTCAGGTCCGCGATGAAAATGACGAGGATGTCACCCGCGAAACCAAGCTTTCGGCGGTTTCGGGTGCCATGATGGGCAAGGGCAACTACAATCACTTCATGCAGAAGGAAATCTTCGAACAGCCTGCGGTAATTGGCGATACCCTGCATGCCTTCATCAACCCGGCGACCCAGACCATCAAACTGCCGGACATGCCGTTTTCCTTTGCCGATGCAACGCGTTTGACGATTGTCGCCTGCGGCACGTCGTTCTATGCCGGTCTGGTCGCCAAGCACTGGATCGAACGCTATGCCGGTCTGGGTGTGGATGTCGACGTCGCATCCGAGTTCCGCTATCGCTGCCCGCCACTGCCGAAAGGCGGTGTTGCCCTGTTCATCTCGCAGTCGGGCGAGACGCTTGATACCCTGGCAGCCCTTCGGTATGCAAAGTCCAAGGGCCAGAAGATCGTATCGATCGTCAACGTACCCGAAAGCACGATTGCGCGCGAAAGTGACGTGGTACTTCTGACCTATGCCGGACCTGAAATCGGGGTGGCCTCGACCAAGGCCTTTACGACCCAGCTCACAGTTCTCGCCTGTCTTGCGGTGACCATCGGTCGTGAAAACGGAACTCTCGCCAAGGACGAAGAGGCTGCCATCGTCAGTGCGCTGACCGAAGTGCCGAAACATGCTGCCGAAATCCTGCATCATGACGAAGCACTTAAACAGCTTGCGCTTGAGGTCGCCGATGCGCGTGACGTGCTCTATCTCGGTCGTGGTCTTGGTTATCCGATTGCGATGGAAGGGGCGCTCAAGCTCAAGGAAATTTCCTATATCCACGCCGAAGGCTATGCAGCCGGTGAAATGAAGCACGGCCCGATTGCCCTGATTGATCAGTCGGTTCCGATCATCGTCATTGCCCCGTCTGATGAACTGTTTGAAAAAACCGCCTCAAACATGCAGGAAGCTGCCGCACGTGGGGGCCGGGTGATCTTTATTTCCGACGCGCCGGGCCTAGCCAAACTGGGCGATATGGCATCGGCCACGATCGAGCTTCCCAAGGTCGCCGACTTCGTCGCACCGATCCTCTACACCATCCCGGTACAGATGCTGGCCTATCACGTTGCGGTTCACAAAGGCACCGATGTTGATCAGCCACGCAACCTTGCGAAGTCAGTTACGGTCGAATAGTGCCGATCACCCTGTTCGCGGAAAGGTGAATTCGGGTTTGGGCGCGGTCAGGTTACCATGTCGCCGTTCGAGACTATAATTGCCCCATCGCATGATGAAGGCTGTTCATCAGATGGAAGGTTTTGCATGACCATACCGCGCTTTTTGTTTGCCGCACTTGCTGTTTCCTTGGGCGCCTTGTCGGGATGTGCCGGTTTGACGCCTGATACGGTTAACCTTGAGTCGATGTCGTGCGAAGATCGACTATCCTATGTCGATGCGGTGGTGAGCGATAACGCGGTACAAAGTGCGTCGGCATCCCCGGTTGTGGGGTATCCTTTCCTGCGGGCCAACCGAAATTCTGTCTTGATGGCGCGGCAGCTTGATGCGGATGGGGGTGGCAAAGTTGATCGCACTGATCAATGGGACGCGCTGATTCTGCAAATGCGTGGCCTTGACCGGGCGGCGCGGCAAAGTGAAATCGCCAATCTTCCGGCATCATCGGGCATTTCGTATGAGACGGTGGAAAACTGTGCCAACGCCATGGCTGAATCCCTGACACCCGATCAGTATCAGACACTTTTATCCGCTGTCTTCGTGCCCGATGATTACCTTGATTTTCAACGTATCGCGGGTCTTTATCCCTTAACCGCCTTTCCGGCCTATTTCGGCTATGAGGGTTGGAAGCAGGAGAATTTCGCAAGCTTTTCAGCCAGCGGTAATAACCTGATCCATTCTGGGGCATGGCGTGAATATACGGTGACGTCATCTGAGCCAGGCCGTTTCGATGTTGCGGATATTGACCAGGATGCCTTTGGTCAATGGCGGCCAAGCGAAGATGAACTTGAAAATCTGGCGCAGGCCTATGCCCCGGTATTTCGTGTGCGGGCGGGAAGTGACAGTGACAAGGTCGGGCGAGCAACCCTGCTGGCACGGGGGGCCCTGGCGACGATCGATACTGATAATCCGACGGTTTATTACCGGCTGAGCCACACCTATTTTGCCGGACGTTGGCGGCCACAAATCGTTTATGAAATCTGGTTCCCGGAACGCCCGGCCAGCAGCCCATTTGATATCCTGGCAGGGCATTTGGACGCGCTGATCTGGCGGGTAACACTGGATGACGATGGTTCGCCGTTGATTGCCGATACGATCCATGGCTGCGGCTGTTACCACATGTTTTTCCCAAGCAACGGTTTGCAGCGTATTAGCGCCCCAGAGGATCACGACATTCGCGAAACAGCGGAAATGCCCGCCGGTTACCTCGCGTCATCCATATTGAACGGCCCCGTGCTTTGGATTGACAAGACCAGCCATTATCTGCTGGACGTCACTGGTGCGGCGACGGGTCAATCGGATGCGGATATTGCCAGACAAACCGCAGTGCTGCGCCCCGCGCAGGAACTTGGCCACTTACTGCTGCTAAACGGGCAGGGGACTGCAGGTCTGTATAGTGAAGACGGATTTGTACCGGGTACGGAGCGGTTGGAACGCTTTATCCTGTGGCCGATGGGTGTGGATAAACCTGGTGCGATGCGCCAGTGGGGACACCACGCCACGGCATTTGTCGGAAGACGGCATTTTGACGAAGCCAAACTGATGGATCGCTATTTCATCAAACGCTGAGAGAAGCGGGCAACCTGCGTGCAATTTTGATTTGAAATCTTGGCCGGTTTTGGCAAGGGGGCTTCAGGAGAACGTCTTCTTTGCAATAAGTTAACCGAAGGTTCGACACTATCGTTTGCGCAATGTAATCTCGTAGTGACGACGTCGGTTCCAAGCCACAAATTTTCCATGAGAGCAAAATGAAAGTTATCGTGACGGGCGGTGCAGGTTTTATCGGGTCTGCTGTTTGTCGGCTGATGACCGGGTTGAAGGGCTATGAAGTCCTTAATATCGATAAACTGACCTATGCGGGTGACCTGCGGACGTTGGCGTCGATTTCTGCACGCGATAACTACCATTTTGCCCATCAGGATATCTGCAACCGGGACGCCATAGTTAAAATTTTTGATGACTTTCAGCCCGATGCGGTGATGCATCTGGCGGCGGAAAGTCATGTTGATCGTTCGATCGACGGACCGGCTGATTTTATTCAGACCAATGTGGTTGGTACGTTTAACTTGCTTGACGTTGCGCGTGCGTATTTCGATAAGCTGCCGGCGGATAAACGTTCACAATTTCGATTCCACCATATCTCGACGGATGAGGTTTATGGTTCGCTTGGCAGCGAAGGGCTGTTCACCGAAGAGACCGCGTATGCCCCGACCTCACCTTATTCTGCCAGCAAGGCGAGTTCGGATCATCTGGTGCAGGCTTGGCACCATACTTATGGATTGCCTATTGTCATCAGTAATTGTTCCAACAATTACGGTCCCTATCAGTTCCCGGAAAAACTCATTCCACTGATGGCGCTCAACCTGCTGCATGGCAAGAAGCTTCCTGTCTACGGCGAGGGTTTGAATACACGCGACTGGCTGCATGTTGAGGATCATGCAGAGGCACTGGTCAAGATCCTGACCGAGGGCCGCATTGGCGAGAAATACAATGTTGGCGGTTGTAACGAGCTGACCAACATCGACGTCGTCAAACGCATATTTGATACGGTGCAAGAGATCGTGCCCGACATCTCGTTCGAGAATTTTGATGAAGCGGTTACGTACGTTAAAGACCGCCCCGGCCACGATTGGCGCTATGCCATCGATCCAACCAAAATGCAGAATGAGTTGGGTTGGAAGCCGAAATACGATTTCGAAACCGGCCTTCGGCAAACCATTGAGTGGTATGTGAATAATCGCGAATGGTGGGAGCCGATTTTAAAAAGTAAATATGCAGGCGAACGTCTGGGAAGTGCCAAGGGGCAGGCCGATGCCTAAAATACTGGTGTTTGGCAAAAATGGTCAGCTTGCCAGGTGTCTGGCTGCTTCCGCGCATGAATTTCCCGACGCGCAACTGGTCTTTGTTGGTCGGGAAGAATGTGACCTTGAGGATGCTTCCCAAATCGAACCCGTTATCGACCGCTTGCAACCGGATATTGTTGTCAATGCAGCGGCATACACCGCCGTGGATTTGGCCGAGCAGCACGAAGACATCGCGTTCAAGGTTAACGGCGATGCAGTTCGCGCAATGGCAGAAGCCCTCGCCAAACGCGCCATCCCGCTGATCCATGTCTCGACGGATTATGTTTTCGACGGGAAGGGAACAAAGCCTTATCGCGAGGAAGATAAGGTCTCGCCCCTGGGTGTTTACGGTAACAGCAAGCTTGCGGGTGAGGTTGCTGTTCGCGAGGCGCATCAAAAGCACCTTATATTGAGGACATCCTGGGTCTACAGCCAGTTTGGCAAAAACTTCGTCAAAACGATGTTCAATCTCATGGCGCAAAGGGATGAGGTTCGAATTGTCGATGATCAGACCGGGTGTCCCACAAGCGCCCATGATTTGGCACATGCTATTTTGGAGCTTTGCGGTGCGGCGACCTCTGCCGAGTTTGATAAATTCGGCACCTATCACCTGACGTCAGATCAAGAAATGACGTGGTTTGAGTTTGGCAAGAGCATTCACAAGATCGCTTTGCAGGAATGGGGTGAGGATTGGAAAGGCAAAGACTGTGTGGTTTTGCCAATCAAGTCCTCGGAATTTCCAACTGCTGCAAAAAGGCCGGAATACTCTGTGCTGTCTTGCAGGCTTATCAATGATACGTTTGGTATCAAGTTGCCAAATGTTGAGGACAGCCTGACGGCTGTTATCAGAGGGCGTGGGAAGGAAAATGCGGATGCGTAAAGGGATCATACTGGCAGGCGGGACAGGATCACGGTTGCACCCTTCGACACTGGTTGTCTCCAAGCAGTTGCAGCCTGTCTATGACAAGCCGATGATCTATTATCCGCTGACTACGCTGATGCTGGCGGGTATCACAGACATCCTGATTATCAGCACGCCCCGCGATGTTCCGCTGTTCAAAGACCTGCTTGGTGATGGTTCGAAATGGGGCATCCGCCTTCAATATGCGGTTCAGCCTGAACCCCGCGGCCTTGCAGATGCGTTTATTGTTGGTGCGGATTTTGTCGGTAACGACCCGTGCTGTTTGATTTTGGGCGACAACATCTATTTTGGTCACAACCTGACCGAATTGTTGGGCAATGCAATGGCCCAATCCGATGGGGCAACGGTGTTTGCCTATTACGTTCAGGACCCTGAGCGGTATGGCGTGGTTGAGTTTGACCGCGATGGTGTGGCCCTGGATATTGAGGAAAAACCCGCCAATCCCAAATCGAACTTCGCCGTGACGGGGTTGTATTTTTACGATTCAGATGTCGTCGACATCGCCAAATCGATCAAACCGTCCAAACGTGGTGAGCTCGAAATTACCGACGTAAACAAGGCTTACCTTAAACGCGGCACACTGAAGGTCGAGAAGATGGGCAGGGGCTATGCCTGGCTCGATACCGGAACGCACGCGGCGATGCTTGATGCCGCCAATTTTGTCCGTACCGTCGAGAGCCGCCAAAGCCTCAAGATTGCCTGTCCCGAAGAAATCGCGCTGAGAAAGGGCATGATCTCGGTCGAGCAGTTTGAAAAGCTGATAAGCGAGTTTGGCGCAAGCTCTTACAAGGTATATCTCCAGACGGTTCTAAAAACCTACGATATCCTTTAAGTGGGACTAGAATACCGGGTTCTCGCGATAGCTTGCAAAACTTATGGCTTTCTCGTCTTTTGCCGACAGCGTGACCTGGCTTTTGCCAAACGGCCAGTCGATGCCAAGGTCCGGATCATTCCACATTATCGCGCGTTCGCTTTCCGGAGCATAAGGTGCTGATACCTTGTAGTTCACTTCCGTATCTGGCTCGAGCGTGACAAAGCCGTGGGCAAAACCGGCGGGAATGAATATCTGATTCCAGTCTTCTGCACTGATTTCAGTTGAAACCCATTTCCCGAACGTCTTTGACTTGGCGCGAATGTCGACTGCGACATCCAGAATGCGGCCTCTGATGACCCGAACCAGCTTGTCTTGGGCAAAGGGCGGACATTGAAAATGCAGTCCTCGCAGTACGCCGACATTGCTCGATAAAGAATGATTGTCCTGCACGAACTGCTGATCAATGCCAGCTTTGGCAAAGGCTTCCAGATTATAGGTCTCAGAGAAAAAACCCCGCTCGTCGCCAAATTTTTTTGGGAAGATCAACTTAACATCGGGAATTTCCAGCTCTTCAAATTGCATCCGTGCTGCCTTGTGCAGGGTAAATTAATTCGTCCAGACTATGGATAGCAGATGCTTGGCCTTCGTGCATATGCGCATTTTTATAAAATTCCGAGCGTTGCAATTGAATGGGTGGTCGGCTCTATCAAGGTTGTGGCGTCCGTCGTTACGTTTATTGATTCTGAGCCTTGCGAAATGGATCCGTTTGCGCGACGAGAGCAGAGAATTTTGGGTATACGGATTTAATGGTTGATGGGGCACCTTCACCCCATCAATCTGATACCACCCTCAGATGGTTGATAGATCGACTCCGTAGTTGAGTTCCTCTGCGAAGTCCGGCAGTCCGTAACCGATGGTTTTCTTGTAGAAAGGAGAGACCTTCGCAGTCGGTGCCTTCTTCTTGTGCTTCGTGGTGTAGAGCATTCGTGCCCGCATCACCTCGAAGGAGTAACCGCGCCCTTCACGGTTCTTGTCCTTGGCCAGTCGGTTGATGGACTCCGTGTAAGCGTTGGTGACGGGCATGTCCGTCTCGAAGTAGGTCATGGTCTCTTCGCGCCAGTTTCCCACTGCCCTGACCAGATCGCTCCAGACTTCCTTTTGGCCCTTCGGGATGGTGGCTATCCACTCGTCCAGGGCGGCTTCTGCCTGGAGCCGTGTGGTGGCGTCCCAGATGCCGTAGAAGCGCTCCTTGTGCTCGTAGGCGGCCAGCAGTTGCGGGAACGCGCCTGTCCAGGTCTCCATGATGAGGCGCTCCCGGTCTGAGACTTCGTGAGCGCGTTTCAGCAGGATTTTCCGGTCTCCCTTGAGAGTCCGGCTCTGGGACGGTTTCAGCTCCTTTCTGAGGCCCTTGCGCACTCTCTCTAGGGCATCGTTGGCCATGCGCACCACATGGAACTTATCGACCACGATACGGGCCTGGGGCAGCACAGCCTTGACCGCTGCCCGGTAGGGGTTCCACATGTCCATGCTGACGATCTCGACCTTCTGCCGGTCTTTCAGCTTCATCAGGTAGTTGGTCACCACGTCCTGGCGGCGGGTGGCCAGCAGGTCGAGCAGGGTTCGCTCCTCAATGTTGGTCAGAATGCAGCGGTAGCGCTTGTTCAGGTATAGCTCGTCAATGCCCAGGATGCGGGGCGTCTCGAAGCGGTGCCAGCGCCCCAGGAACTCGGCGCGGGCGTTGAAGATGTCGCGCACCGTCTTCTCGTCCAGGCCGGTCTGTGCCGCCACAAAGGTGTAGGGGTGGTTGAAGGATTCCTTCTCCACGTACTCATGCAGCCGCAGTGTCATACGGAATCCGTCCACCATCTCCGGTAGCTGGGGCCTGAATGTTGTCTTGCAGGCCCGGCAGGTGTATCGGCGGCGGACCACCCAGAGAGTGACCCGCTTGCCGTGGATGGGCAGATCACGATAGGGAACGTCACGCTTGCCGAACCGTACGAACTCACCCTGCACGCCGCATTCCTCGCAGGCGATGGGATCGGGCACGTCCACCTGGAAGTGCATTTCGTCGTCGGTTGATTTGCAGCCCAGTACTTGGTATTGCGGCAGGTGAAGGATGTTGTCGGGAAGTTCGGTCATGGTGTTGTATAGGCGTAGGTGTCAGTCAGATCCATCCGGCTCGGCATTGGTGTTTGCTTTTTTACCCAACAAGCTGCTGGAAACGAAAAGTAAGGCACCGAGGACAATTGCAATATCAGCCAGGTTGAAGGCCGGCCAATGCCAGTCTCGCCAATAGAAATCAAAGGAATCCACAACATAGCCGCGAAAGACCCGGTCAATCAGGTTGCCCATGGCGCCACCGAGGATAAGACTGTAAGCGATGGCTTCTCCTTTATGACGATTTTCAAGGATCAGCTTGATCAGAAAAATCGAGACCACTACCGCGATTCCGATAAAAAAGTAGCGCTGCCAGCCTCCACCATTCGCAAAAAGACTGAATGCGGCACCGGTGTTCCATAGGTGCACCCAGTTAAAGAACGGGGTCACCGAAACATACTCGCCATAGGCCATTGATTGCTGCACCAGCCACTTTACAGCCTGATCAGACGCTGCCAGCAGGCCCGATATGAACAATAGGGCATACGGCGAGAGCTTTTTGCCAATAATGAGCATTATTTAACCCTTCAACGCCAAAATGCGTCTGGCACCGTTAAGTACAATGCCCCCCGCGATGGTGCCGATAATCAGATCCGGATAATTGGAACCGGTCCACGCGACCAGGGCGCCGGCGGTGATGACCCCCAGGTTGATCACCACGTCGTTGGCCGAGAATATCCAGCTTGCCTTCATGTGCGCCCCGCCTTCCCGATGTTTGGATATGAGCAGCAGACAACTGGTATTGGCAATCAATGCGACGAATGCGATAGCCATCATCACCAGCGATTCAGGCTCACTACCGAATACAAAGCGTCTCACCACCTCTACGAGCACGCCCACAGCCAAGATCAGTTGCAGTACACCAGCAAGATGCGCGGCACGTACCTGCATTTTCACGCTATGTCCAACCGCATAAAGGGCAAGCCCGTACACCGCCGCATCGGCAAAATTGTCCAGGGATTCTCCAATCAGGCCGGTGGACTGGGCGATCAGACCGGCAGTCATTTCCACCACGAACAGAAGTGCATTGATGCCGAGCAACCAGCGCAGGGTCCCGGATTCTTGCTTAGCAGAAGCTGCCGAAAACTCGGCGGCCTTGATGGTCTCCGGATTTGCAGCGACGGTTTCCTGAAGCGAGGCGCCTAGCCCCAAGGTCTTCAGTTTCGAGGTGACGGGCTCGACCTCGCCGTCATGCACGACCTTCAGCCGGCGGTTCGACAAGTCGAAGGACAGCGCCCGAATCTCCTCAAAGCCGTTCAGGGCTAGGCGAATCATTCGTTCTTCTGATGGACAGTCCATCTTCGGCACGGCATAAACACTGACCCATCTCCCTGGCGCCTCGGAGGAGGCCTGTATATCGGTATCCGCTGCGGACGTTGCATCACCGCCACAGGCGCCACCACAGGATTTGCTCATGATACGACTCCACTTGAACAATGTTGTGGTACCATTTAAAACTATAAAGCTACTATAAGGTCAATAGAGTAAAGAATCCGTTGGGGAGGAGGCTGATGCGCATTGGTCAGTTGGCGCAGTTGGTAGGGGTCGAAACACAGACGATCCGCTTCTATGAACAGCAGGGCTTGTTGCCGCCGCCTGATCGGCAGGACAACGGTTACCGTGTCTATACCGAGAAGCATGGTGAGGGGCTGGCCTTCATCCGTCGCTGCAGAATCCTGGGCCTGTCACTGGCTGAGATTCACGAACTACAGAGCTATCAGGACGACCCTCATCAGCCTTGTACCGCCGTCAACGCCTTGCTCGATGATCACATCTCTCATGTGCGGTCGCAGATAACCGCTCTGCAAGCGCTTGAGAAACAACTCGTTTCACTGAGAGCGAGTTGCAACGATGACCGGGAAGTTGAGGCGTGTGGGGTTCTTGCTGGAATTAGCGAAGGAAACATGCACCAGCAGTAGGTGAAGCATCAACCAGATAATCCGATGAGATGCCGGTCTGTCTCACTCTCATGCAAAGGTAAGATCAACCATTTAATCCGCTTACCCAGAATTTTTTCATGAAGGGTTCGAATTCCGCACCGAGATAATGATAAAGCGGCAGGACCGAAATCGTCTCCTCGATTACCGGTGCTGGTGTGTCGGCCAGAATGCCCTGTGTCAGCATGTCGTCGATATTGCTATCTGCTGACAGAAAACGCGTGATGCGGCCTTCGGCATAGGCTTGGTGCTTTTCCGTATTAAACATCATCGGCTTGTGCGTGATGCCGGTTTTGGCCGTATCCGCATGGACGTACTTCTCCTGCCATATCACGCCCAGCGTAAAGGCAATTGGCGTTGATGGGGCTTGATCGTTCGGATTGCGCCAAAGCCGGTTTGCAATTTCGCGGAGAGCAACCGATGATCTTACAAACGCGCGGGAATAGTTCTTTTCGCCCGGGATTGCGCGGTATAACTCGCCATCCACGAGGCCTTGGTTGAAATGTAACAGCCCCCGACGCCCTGGCAGTTTGACGGCCTGAAGCGGGCAGCCGAGATCCGCATAGAGTTTCTGCAAGATCACAATCGACTTCTGCGACATCGGGTCATTTTCGACATAGGCGATCTTTTTCGGGCATTCGACATCAGCCTCATCGGCCCAAGACTCAGTGCTAATTGTTTGCGAAGAAAACAAACCGACAAGGGCAAATAACAGAAAAGCGGGTGCGATCAGCTCCTGCCGTTTGGCTGAAGGCCCGGACGTCGGGGGCGATGAATTTTTACTGCACGACATTTTTTGCAATCCGGGTGTTTGCGCGGTCATTGGATGTTATTTGCGTTCTTTGGCTGGAGCTTAGACGTGAAGTCCGCTTTTTCATAGGTGTTTGAACCATGCATCTTCGTCGCCTGAACCGAACCTGCCAAACAGCCCTTTGACAAAAGCAAGTGTGACAGCCCGATATATATTCTTCTGCGGCGTGGTGTCGGGGCTTGTTTCCGAGGCATGAAAATGTTTTGATCAGCCCGCTTTGAAACGGGGGCGGATTTTTGCTGCGCTCCGTACGCGGAAAACGCCAAAAATCGTGACATTTCTGCGTCTTTTTACATCTCCCTATTGACTTTGAACTGGTACTCCAATAAATGCTGTTAGCACTCGCCGGGGGTGAGTGCTAATACGGGCTCATCCCGGTTAGTCTTAGTTATTAACGAGCCTTAGCTTAAACACGGAGTTGTCTAAAATGAAGTTCCGTCCGCTGCATGATCGAGTACTGGTACGTCGTGTCGAATCCGACACCAAAACTGCCGGTGGCATCATTATTCCGGATACCGCCAAAGAAAAACCGCAGGAAGGCGAAGTCATCGCTGTTGGTTCTGGCGTTCGTAAAGAAGATGGCTCGGTCGTAGCCCTCGACGTCAAAGCAGGTGACAAAGTCCTGTTTGGCAAATGGTCGGGCACCGAAGTCAAGGTCGACGGCGAAGAGCTGTTGATCATGAAAGAATCCGACATCATGGGCATCATGGACTAATTCAGCCCGTTTGGGTGATTTATCCACGTTCATCCGTCTCATAGAGAGGAAAGAATATTATGGCTGCTAAAGAAGTAAAATTCTCCACTGACGCACGCGCCAAAATGCTGCGTGGTGTCGACATCCTGGCAGACGCTGTCAAGGTGACCCTCGGCCCGAAAGGTCGTAACGTTGTTATCGAAAAGTCCTTTGGCGCACCGCGCGTGACCAAGGACGGTGTTTCGGTCGCCAAAGAAATCGAACTGACCGACAAGTTCGAAAACATGGGCGCACAGATGGTTCGCGAAGTCGCTTCGAAAACCGCCGATCTGGCGGGTGACGGCACCACGACCGCAACCGTTCTGGCACAGGCCATTGTTCGTGAAGGCAACAAGTCTGTTGCTGCCGGCATGAACCCGATGGACCTGAAGCGCGGTATCGACCTTGCGACCACCAAAGTGATCGAATCCATCCAGAGCCGTGCACGTAAAGTTGCCGGTCGCGACGAGATCGCACAGGTTGGTAACATTTCGGCAAACGGTGACCGTGAAGTCGGCGACATGATCGCAGAAGCCATGGAAAAAGTTGGCAACGAAGGCGTTATCACCGTTGAGGAAGCCAAAGGCCTGCACACCGAACTCGACGTTGTCGAAGGCATGCAGTTCGACCGTGGTTACCTGTCTCCGTACTTCGTAACCAACCCGGAGAAAATGGTCGCAGAAATGGATGCTCCGTACATCCTGCTGTTCGACAAGAAAATCTCCTCGCTTCAGCCGATCCTTCCGCTGCTTGAGTCGGTCGTTCAGTCCGGCAAGCCGCTTCTGATCATTGCTGAAGACATCGAAGGCGAAGCACTGGCAACCCTGGTTGTCAACAAGCTGCGCGGTGGTCTGAAAATCGCTGCTGTTAAAGCACCGGGCTTCGGCGATCGTCGTAAAGCCATGCTCGAAGACATCGCCATCCTTACCGGTGGTCAGGTTGTTTCCGAAGATCTCGGCATCAAACTGGAAAGCGTTACGCTTGATATGCTCGGTACCGCGAAATCGGTTACTATCACCAAAGAAGAAACCACCATCATTGATGGTGCTGGTGAGAAAGCACAGATCGAAGCACGCGTTGGCCAGATCCGCGCCCAGATCGAAGAAACCACCTCTGACTACGATCGTGAAAAACTGCAGGAACGTCTTGCGAAACTCGCAGGCGGTGTTGCAGTGATCAAAATCGGTGGCGCTTCGGAAATCGAAGTGAAAGAACGCAAAGACCGCGTTGACGATGCCCTGCACGCAACCCGCGCTGCTGTTGAAGAAGGCATTGTTGCTGGTGGTGGTACGGCTCTGCTGTACTCCGTCAAGGCGCTCGAAGGCCTTGAAGGTGAAAACCACGACCAGACCATCGGTGTTGACATCGTTCGCCGTGCCCTGCAGGCACCGGTTCGCCAGATCGCACAGAACGCTGGCGTAGACGGCGCTGTTGTTGCTGGTAAACTGCTTGAGCAGGACGATGTAGAGTTCGGTTACGACGCTCAGAAGGGCGAATACACCAACCTCGTCAAAGCTGGCATCATCGACCCGGCCAAAGTTGTTCGTACTGCTCTGCAGGACGCAGCATCGGTCGCTGGTCTGCTGATCACCACCGAATGCATGATCGCCGAGAAAGCCGAAGACAAACCGGCTGGCGGTGCGCCTGACATGGGCGGCATGGGTGGTATGGGCGGCATGGGTGGTATGGGCTTCTAAGCCTTACCCAACCGACCTATCGCATAACGGAAGGGGCTCGCCACTGGCGGGCCCCTTTTCTTTGTCTAAGCGGCAATAAAAAAGAGCCCGCACACGGGCGGGCTCTTTGCTGAATTCAAAAGGTGTCAACCAAACAGCTTTTTAAGCGTCCGGGGCTGGCAGCGCAGATATTGTGGGGCGGCCTTGACCTCGGCCCCCAGCGTTGCGGCGGCATGCCACGGCCAGCGCGGGTCATACAGAATGCCGCGCGCAAGGGCGATGGCATCGGCCTGACCGGTAAAGGTGATGGCTTCTGCCTGTTCGGCCTCGGTGATCAGGCCGACCGCAATTGTGGTCATGCCGGTTTCGGCCTTGATGCGGGCGGCAAACGGCACCTGATAATTGGGGCCGAGCGGGATTTGCTGATCGATATGAAGGCCGCCCGATGAAACGTCGATAAAATCGCATCCACGGTCTTTGAGGATTTTGGCCAGCGCGACGCTTTGATCAATATCCCAGCCGCCTTCGACCCAGTCGGTTGCCGAAATACGGATGCCGAGCGGATAGTCCGTGCCAACGGCCTTGCGGATGGCGTCATAGATTTCGATCACGATGCGGGTGCGGTTTTCAAACGAGCCGCCATATTCATCATCGCGCTTGTTGGCATGCGGCGACAGGAATTGATGGAGCAAATAGCCATGCGCGCCATGAATTTCAATCGCGTCAAAGCCCAACCGGACCGAGCGTTCAGCAGCCTCCACAAAGGCCTGAATGACGTCTGCAATGCGTGATTTTGTCATTGCCTCGGGGATTGGATCGCCGTCACGGAACGGTACGGCAGAGGGGGCCGAAACCTGCCAGCCATTTTCATGGTCCGGGGAAAGGGCATGGCCACCAAGCCACGGTTTTTCACAGGATGCCTTGCGCCCGGCATGGGCCAGTTGGATGGCAATCGGCATGTCGGAATGGCTACGGACAGCCGCGAGTGTTTTCCCAAGTGCAGCCTCGGTTTCGTCATCCCACAGGCCGACATCGCCATAGGTAATGCGACCTTCGGGTTCGACGGCGGTGGCTTCGATAATCAGAAGGCCGGCACCTGATTGCGCCAGATTGCCCAGATGCATGTCATGCCAATGGGTGACCTTGCCGTTATCGGCGGAATATTGGCACATCGGTGCAATGATAATGCGGTTATCAAGGGATAGCGTACCCAGTGAAAGCGGGGTGAAAAGAGTGCTCATATGCGTTCCTTTAACTCGGACGGTGGCGCGCGTGCGCCAATCAATGGGATGAAGCTAATCCGGGGGCGGGGCGGGCGCCAGCGTCATGTTGAATTTTTCCAGGGAATGGAATGCCAGCAGGGAGTTTTCCAAGCAGGCGATCAGAAAAAATCAAAAATTCGCAAAAAAATGCATCGACCCACTTGCAGAAATTTTCACCCGATCTATCTCAAGATCGGAAAGGGGCATGGTGCCCCGATGCGCGTCAAGGTTGCAGCTTGGTCTGGACTGATGGCGCAAGAATACTCGTCTGTAATGGAGGGTACTACAATGACTGGTCTTCAGACTCTTAATGGATCCCGTCGTCCGTCTTCTGCACCGACTTACGGTGATCCTTTCACTCTTATTTCCCGTGACGTTGACCGCATGATCGGTTCGATCTTTGGTCACCGTGCTGCCCCGTCGGCACAGGTATCTTCCGAAGAAGGCGAGGCGACCCAGCCGTTGCTGAGCCCGCGGATCGACATCTATGACGGCGAAGATCATTTTGAACTTTCTGCCGAACTCCCGGGCGTTGAACAGGATGACGTCAATGTCGAAGTGCTTGACGGTGTTCTGACCATCACCGGCGAGAAGAAATTCAGCCGTGAAAGCAAGGATGGCGCCCATGTTGTCGAGCGCAGCTATGGCAGCTTCAAGCGGTCCTTCCGCCTGAATGATACCATTGATGCCGACAATATTACCGCATCCTTCAAGAACGGTGTTCTGTTGCTTACTCTTCCAAAGGTAGCAGAACAGAAGCCCGAACCGCGCAAGATTGCGGTGACCGGCTAAGGACTGTCTCTCCTCCCTGAGAAGCTTCCCCTGATAAGACTGACGGGCGGTTTAACCGCCCGTCTTTTTTTGTGTTCGCAGATTGGTGAAGCTTAGGTTGCTTAACGCCCGGCATAGCCGCTGCAATGATCAAGCGGCATGTCAAAGAGGCCTGTTTCATCAAAGCGGTCGAGTGCATCTGTCCACGGGGTCAGGTCGATATTCTGTGCCTTGAGCCAGTCGGGATTGTAATAGGTGTCGCAATAACGATCCCCACCGTCACACAGCAAGGTCACGACCGACCCGGTTTGGCCGGCCTTCTTCATTTCCGAGATCAGCGACAGGGTCGCGATCAGGTTGGTGCCCGTCGATCCGCCGCAGCGCCGACCAAGATGCTTTTTCAGGTAATAAAGGGCCGCAAAGCTTGCCGCATCGGGGATGCGATACATGCGATCGACCACGGTCGGGTTGAAGCTGGGTTCAACCCGCGGGCGACCGATGCCTTCGACGCGCGATCCCTTGCTGTTAGTGACAGAACAGTCGCCGGTTTCATACCCGTCATAGAAAACCGAGTTTTCCGGGTCGGCCACACAAAGCTCGCAACCCTGACCAAGGCTTCGGCCATAACGGATATAACGCCCGATGGTCGATGATGTGCCGCCCGTTCCCGCGCCAACAATGATCCAGCGTGGAATGGGGTGGGGTTCGCGTTTGAGCTGATCAAAGATGCTTTCGGCGATGTTGTTGTTGCCGCGCCAGTCGGTCGCGCGTTCGGCATAGGTGAATTGGTCCATGTAATGGCCACCCAGTTCGCGTGCCAGACGTTGCGATTCCTCATAAATCTGACCACTGTGATCGACCAGATGGCTTTCGCCGCCATAAAAGGCGATCTGATCGATTTTCTGCTGCGATGTGGATTTCGGCATCACCGCAATAAAGCGCAGGCCAAGAAGGCGGGCAAAATAGGCCTCTGATACGGCGGTGGAGCCACTTGATGCCTCGATGATCGGGGTGTCCTTGTTGATCCAGCCATTGCACAGACCATAGAGAAACAGCGACCGGGCCAGACGATGTTTGAGGCTGCCGGATGGATGGGTCGACTCATCCTTAAGGTAAAGCCCAATGTCACCAAGCTTTGGCAGATCAAGGCGGATCAGATGGGTATCGGCAGACCGGTTGAAATCGGCTTCAATCGTGCTGATGGCATCTGCCACCCATTGGCGGTCATAAGGCATGAAACATCCTGACGTCTGGTTGGATCACTTTTGGGCCAAGTTTGGCCCGGAATCGTCATCTGTTTAGGGCAATATAATACAAAAAACGACAGTAAAATTGTGCCGATACATTTTCGGAACTGATCAGCAATCGTCGATTTTATCAGATTGGGCTTGCTAACACTTTTTTCAAAGCTCACCTTTAAGATACAAGCTTCACGATTCTTTCGGTTTGACGGGATGGCGCGAAATCATGGCTGACGACGATAAGGACCCGTTTAGCGTACGTATGGGGGCCTCCGACATTGGGGCGGCCTATGATGTACCTGTGCGTGTGTCAACGGTGATTGGCAAAAGCCAGATCCAGGTCGCGCAATTGATGCGCCTGACCCGCGGTGCCGTGCTTGAGCTGGACCGCCGCGTGGGGGAGCCGGTTGATATTTACGTCAATAACCGCCTTGTTGCCCGCGGCGAACTGGTTGTCGTTGATGAAAATCTGGGTGTGACCATTACCGAGGTTGTCAAAAGCGGCATGGTCATCGAAACCCACCACTAATTGCGAACGCACTGCAATCAACGCATCCCACCGGCTCATGGCTGACGGTGGGATTTTTTTGTCCTCGGTGGAACTTGCAAGGTTTTCAGGCGCTTGTGGATAAAACCCCTTTGAAGACTCAAGTTCCGGTCCACTGTCTTTGATGACGGTTGGCGACCTCATTTAGCCGAGGGTTACCCCATGATTAATCTAGTGACATCAGGCCTTCTGGCTTTGATCGGTCTTGCACTTGCTGTTGGTGGTGTATGGCTGATTACAGTCGGCGGGAGCTTCTATTACGCGCTTGCCGGGTTGGCCTTCCTGTTTGCAAGTTATCTGGCCTTTTCACGCAAGCCTGTTCTGTTGCCGTTTTATGGCGCCTTTACACTCGCAAGTCTGGTCTGGGCTGTGTGGGAGGTCGGGTTTGACTGGTGGCAACTGGCACCGCGCGGCGGCCTGATCATTGTTGTCGGGCTTTGGCTGATGACGCCTGTTTTCCGCAAAACGCTGGTCCGGACGTCGCAGGATGAGGATGGTGCACGCGAGAATACGACACCGGCTCGGTCCTTTGTGCTTGAAGGCAGCGTCGTTATCGCCGTGATCGTTACGGTCTATTCGATGATGAACAATCCCAACGCAATTGAAGGCACCTTGCCAACCAGTACGGTTGTCGAAAACCCGCAATATGGGGGCTCCGTGCCGAATGGCGATTGGCATCATTATGGTCGAACGACCTATGGGCAGCGCTATTCACCGCTTGATCAGATCAATACCGATAATGTTGCATCGCTTGAACAGGCCTGGGTCTATCAGACCGGTGATCTGAAACGCGAAAGTGACGTGCCTGAAACCACTTATCAGGTCACACCGCTTAAGATCGGCGAGACGCTGTATCTTTGTACGCCACACAGCTGGGCGATTGCGATTGATGCCAAAACCGGACAGGAAAAGTGGAAATTTGATCCGGGCATTCCGCAAAATCCGGACCGTCAGCATCAGACATGCCGGGGTGTGACCTATTACAAGGACGCGGCCACCAACGAAACCGGCCCGTGCACCGAACGTGTGTTCCTGCCGACATCCGACGCACGCCTGATCGCCCTTGATGCGGCAACGGGTGAAGTTTGCCCGTCATTCGGGGACGAGGGCACGGTGCATTTGGAAGCCAACATGCCCTACAATCCGGCGGGCTATTATTATTCAACGTCGCCGCCGGTGGCCGCAGATGGCAAGATCATCATCGGCGGGGCGGTGAATGACAACTATTCCACCAAATCGCAGTCGGGCGTCATTCGCGCCTATGACATTAATACTGGCGAGCTGATCTGGAACTGGGATTCCGGTAATCCGGAACAAACTGAACCGATCCCCGATGATCAGACCTATACCGCCAACTCGCCCAACAGCTGGTCGGTTTCCAGTGCGGACGAGGCGCTTGGCATGATCTATGTGCCGTTGGGCAACAAGGTCCCTGATCAGTTGGGCATGAACCGCGATGAAAATGTGGAAACTTATTCCTCGTCGATCGTGGCACTCAGCCTTGAGACCGGGCAGGTCCAGTGGGTGCGTCAGACGGTGCATCATGACCTTTGGGATATGGATGTGCCGGCACAGCCAGCATTGTTTATATTACATTTAATATAGTTCGTTATTATTCAGATCTCTGATTTAAAAGAGTAAATACAAGTATATTATTATTTTTGTTCATACAAAAACTGTTCAGTCAAATTGTATAGGCGGTTAGAAGATAAATGCATCAACACTGACTCGATGAAAATAGATTGGCCAATTGATGATGATCGCATGTATGTAACCCTACAATGTAAATATACAGGATTGCATCTATCAGTGCGTAAACTCGAAATTATGGGTAAGCGGATTAAATGGTTGATCTTACCTTTGCATGAGAGTGAGACAGACCGGCATCTCATCGGATTATCTGGTTGATGCTTCACCTACTGCTGGTGCATGTTTCCTTCGCTAATTCCAGCAAGAACCCCACACGCCTCAACTTCCCGGTCATCGTTGCAACTCGCTCTCAGTGAAACGAGTTGTTTCTCAAGCGCTTGCAGAGCGGTTATCTGCGACCGCACATGAGAGATGTGATCATCGAGCAAGGCGTTGACGGCGGTACAAGGCTGATGAGGGTCGTCCTGATAGCTCTGTAGTTCGTGAATCTCAGCCAGTGACAGGCCCAGGATTCTGCAGCGACGGATGAAGGCCAGCCCCTCACCATGCTTCTCGGTATAGACACGG
The DNA here is from genome assembly GCF_003403095.1 of Thalassospira indica. Lineage (NCBI taxonomy): Bacteria > Pseudomonadati > Pseudomonadota > Alphaproteobacteria > Rhodospirillales > Thalassospiraceae > Thalassospira > Thalassospira indica. Next base: position 3,246,028 of record NZ_CP031555.1, on the reverse strand, counting down.
TAACCGTTGTCCTGCCGATCAGGCGGCGGCAACAAGCCCTGCTGTTCATAGAAGCGGATCGTCTGTGTTTCGACCCCTACCAACTGCGCCAACTGACCAATGCGCATCAGCCTCCTCCCCAACGGATTCTTTACTCTATTGACCTTATAGTAGCTTTATAGTTTTAAATGGTACCACAACATTGTTCAAGTGGAGTCGTATCATGAGCAAATCCTGTGGTGGCGCCTGTGGCGGTGATGCAACGTCCGCAGCGGATACCGATATACAGGCCTCCTCCGAGGCGCCAGGGAGATGGGTCAGTGTTTATGCCGTGCCGAAGATGGACTGTCCATCAGAAGAACGAATGATTCGCCTAGCCCTGAACGGCTTTGAGGAGATTCGGGCGCTGTCCTTCGACTTGTCGAACCGCCGGCTGAAGGTCGTGCATGACGGCGAGGTCGAGCCCGTCACCTCGAAACTGAAGACCTTGGGGCTAGGCGCCTCGCTTCAGGAAACCGTCGCTGCAAATCCGGAGACCATCAAGGCCGCCGAGTTTTCGGCAGCTTCTGCTAAGCAAGAATCCGGGACCCTGCGCTGGTTGCTCGGCATCAATGCACTTCTGTTCGTGGTGGAAATGACTGCCGGTCTGATCGCCCAGTCCACCGGCCTGATTGGAGAATCCCTGGACAATTTTGCCGATGCGGCGGTGTACGGGCTTGCCCTTTATGCGGTTGGACATAGCGTGAAAATGCAGGTACGTGCCGCGCATCTTGCTGGTGTACTGCAACTGATCTTGGCTGTGGGCGTGCTCGTAGAGGTGGTGAGACGCTTTGTATTCGGTAGTGAGCCTGAATCGCTGGTGATGATGGCTATCGCATTCGTCGCATTGATTGCCAATACCAGTTGTCTGCTGCTCATATCCAAACATCGGGAAGGCGGGGCGCACATGAAGGCAAGCTGGATATTCTCGGCCAACGACGTGGTGATCAACCTGGGGGTCATCACCGCCGGCGCCCTGGTCGCGTGGACCGGTTCCAATTATCCGGATCTGATTATCGGCACCATCGCGGGGGGCATTGTACTTAACGGTGCCAGACGCATTTTGGCGTTGAAGGGTTAAATAATGCTCATTATTGGCAAAAAGCTCTCGCCGTATGCCCTATTGTTCATATCGGGCCTGCTGGCAGCGTCTGATCAGGCTGTAAAGTGGCTGGTGCAGCAATCAATGGCCTATGGCGAGTATGTTTCGGTGACCCCGTTCTTTAACTGGGTGCACCTATGGAACACCGGTGCCGCATTCAGTCTTTTTGCGAATGGTGGAGGCTGGCAGCGCTACTTTTTTATCGGAATCGCGGTAGTGGTCTCGATTTTTCTGATCAAGCTGATCCTTGAAAATCGTCATAAAGGAGAAGCCATCGCTTACAGTCTTATCCTCGGTGGCGCCATGGGCAACCTGATTGACCGGGTCTTTCGCGGCTATGTTGTGGATTCCTTTGATTTCTATTGGCGAGACTGGCATTGGCCGGCCTTCAACCTGGCTGATATTGCAATTGTCCTCGGTGCCTTACTTTTCGTTTCCAGCAGCTTGTTGGGTAAAAAAGCAAACACCAATGCCGAGCCGGATGGATCTGACTGACACCTACGCCTATACAACACCATGACCGAACTTCCCGACAACATCCTTCACCTGCCGCAATACCAAGTACTGGGCTGCAAATCAACCGACGACGAAATGCACTTCCAGGTGGACGTGCCCGATCCCATCGCCTGCGAGGAATGCGGCGTGCAGGGTGAGTTCGTACGGTTCGGCAAGCGTGACGTTCCCTATCGTGATCTGCCCATCCACGGCAAGCGGGTCACTCTCTGGGTGGTCCGCCGCCGATACACCTGCCGGGCCTGCAAGACAACATTCAGGCCCCAGCTACCGGAGATGGTGGACGGATTCCGTATGACACTGCGGCTGCATGAGTACGTGGAGAAGGAATCCTTCAACCACCCCTACACCTTTGTGGCGGCACAGACCGGCCTGGACGAGAAGACGGTGCGCGACATCTTCAACGCCCGCGCCGAGTTCCTGGGGCGCTGGCACCGCTTCGAGACGCCCCGCATCCTGGGCATTGACGAGCTATACCTGAACAAGCGCTACCGCTGCATTCTGACCAACATTGAGGAGCGAACCCTGCTCGACCTGCTGGCCACCCGCCGCCAGGACGTGGTGACCAACTACCTGATGAAGCTGAAAGACCGGCAGAAGGTCGAGATCGTCAGCATGGACATGTGGAACCCCTACCGGGCAGCGGTCAAGGCTGTGCTGCCCCAGGCCCGTATCGTGGTCGATAAGTTCCATGTGGTGCGCATGGCCAACGATGCCCTAGAGAGAGTGCGCAAGGGCCTCAGAAAGGAGCTGAAACCGTCCCAGAGCCGGACTCTCAAGGGAGACCGGAAAATCCTGCTGAAACGCGCTCACGAAGTCTCAGACCGGGAGCGCCTCATCATGGAGACCTGGACAGGCGCGTTCCCGCAACTGCTGGCCGCCTACGAGCACAAGGAGCGCTTCTACGGCATCTGGGACGCCACCACACGGCTCCAGGCAGAAGCCGCCCTGGACGAGTGGATAGCCACCATCCCGAAGGGCCAAAAGGAAGTCTGGAGCGATCTGGTCAGGGCAGTGGGAAACTGGCGCGAAGAGACCATGACCTACTTCGAGACGGACATGCCCGTCACCAACGCTTACACGGAGTCCATCAACCGACTGGCCAAGGACAAGAACCGTGAAGGGCGCGGTTACTCCTTCGAGGTGATGCGGGCACGAATGCTCTACACCACGAAGCACAAGAAGAAGGCACCGACTGCGAAGGTCTCTCCTTTCTACAAGAAAACCATCGGTTACGGACTGCCGGACTTCGCAGAGGAACTCAACTACGGAGTCGATCTATCAACCATCTGAGGGTGGTATCAGATTGATGGGGTGAAGGTGCCCCATCAACCATTAAATCCGTATACCCGAAATTATCAAGGTGAAAATAGATTTCTGGCTACCAAGTGTAAAAAGCCGACAGATGAATTTTGGGAACGGATCAGAAGAGATTTAAAGTTCTGAGTGCTGGCTGGTATGTCATTTAAAATGGGCGAGGGGTGAACTGTCTTGTATTAAAGTCAGCCTTGTCTGGTTCACCCCTCGCCCAATCAGTCAATATTGGGATGCTAGTAACTTGCTCGACGTAACCTCAGTGCATTCGCAATGACTGATACCGAGGATAAGCTCATGGCTGCAGCTGCAAACATTGGTGAGATGAGAATGCCAAAGAACGGATAGAGCAGACCCGCAGCAACAGGCACACCGGCTGCGTTATAGACCATCGCAAAGAAGAGGTTTTGCCGGATATTGCGCATCGTTGCTTCCGAGAGTTCTCGGGCTCTAACAATCCCGCTCAAGTCACCTTTGACGAGGGTGAAACCAGCACTTTCAATTGCAACATCAGCGCCCGTACCCATCGCAATTCCGACGTCGGCCTGCGCAAGTGCGGGGGCATCGTTAACACCGTCACCCGCCATCGCGACTTGATGACCTTTATCTTTTAGCTCTTTGATTAAATTGGCCTTATCTTCCGGTGAGACATCGGCCCGGATATCGGTAATCGAGAGTTTACTGCCAACAGCTTTTGCTGTTCGTTGATTGTCGCCAGTAGCCATGACAATTTTGAAGCCCTGCTTTTTCAATGCGGCCAGGGCATCCGATGTTGTTTGCTTTATCGGATCGGCAACGGAAATGAGCCCAGCGATCTTTCCATCAATAACGACATGCATTACCGTCTCCCCCATATCTCGCCGATCATTTGCTATTTTATCAACAGCAGAATGATCGATATTGAGAGTCTGAAGGAGTTTGCTATTACCTAGGGCAACCGACTTGCCACCCACCTTTCCGGTGACGCCCTGACCGGTTACAGCTTCAAATTCCTCTGCCTTATCAAGGGACAATCCGCGCTCCTGAGCAGCACTGACAATGGCGTCAGCCAATGGATGTTCGGATCCCTTTTCCAGCGCCGCAGCGACAGAAAGAACTTCCTCCTCCTGAAAATCTGGTTGGGCGATTACACCTGCAAGTTTTGGTTTACCCTCTGTCAAAGTCCCGGTTTTATCGACAATGAGCACATCGATCTTCGCAAATCGCTCCAAGGCCTCTGCATTTTTAATGAGCACACCAATTTGTGCACCACGGCCGGTCGCTGTCATGATTGACATCGGCGTTGCCAAACCAAGGGCGCAGGGACACGCAATGATCAGAACAGCAACCGCTGCGACAAGCCCGTATGACAATGACGGATCGGGCCCCCAGATGGCCCAAGCGACGAAGGCGATCAAAGCAACCAGGATAACAGCAGGCACAAACTTGCCTGCAACCGTGTCTGCAACCTTTTGGATTGGCGCTTTGCTTCGCTGAGCATGGGAGACCATATCAACGATTTGGCTCAAGACAGTATCTTTGCCAACCCGTTTGGCCAGGATGATCAGGCTGCCATTTCCGTTGATTGTTGCTCCGGTGACATCGTCATCTGGATTTTTTTCAATTGGAACGGGTTCACCCGAAATCATGGATTCATCAACTGACGACCGTCCTTCAACGACAACGCCATCGACAGGTATCTTGTCGCCTGGGCGAACCCTCAAACGCATTCCGACGGTTACATCCTCAAGAGGAACTTCTCGTTCAGAACCATCATCTTCAATAATGCGGGCTGTTTTCGCAGCAAGACCCAATAACGCTTTGATTGCCGAGCCGGTTCGTTCCCGAGCCCCCAATTCCATTAGTTGGCCAAGAAGCACAAGGACAACGATGACAGCTGCAGCTTCGAAATACACACCGACATGTCCCTGTGCGTCTCTGAAGCCATCAGGAAAAATACCCGGAGAAATCACTGCGACGACGCTAAATATATAAGCTGCGCTAACGCCCATCCCGATCAAGGTGAACATGTTGAGAGAACGGTTCACCACAGAATGCCATCCACGAACCATGAATGGGAAGCCGGACCACAGGACAACAGGCGTTCCGAGAACCAACTCCACCCAAAGAGTAACGCGTTCTCCAATCATTTCCCGGATGAAACCCAAACCAACAAACGGCCCCATCGTTAGGACAATCAGCGGCACCGTAAGAGCTGCGCCTAACCAGAATCTCTTTTTGAAGTCTTGAATCTCGGGGTTTGGTTCCTCATTTTCTGTTGGTATATCCATCGGTTCCAGTGCCATTCCGCAGATCGGACAGGAACCAGGTTCGGATCGTATGATCTCCGGATGCATCGGGCAGGTGTAGCGGCGAGAAGCGGATGACGAAGCGCTGTTTGCAGCAGATGTCTCTTCCTTTGCGGATAATACGCTTTCAGGAGAGCTATCGAACTTGCTCTTACATTTCTGGGAACAGAAGTAATATGTCTCATCGCCGTACGGTGAGCGTGGTGTATCGGAATCCAGCGTGACCGACATGCTGCAAACAGGATCGGTTGCATGTTCTGCTTGATCCGACGTTCTGTGATTATGCTGGTGCTTTTTATGATGATGCTCAGACATGGTCTGCTTCCTGCTGTTATGCCTCAATGTCACTGCGGTTTATCAATGTCCTGAGTGATCGTGACTGTGCGCCTTGGCCGATTGGTTTATCCGGTTTGACAGGAACCAACGTTCAAAAATGAACACAGCAACAATCATCAAGGTTGCAATGAGAACAATGGATGGGTCGCTTTGCAATTTCATGCCGGCGAAAACGAGCAATACGATGATGTCAAAGACAATCGCTGTAATCATAACAAAGCCGCGTGCACCTATTTCCTGCCGTAGATACTTAAAACATCCCCAGTGGATGAGCACATCCATGACGAGATAGAAAAACACTCCAAGTGAAGCGATCCGGCTTAAATCAAAAAAGATTGTCAACAGCGCTGCCACGACAACCGTGTAAACAAGCGTGTGGTCTTTGATTGAACCGGACATTCCAAAATGACTGTGTGGGATCATCTCCATATCAGTCAGCATCGCGAGCATTCTTGAGACAGCAAACACGCTTGCAAGTAAACCGGAGGCCGTCGCAACGACTGCGAGCAGCACAGTCAGATAAAATCCGGTAGGGCCCAATGCAGGCGCTGCGGCTTCGGCAAGGGCATAGTCTTTGGCTTTTATCAGTTCATCCAAGCCAAGACTTGAGCCAACAGCGAGCGCCACGAGAATATATACGACAACGCAAATCAGGATTGAGAACGTGATCGCACGGCCAACATTCTTGTGAGGGTTCACGATTTCAGCGCCGCTATTCGTGATCGTAGTGAATCCTTTGAAGGCTAGAATTGAAAGAGCAATTGATGCTACAAAACCGGCTAGAGGAAAACTCGCGCCGTCAGTTGATGACGGCTCGAACGAATATCCACCAGCCCACAGAGCTGCAATTGCAAACAAAGCAATTCCACCGATCTTCAGTGTGGCCATGACCATTGAAAACACACCAACCGATTTGTTCCCAGCTCTGTTGACAGCGTATGCAAAAATGATCAGGCAGACACCCAAGACCGGTATAAGAACTTCAAGCTCTGTCAAGTCAAATGCGCGCAAGACATAGGTTCCGAATGTTCTTGCCACCAAACTCTCGTTGATAACCATCGAAAAGGCCATCAGTAATGCTGCGCCACCTGCTATGGCTCCTGACCCGTATGCTTTTTGAAGGATCATTCCGATCCCACCCGCGGACGGGAAAGCATTTGACATCTTTATATATGTATATGCGCTAAAAGCAGTGACAAGTGCGCCAAATAGGAACGACAACGGGAACCACTTTCCTGCAAGTTCGGCAATTTGTCCCGTTAAAGCAAAAATTCCTGCCCCGATCATAACACCGGTGCCCATGGATATCGCGCCAACGAGCGAGATACTGTTTTTCTTGTATTCTGATTGATGATCCATCCCTGCCTCACATTTGGTGTTTTTGGTACGCGATGCCGTTTGCTTCCTGTAGCTCACGTACGTAACGAATGATCCGTGATACCTGTTCCGAACTGACCTGAGGCTGGGCTGGCATATCGCCGAAGGGCCAGTGATGTTGTTTCGCCCCGTTTCCAACAGCAAGGTAGAATGCGCGGTCTGAATGATGACCCGGATTGTAGATCCGGTGTATCAGCGGCGGACCTTGTTCTGTGCCGCTTGCATTGCGTCCGTGGCAGACAACACAGTTCATATCGAAAAGCTGCTTTCCTACCATTGCTTCCTTGCTGAAACTGGGTAATGCAATCCCACTATCAGTCAGCTCAATATCTTTGATGTCATCTTTCCCGGGCAGAAACGAATTCAGGGTCATGGCGATGATCCCTACTGCGAAAAAACCGATGACCAGGTACTTTAACCAATTGATTTCTTTTTTCATTTCCTTCTGGCCTTTGTTTTATGCGTATACATCGAGTAGTCGAAGAAACGTCAGACAATGCGAACTAAGCAACCTTGGTCAGGTTGCTGCTGCCTATGATTTCGCTGAACTAGCCTTGCGATACATGAGTTTTTCGGGTGATTGCGCTGCCACCGACATAATTGTCTGGTGACGCTTCAAATGCTGAACGGCAGGTGTCTGAACAGAAGTAAAATACGTCGCCGCTATGAATGGTTGTTTTGGCGATGCGCGGGTCGACAGTTTTATGACAAACCGGGTCAACGGCGGAATGAGGGTGCTCCCATCGGATTGCCTCAGCATGACCGTCCGCTTGTTTCTTATTGTGGGTGTGCTTTTTGTGGCCAAACATGTGAGCACCGCAACCAAAGCGCATCATCAATATGATGAAGGCTCCCCAAAGCAACCAACTGAGAATATTTTCCATTTCTCTTTGCCATCCCATAAATACCTTTAAGTCCGACTGTTCTGAATGAAAACAGCATGGTGCCGAATACCGACGCGCAATCTTCACGCAAGCCATCGGCACGCGCAGAAACCAGAACAGTTATTCGCTATTTGTTTGGGAGGATCAGAATATGGGAGGTTGGAAAATCCATGACCGAGATACCGGTTGAAGGGACATTTCTTCTATCCCGTTCTGTACAGGAGAAAACTCGGAAATCGGTAGGATAATCTCGGTAAGGACCGCTGATGTGGAGTGACAAGAAACCTGAGGGCAGCACGAAGTCAGATCATGTTGGTGATCAATGTCGAAATCACTGATTTCTGCAGAATGCGCAGGAAAGGAGCCACTGGACGCGACTGCAATATGGGGAGCAAGCATTATAGCACTGATCCCGACAAGCAGGATCAGTACGGCGCGTATAAGTGCTTGCTGTGCATTCATTGATCAAATCCCCTCTGGGCAGAAGGTAACACATATGCCCCTGAATATCGAGTTACGTTGACCTACCTCAACTATGGGTAAGTCTTTTTTTACCCTGCTTCAGATAGAACCGTTACATCTGCAAACTGATTGTCCGTAATCTCGATTTCCTTGGAGATGTAAGGTTTGATTTCGGAGTATCTGACATGAGCATCGGCTTGCGCCTGATAGTAACGAAAGAGCTCTTTGAGCGGAGCGCCCATGTCTTTGTATGCAGTTAATACTGCGATTAGTGCTCCGAGCGTGAGGTCGCCCTTTATCACCAGATACCCCCCTATTGTGTAAAAGAAGAATGGCGTCATCTGAGATATAAAGTTGTTTAAAGACTTCATGGCGAACTTGTTTTTGTGGATAGAAAGACGAAGATCATGAAGTCGTTTGTATGACCCGTAAATATCCCGAGCACTTGGCTGGTGGTCGTTTGAGATATTCCCGATCTTCTCCCCGAGAACCCTGACTTCTTTCAGCCGCGTTCGAGACAAAGCATTAATTTTCTTTTGAAATCTGGGAATGACAAAAATCTGAAGCGGCAACAGTGCTGTTGCGGCGATGCCCAAGACCAAATCTTGCACGAGCATGAAAGCCAGAATAGTCAGGAACGTGCCACCTTGTAACAAAGGTAATACAATGGACTCCGATGCATACCCAGCTACGGGCTCTACCTCCTGAACAATAACCGGAATTAATTCCCCGCCTCTGGGGGACGGCTTTCGAAAGCTGAATTTTGAGATATCGAGCCGCAGGCGGCGTGACATGTGTTCTGCCAATGCACCGGATTGCAAATTGACCTGGTATTTCAATCCACCATGTAAGCCAATAGCCAAGAGGAACAGCATGCATAGTGCAAGCAACGTCTGCGTCTGTGACAGTTCTATACCCATATACATGATTGGGAAGTGTCCGGACTCTATGGCATTGTTGATGATTAGCTTCGGTAGTTCGAGACTCATGTAAAGTGCCGGTAGTGACGTTATTGCCAGCAGGCCCAGTTTTAGCTGTCGTTTCCATGATGCTCTGAATATGTACTGCAGGAGCGGTGTTCCGTTCTTTGAGAAGGACTTTTGAGCTTGCCACGCAAGAACAGATTTGCGGCGTTTTAAAAGCCTGTATCCCGTTGCACTGAGAATAATAATAAGTGCAACCGGAACCCCAAACACAACCAAATGGAAGACAAAATGAACCCACCAGTGTGCATCGCTTGATATGTAGTGCGTTAAACGGTGCCCCATATCGTGGACGATTTCCATCATCTGTGTCAGGTTCCTTCAAAAGGTTCGATAAAAACAGACAGGGAGGAAAATCCTCCCTGTCAGATGAAGCTTAGAAAAGAAGGCGGAGACCGGTCACGAGGTAAGTTGCTTCGTAATCCTCGCCGTCGTCTTTTGCAAAGTCTGCGGTTTTGCCAAGTTTGCGTTCATAGGCAACCCCAATGTACGGTGCAACGGCTCGGTCGATTAGATCATAGCTAAGCCGCAGTCCGATTTCTGCGCTTGAAAACCCGCGCCCGACCTCTATTTCGCGATCCTCAGAGAATGCTGCATTCAGCTCAAGCGAAGGTGTGAGGATTAAACGATTGGTCAACAAGCCTTCATACTCAACATCAAGCCGCGCACTGCCGTCTCCGGTCTCGCTGACAAACAGATCAGCGTCGACTTCAAACCATTGAGGAGCAAGCCCCATGATACCAACCGTTCCATACCAACGATCTGTTGTGCTTGGCGTATCCAGACGAATACCGGCCTTGGCATCAAAGAAGTCACTGATTGGTGTTTGCAGGACCAGCCTGTTCTCGAAGTTTTCGTAAAGGTCGTTTTTGAGATCACGCTCGCCTTCGCCTTGCCAGCGCAGCTTCAACTCATCGGTTCCGACAAATGCGTCACCATCCCAAACAAAGAGATTTTCGTCTTCATCACCTGATCGGTATTCAAACTGCTCCATTTGAATGCCATAGAAGATGTGATTGTCTGCTTTGGCAGTGAACGAGAAGGACAGGATCGTGGCAAGAACACCACCACCAATCGCGGCCAGTGTTAGGGTTTTCATTGTTATTGAACTCCATTCTCAAGTGCTGCGACGGCTGGACCGCCCTCAACAATCACTTTGCGGAACATTCCAGAAGCCATGTGATAGCTCAAATGACAATGGAACGCCCATTGCCCTGGTTCATCAACTTCGGTTTCCGAATAAACAGTCATGCCTGGATTGATATTGATGGTGTGCTTTACCGGATCCCATTTACCGTTACCGGTATCGAGGATTGACCACATCCCGTGCAAATGCATCGGGTGTGACATCATGGTCTCATTGACGAACTTGAACCGTACCCGTTCGCCATATTTCAAGCGGATAGGTTCTGCATCTTCGTATTTGACGCCATTGATCGACCAAGTATAGCGCTCCATGTTTCCCGTAAGACGCAGTTCAATTTCACGCGTTGCCGGCCGCTCCGGATACAAGGGCTTCTGTGCTTTCAAGTCGGCATAAGACAAGAACTTGCCGCCATTCGCTGCTTTTGGTGTCAAACCACTGCCAGCGGCATAGAAAGGATCATCTTTGGACATCGCCATCTGAGAGTGATCCATCCCGGCCATATTCGAATGGTCCATTCCAGCCATGCTGTTCTCGTTACCACTGCTCATTGAGGAATGGTCCATCCCGGGCATGTTCCCGTGATCCATCCCCATATCAGCCATTGTCAACAACGGAGCGTCCATGCGTCTGGCTGGCATTTCAGCTTTCAGCCCTTCTTGCGGCGACAGCGACCCGAATGCATAACCCGAGCGCCCCATCGATTCCGCCATGATTGCGTAAGGTTTATCTGCGGTCGGCTGAACAATCACATCGTAGGTTTCTGCAACCGAAATGCGGAATTCATCAACCTTGACCGGTTGAACGTTGTTGCCGTCGGCCTGCACAACAGTCATTTCAAGTCCCGGAATGCGGACGTCGAAGTAAGTCATGGCAGATGCATTGATGAAGCGCAGGCGCACACGTTCATTGGCCTTGAACAGGCCTGTCCAGTTCTGCTCTGGTGACTTTCCGTTGATCAGACCGACAAATCCGTGAACATCTTCGATGTCGGTCGGCATCATGCGCATGCTGCCCCAGTCACCACGTTCCGACAACGTCGCACCGAAGCCATTTTCAGAGACATCACTGATGAAATCGCCAAGGGTGCGTTGGTTGCGATTATAATAATCGGGCATCATTTTGAGGTTGCGCAAAATACGTGCGCCGGAATGCGGGTGCTTGTCTTTCAGGACAACCACATACTCCCGGTCGAACTTGAACGGTTCTCGCTTTTTGGGTTCGATAATGATCGAACCATACGCTCCGTCCGGCTCCTGAAAACCGGAATGGCTGTGGAACCAGTAGGTACCGCTTTGCGAGACTGGAATGCGATATGTGAATGTTTCACCAGGAGCAATTCCCGGAAAACTGATCTCAGGTACGCCATCCATCTGATAGGGGAGGATCAAACCATGCCAGTGAATGGACGTGCTTTCATCAAGATTATTAGTCACATTGATAACGGCCTCTTCACCTTCTCTCAGGCGCAAGGTCGGGCCGGGCGAAGATCCGTTATAGCCAATTGCTTTTGTTTTCATTTCCCCTGTGTCGATTGTTACGTAGTCGACTGACAGGTCATATGTTGCTGCGTTCGCTACTGATGACACAGCAATAACGCTTAGCGCACCGAGAAGGGCACTACCAAGAAACTTGTTCATTTTTTGATATCCTTTGAGCCGGGTGCGCCAGAGGGGATAGGTAGGGTTTCCCTCTGGCACAAGCCCCAAAAGCAGTGATTACTGCAGGCGTACTTTCCCAACCATGCCACTTTCATAATGGCCTGGCACGTTGCATGCGTACTCAAGTTCCGCATCTTTGGGGAAAGTCCAGATCACCTCTGCAGAATCACCCGGCTCCAAAAGCACACTATTCGGGTCGTTGTGCTTCATGGTTTTACCGTTCCCCATGTCCATTTCCATCATGTCCATGTTGATTTTGTCTACTTCAAGGGCTCCGTGTTCCATCATCATCATCATTTCTTCCTGATGATCTGCATGCATTGCTGTAGTTCCAATGTTGAATTCATGAACGAATTCACCCTTGTTTTCGATCAGAAAACGAACTGTTTCGCCACCTCGGACGATAATTTTCTCTTTGTCGTAAAAATTGTCTTCCATCGTGATTCTGATGGTGCGCCGCACATCAGATATCTCGCCTGGTGCCCCGATTTCCGATGCACCGTCATTATGACCGCCACTATGACCCGCACCCGCAAAGGCAGGTGACTGAAGACCGACAAGCGCGCCAAGAATAAAGGTTGAAACGCTAACGCGACGCATAAGGGAATTCTTGAAGTTGGGCATGTATATGCTCCTAATAGATATTCAGTAAGAAGGCCCTCGTCCCATGTTCAATCACGACAACAGTCTGCGCTGCTGTAATTCAGGCAAAACGCTGTTTCATTCGAGGAACAGTGATTGAACCAGGCAAAGGGATGTTCGGAAAATCTGAAATATCTCAGGAACGCGGAGGCTTGGCTCTAACGTCCAAACCTGCGGAAGTCAAAGTCAGGTCCTGATACCAGTATGTTACCGCAAGCACCGTTGGGCTGGAAGACAGAACACCTTCTACTTCTTTAACGAACGGGCCGCAAACCGCCATACCGCAAAGATCCGCATGCATGTCACGTCGATCATGTTGCGAGCTATCAGAAACATCGATCATGACGCCGTGATGATTGTCATGGCCATGTCCCGAACCTGCTTGCACACCCTCAACCCCCGACAGCAGAACTGTCATGGCTATCGCGATTGCAAGAAAGCAGGAAAGGATGCGCACGGAATGTTCCTTAGTGATGCATTGCAACATACGCAATATCGGGCTCCCCCGGTTTCGTCAAGTGGCAATATTGTGGCAAAGCCAGACCATTTCACGAATTTACATCTGCTGCTTGAGCCATCAATCTGGTTCGGGCTATTTGTCAATCAGGCAGACTGGGCAAAGGCATGAACTTGGGGAGGCGCCTCTCTGCTGATCTGCGGAAGTGATCTGTCGTAAGTGGGATGATTTATGGAAGATGGGAGACATGTGCATTAGGAGAGGCTTGGCGTAGACACCACGATTGATGTAAAAGGCTTGTTAAGAGTCTTCCTGTGTTGTGGAAGGCCCATTACGTATCAGAACCTTCTGCTTGTGTCATACGTACTGCCTGACGAATTCTTGAAGCCGTTTGTCGTTCCATCTCGCGCATTTGAAGCAGCATTGCTGCCATCAGGTCTCTCGCCGTCCCAGTTTCCTGTTTTAATTTGGCGATTTCCTGACGCAGACTCATGATCTCATTTTGTTTTGATGATTTTGCTGTTGCCTCAAATGATTTCAGTCGTTCGAGCACTTTGGGATATTTGTAAAGCGTTGTCCGGCTATGCCCCGCTTCGCGTGCTACCATGCTTTTGCTGATTCTGGGTGTATCACTGGTATTGGCTTTCTGAGCATGACGCGCGAGGAGCCGATCAATCGCCATCATGAATGCGGCTTCAACAGATGTGGTGGACATGGTTTCATTACCCGGGATTGCTGTTTTCTGCAGCTGCAGTTTCGGTGGTTTCAAGCTTGTTCAGCACCATAATGCATTGTTCGAGACGTTGTTTGCAGAGTTGTGCGAGAGCAAAGTCATCATTGGTCGTTGCCGTTTTCAGATCATCTTGCAATTTGACCCGGCGGTCTTTCCAGAAGGGCAAATGAGTTTCGTCAAGGACAAGGTTTTGACATTCCCAACACAAATCGGGGCGGGCGGCCGACCATAGCGGCGCACTGATCACCCATCGGGCTGAACAGCCAACCGTGCAATTTCCGGTTCCCTGTCGAAAGAGACAGGTGCCGAGGGATGTCTCTCCCCAGCGAATATCATGTGCCCGTATACCCGAGGTACGAACCAGTTCTTCAATATCGCGTCGGCGGTCATCTTCGGGACGGTTGTCCAGAGATCTTCCGAGTTGATTCGCAGTCTCTTTCAGTTTTCCACTGAGGGCCCCCGTGACGTTTTTTCTGCCGGCAATCATTTCGCCAATGAGAGAGACCGTTGACTGAACCGCAGCATCATCAAGGATCTGTTTCAGTTCTGGATCCGCATTTATATATCCCTGTTCGGTCATCGCCATACTGATGTGTTTGAAATGCTCCTGAAGCACCGGGAGCATGCGGCTGTCGCTTCGGATGACATATTGGGCGAAGGATTTGCGCCATTGATGAGAAGTAACAGTCCAATCCTTTACACCGCTTCTGACAAAGAACCTTCTCTGGCAGCGATTGACCCAACTTAAAGTATGGGCTTTCACATCTTTGGTCAGGCTTTTTGTTCGGCTAAAACCGACAATCAGTTCGTTGATGTTTCTTCGAGTGCGCCAGGGGGCGTACAACCTTTCGATGACAGATATTGCCTTGACCGGAACAGGAAGGTGATCACTCCCGACCGGGCGCAGTCCGGTGACCCAGGTGGCCGGGCGAGGCGTTTTCGTCGTCTTGTAGATATGACCGGAAAGATAAAATATCTCATGAAGACCGCTGGCCGACGGTTCAATTTTTATGCAATCGGGCAAGGCATTTTGTGCCAGTGGCGTATCAGAGGCTTGCAGTCCCAGCAATTCACTCACTCTGATACCCGACAATCCCTGGATGAGGATCAGGCACGCGTCAGTCAGAGAGTTCATGCGATCGCGTAAATGCTTCCTGTCTGGTGCATGTTTTTCGGCAACCTGCAGGTCTTTGGTGTCCGCGAAATGCCGAGCCTGTAAAATAATATCCTCTGCCGCGTCAAGCATGCACAAGGCGCTGGTCATTATGTGCAAAAATATGGGGTCGGGGACTGGCGGGACGTATCCCTGTTCCCTGCCTGCCAACTGTTTCGCGACCTCGAACGCTGTCATGCCATGCCAGGGGGCGCTGCCCGGTACAGGAATTCCCGCCTTTGCCAGAACAGGGGCCTGATATCCCAGAGAAACAGGCAATGCGAGATGTTCCATAAGATACACGGCGTTGAGATTGGCTTTATTCTGCTTGTCGATGAGCAGGTTGTCGAGATACTGGTCAAAAGCACAGGTATCAAGCGCGCCGAAATGAGCGTAGCCGGATTTGCCCATCCAGCGAGCAAGATAAAGAACCCGTCGGGAGAGTTTGCCCATTGAGCCCGGCTTGTATCTATGCCGCTGTCTTGGGTCGACAATCAGTGACCAGACCAGTCGACGATGTGCGTCGAGCAATATCGCCCATTTCGGGTCTACGAATTTACTGCCGTCCGGCATGATGAAATCCCAGCGTATGGTGCTGGCTGTAGCGTCGTGACCTGGCGTCAGATTGTCGAAGAACCATCTGTCATCATACCAGCGGGAATGGCGGTTGATCCTCGTTTCCCGCAGATCTTCCGCTGCCATGAGATGATATGCTGTAGCGGTTTGTATAGGGTTCATGTCATTCGATCAGAATGGCGTGGGTTCTTTGAATGTTTTTGGCCTCATGCCAAACACTCCTGGCCGGGAACTTGCTGAGCCAATTGTCCAGGCCCTTTTGTACCGTTGACCAATATAGCCAGCGACCTGGCGGTAAATCGTGACGTGCTTTCTCAATGGCATTGTGGAGATGAAGCAGTTGTGCCAAAGCGTGTGAATTGTCGGGGATCACGGCGGCGCGAGGACATAGCGGACACTCTCCCCAGGCGGTGCAGAGTTGTCCTGTGGACTGGGATGCGAGAGGAGAATCATAGGGGTCGGTGCATTCAAACCCCGGCGTTGCGGCGCGACCTGTATTGTTTGGAAGATTGATACGGTCATCGGACTTTCCAGATGTCCGGATATATCGTTCCCGTCGGTTCAAAAGATTGCCCAATGTTTCCCGTCTGCGGTGCCGGGCCGCTTCCGACACATAATGCGTTTCCGTTGTCTCTGTGTGCCAATGATTGAGAATTGCCTGTTGTGCCTTGATATCCCCGTTACTCAGTTGATTGACAATCTCCGAGATGGTGGGGCGAATGTTCGACAAGCTGAAATCAGGGAGTTGATTATCTTTTCTGAAAGCAGAAAGTGCGTTAGGGAAGGTGCAGGTTGCATTGAGATAATGATGAGCCCTTCCGTAATTTCTGCCCTGAAATATGAAGAGCATATCATGGTCGGGATCGTGCTCGGCATTTGGGAGGCGACGGGTCAGCTTTCCGACATTGTTGAAAATGGAAATCGGGCTATCAATCTCTGTGCTATCCTGAGGATAGGTTCGAACCTGATCGCCTCGCGCGCGTTTCTTCCCGCCGACCACCCGATATCTCGGCGCCAGTTCGGCACTTCCTTTAAGTAACGAGCTCTCCCGAAGGGCGGATTTTCGTAAAGCCAGTATGGTTTCCGGATTGAAGGCCGTCCTGATTGCCATCATCACGACAAACGGGACCAGAGAGCGCTTTGTTGCATACAGCCACGGAGCAATACCCTTGATCCCTCCGAAAAACTCGATTTGTCGTCGCCGGCCATCGCCGTCAGCAAAGAATTGTTTGCTGTTCGTCACATAGCCACCATAGCGGTCTTCAATGATTGCCAGCAATGTTTCAAGTCTATGCTCGGTGGGTGAAGCACCCGCCTGCAGGCGTTCTCTACCTGATTTAATAAAGTCGTTTCCTTCTTCCCATTTGCGCATCCATGTCTGCATTTCTTTGATGCAGGCGCGCTCAATCGTTACAAGATCGGTGATAGCCAAAATTGGTCGATGAGCAATTTGCTCGTTTATTCCAGGCCAGGGATTTGGCTGGATATAAGCATCCCCAGGGACTTCGCTTGTATATTGTGGATTTTGTTTAAGATAGTGCAATACAACACGGAGTGGGGAGATTAACCCGGCTTTCGTTTTGCTTGTAAGCTGTTGGGTGTCGAGCCAGAAAATGTACTCATTAAAAAGAGTTGTGGTCAGATCCGACAGTTTAAAATGTGCTTTTCCCTGTTCGCACATAAAAGCAAAGAAGCGATTGAGAGCTTGAACCTTGTTGACCTGGGTAGAGGGACCAAACTTGCGAATATGCGAGAAAATGGCCGTAGCAAACGGAACAGACAGATGTTCGGCTTTCAGCCAATCGTCGCTGACATTGATCTGGGCACTGCCGCGGTTGGATTTTGCGGTACGGGGACAGTTTAGCGTGAGTTGACACAGTTTTCCGTCAGGTGACAGCTTTTGGATAACCCCGTATTCTCTCTCTTCCTTTTCCGGACGGGCCAGGTTGTTCCTGTCGAAGGCAGGTGCCGCACCCGGGCGATACGTGAGAAAAGATCTGTCCATGCGCTTTCTAGCCATCGCGTAGGGCCTTGAGATACGTATTCAGGGTATCTGTCATGAGTGCTTCCCGAATTTGTACACTCCGCAAATATGTATTGATTGTTGTCGTTATGTGACTATGGCCAAGCAATGTTCGCAGGCTGAGCCAGGGTTCTGCTTTGCCCGCGCGAACCAGTTCAAAATACATGGTAACCGCAAAGGTATGACGGAGGTGATGAAAGCTGTGCAGGGCTTCAGGTCTGTCTAAGGGGCTGGTTGTGCCGTTTTTATGGGAAGGGCATACAAGACCGGCTTTCAGAACCGCGCGCTGAAAGTGGCGCCAGATGGAATGAGCTGTCATTGCTTCACCCGGATTTCTTTTGGCATGGGCGTGATTGACAAAAAGAGCCTCGACAGATGTTTTCGCGCGTCGAACCGCACGGGCCCGTTCTGTTTTTACGTAATGTCGCAGATCATCATGGATTATGCCCGGTACGACAACTGTGCGCGGCTTCAGGCCTTTGGTTTTATACAGAGGCAATGCGACGTTGCTGTAGCTACCATCTTTCTTGAGATTCTTGTATTGCGACAGAGTGAGGTTGGCGCATTCGTCAAGTCGCATTCCTGTGGCGACAGCAAGGCTGGCAATGAGCCGGTCTCTGCATGGACGACGATCAGCTTTGTCTCCGGGGATCGAACCAAGTTCGGCGAGCACTCGTTGAAGAGCTTCGGGAGAAAATGCCTCAGCCGTTTCACTGTTATAGGTTCTCGGAAGCAGTTTACTCGTTTTGACCGTATTGTCGCCGGATTGGACATGCGCCATCCGGGTAATTGCATAATTTCGGGGTTTGATACGTTCTTCGTAAAACTCTTTCGCATCAAGTTCAATCAAGCCTTGCCTGGTCGCCCATTCATAGAAGTCAACGATGGTGCCGAGCCTGCGGCGTACTGTTGCAACAGCATATCGTTTACCGGTTTTAGGTGATTTGCTGCATAAAAGCTTGTCGCGATATAGTTCGATGTCATCGAAACAAGCCGCGTCCCAATCCCTATGAATCAAGCCTAGATATGTGAACCACTCATACAGGTCATAGGTTAAAGCTGTTTGTGTGTTTCCTACCGAGGGAATTCTCGCGGACCGGACGCATTTGTCATGGAGATAGAATAAGACCGGCTCAACAATTCTGCATTCGTCATAGACAAGATAGTGGAAACCGGTAGGGAGACTGTGGCTCTTCACTTGATCCCACTCGGTATCGCGGATGATCGTTGCAGGTCGAACGACATCCGCTGCTTTGGCAACCGTGTAGTAGGGAACTGTCCGCATGCTTCCCTCATTCCAAATGTCGGGCACCGGGTTTTGTTTGTCATCTTGAGGCTGTGATATCAGACCTTACCTGCACCGCCAGCATGCTGGCGGTGCAGGTAAGGTCTGTAGGCACAGTGGCAGCTAAACAGTCATGTTAGCAAGGAAGTTTGTGTATGTGAACAATGTTAGTAATGTCATATAACGCTGCTTGATATCACCAATGCCGATGGGGAAACTGTTCCGGCGCTGGTCGGACCGACCAAACAGGGTGATATCTATGTTCTGGATCGCCGCACCGGTGAGCCGATCATTCCGGTGACCGAGGTGCCCGCACCCGGTGGTGCGATCCCCGAGGATCATACCGCCCCGACCCAACCGGTTTCAGACCTGACCTTCATGCCAGAGCCGCTGGCTGGCAAGGATATGTGGGGCATTACCCTGTTTGATCAGATGGCGTGCCGTATTGCGTTCCATCTGTTGAAATATGAAGGTCGCTATACGCCGCCGTCTCTGGAAGGGACGCTGGTTTATCCCGGCAACTTCGGGACGTTCAACTGGGGCAGTGTTGCGGTTGATCCGGAACGCCAGATCATGTTTGGCATGCCGACCTATCTTGCCTTTACCTCGCGTCTGATCCCGCGCGCCGAGGTGCCGCCGCGTGGCAGTGAAAAGGCCAGTGAAATGGGGATTAACCGGAACGAAGGTGCGCCTTATGCCGTTGAAATGGGACCGTTCCTGTCGCCGCTTGGCATTCCGTGTCAGGCCCCGCCATGGGGGTATGTTGCCGGTGCCGACCTGCGTACGGGCGAGATTGCCTATATGCATAAAAACGGTACGGTCGAAGACATGACCCCGTTGCCATTGCCATTCGAACTTGGTGTCCCGGGCATTGGTGGCCCGATCCTGACCAAGGGTGGCGTGGCGTTCCTTGGGGCGGCGGTCGATAACTATTTCCGCGCCTATGATGCCACGACCGGCGAGAAGATTTGGGAAGCACGTCTTCCGGCCGGTGGTCAATCAACGCCGATGACCTATGAAACCGATGACGGGACGCAATATGTGCTGATCGTCGCCGGCGGTCATGGATCGATTGGCACCAAGCCGGGCGATTATGTGATTGCCTATAAGCTTGCCGAGTAGGACCGGCCGAAACGGACCTTAAAGCGCACGGGCATCTGAAAGAAATCAGGTGCCCGTGTTGTATCTGGCGTTTGCGACCCTATCCCGTTGCATCAAGGGCAAGGCGTTTTTCAACCCGCTGAATTTCCTCGGGCCGGAGCCTTGGTTCCAGCGCGTCCAGTGCAGTCTTCGGGTTCAGTGGTTCTGCCTCGTTGGCCCCTTCGGGAAAGGTGATCGGGCCGCGTGCAGCACGCCTTAGCCAGTAATAGGCGTCGGCATAATTCTGTTTCACGCCCCATCCACGTTCAAGCAAGGCACCGAACATGAATTGTGCGGCGTGCATGTTTTCGTTTGCGGCAATTTCAAAGTAATGGGCGGCCTCGACAAAGTTCTGGCGAACCCCGCGGCCATGGAAATACTGCGCGCCGATCATATAGGCGGCATTGGCATTGTGCGGATCAATGCGCAGCGCACGCTTGAAGTATTTCGTGGCCTGAAAATGGTCGTAGGGCAGGCCAAATCCGTTGAAATGCATCAGGCCAAGATAATAGGTCGCCCCGCCGTGGTTGGTCTTTGCAGCCTTGCCAAACCACTCGGCCGCCATTTCGTATTCAGGCGCACCCAGATCACCGCGGAAATACAGCAGACCCAGCGCATATTGCGCATACGGGTCGTTTTCCTGTGCTGCCAGATGCCAGAAGGACTGCGCGCGCACGTAATCCCCAGCCTGATAGGCGTAGTAGCCTGTCTGGTATTCCTTGCTCATGCCTGCTGTATGGGCCGCTGTTGGCAACAGCAGGCAGGCCAGCACGGCAAGCGCGAATAAGGGGTGTCGGCCCGAAAGGCTGGCCGATGAGGGGCTGGTCACGTGTGGGAACCGTCAGGAGTTTGTTTTAAACAGGGGCACGACCTTGCGGGCGCGTTTTTCGATGGCTTCAAGCACATTGACGATTTCAGCGCTCTGTTTGATGCGCTCACCGCTATGCAGGGCAACATATTGTCCGGCATTTTTGTGCTCGTTACCGAGCTTGATGACCGTGAAAAGAGGGGTTTCGTGGGTTGAACGGAAAATCGAAAACATCGCCATCCCGTCCAGATGATCGATGGCATAATCCTTCCAGGCGCCGCTGGCAACCTGTCGGGAGTATGTGTTCATGAGTTTCATCAGTTCAGCCCGGTCAAAATGAACAAAGCTTTTGGCTTTGCGGTATTTGGCCAAATCGAACAATGTTCCCATGTGGTACTCCGGCAGCGTGTGTTCGGGGTTGTCCTTTGCCACAACGGGAAAATGACAGCCTGATGACACGGTAGCGCGGATTGACCGATGCCTCAAGTTTCAATGGATGAAAAACAGACCGGATTTTAGAGGCTGCGCGAACGGGTTGGCGGCCAATCAACGGTTTGCGATCCGGTGTTATAGGGATCTGGCGTGCGATAGCAACTGACCGCTGCAAGCGAGCGATAGCAATAAAGCGGCGGTTCAGGCACCGGTTCCTTTTTGCAATAGGACTTGCCGTCAATCTTGCGGATGGTTGAGCAATCCTGACCGGTCGATAGCGAAACCGCATGGTCAATCAGGGTTTTGTCGGAATTGATGATGCTGACCACGTCAAAGGCAATATACCATTCCCCGCCAGTGAACAGGCTGGTGCCGACAACATCGGACATCGTTGTTCCACAGCCCGATACAGTGGACCCCATCAAGGCTGCAAACAGCCCGGCAAGAATACGCTGTCGGATAAGGCGCCGTTTTGCGGGCTTGGTATGTGCAGTCTCGCGACGTTTCATTGTGGTCTCCGTCCGCTCACCGGGCAAATATGACCGATGACAAGTTCAAATCTGTTCCCTTGGCATTTACCAAAGCAAGCCCTGTGCCGAACTGTGTCTTTGCGCCCGATAAAACGACATGTGGCACTGATCGTGGGCGTTTTCAGCCCTGTGCATCACCGTCAAAAAGCATCCGGGTGCGGTGATGGTGGCGTTCAAACATTTCAAAGCCGTTTAAAACCGGCGATGTCGCGGGGAAAATGTGTGTCTGGCAGGCAATTCTTTCCCGTTGGGTTTGCTGTGCCCGAATTGGGCCACATGGCGCTGATATCAGCCATGAAACGGTTATTGCGATCCCGCTTAATCCGAGGGCGGGGCAAAATAATCGTAGGAATAACCGTAATGGTGTCGAGCAGACTTGACCCTGTACCCGCTGGCGCGTTAAATCCTTGCCAGAAATTTTTCAGATAAGCGGGCAGGTTGCCCGCTTTATTGTGACCGGATTGGAGCCGTTTTCGTGGTTGATATTTTCCAGGAAGTCGAAGAAGACCTTAAGCGTGAACGCAGCGAAGAGCTGTGGCGCAAATACGGGAAATACGTGATCGGCGTTGCAGCGGCCATCGTGCTGGGTGTTGCCGGTCGTGAAGGCTGGAAAACCTATGAAACCAGCACCAGCATCGAAAACGGTACCCGTCTTGCCAATGCCGTCGAACTGGCACAGGACAGCGCAACCGACGAAGACGCCGCATTGGCCGCCCTTGATGCGATCATCGCCGATGGCAATGCCGATTTTGTCGCGCTTGGTCATTTCCAGAAGGCCGCCGTTTACCTTCGCGCGGATGCGACGCCGTCAGCAATCAGCGAACTCGAAGCAATTGCCGGTAATTCCGACATTGATCAGGTTTATCGCGATCTTGCGGTTGTTCAGATCGCAATGAACAGCGCCAGTGCCGAAAACGCGCAGGACCTGATCGCGCGTCTTCAGCCGATCGCAGTGCCCGAGAATGCGTGGTACTACTCCGCACGTGAAATGATTGCACTTCTGCATATCGCGGGTGGTGAGGTCGAAGCCGCCAAACCGCTTCTGACCGAGATTGCTGATGATAACAGTGCGCCGGCCGGAATGCGCGCACGGGCAAGTGAAATTCTCAAGGCTGTTGGTGCCTGAGGTTCTTCGGGCATCAATGGATCGCAATCTGCGATCCATATGACGTGAGTTTTTTCAGGGGATACGGTTTTGACCACACGCGGTATTAAGTCACTTCTTTGCGTAATGGGCCTGACGGGCCTTTTGGCAGGGTGTTCAAGCTGGCTTGGCGAGGCAGAAGATCCGCCGCTTCCCGGCGAGCGTATTTCGGTCCTTGCCCTGCAAAGCACGGTTCAGCCCGACATTGAACTGACCGACCAGCGCGTGATTTTGCCTGAACCGGAACCCATGGTCGACTGGCCGCAAAATGGCGGCTATCCAAGCCACGCACTCCATCACGTTGCGCTTGATAACGATGTCCTCGAACAGGACTGGTCGATTGATATCGGCGAAGGGTCGATGGATGACAACCTTCTGCTTAATCAGGCGATTGTCGCGCGCGGTGTGATCTTTACCATCGATGCCAGCGCCGAAGTCCGTGCCTTTGCCGCATCTTCGGGCAAGCGGATCTGGTCGCTTGAACTCGCACCTGAGGACGAAGAAGACAGCACGCTTTTGGGCGGCGGTCTGGCCTATGAGGCCGGTGTCATTTATGCCACGACGGGCTTTGCCGAAATCATTGCCATTGATGCGCCAAGTGCCACGATCCTTTGGCGTCAACAGGTTACCGCACCTATGCGTTCTGCGCCGACTGTGCGCGGTGGTCGCGTCTTTGCCATTACCATCGATAACCAGACTGTTGCGTTGAATGCGCGCACCGGTGAAACGCTTTGGAACCATCGTGGTGCGTCCGAGGGCGCGTCCTTTATCGGTGGTGCCAGCCCGGCGGTGGATCAGGGTGTTGTCATTTCGGCCTATTCGACGGGCGAACTTTATGCCCTTCGCGTTGAAAACGGTCAGGTGATCTGGTCGGATGCGCTTGCCGCGGCCGGTCGTACCGATGCGGTGTCGGCGATTGCTGATATTCGCGGCCTGCCGGTGATTGATAATGACCTGGTGATTGCGACAAGCAACTCCGGTTTGACGACCGCGATTGACCTTCGCACCGGGGTTCGTGTCTGGGAACTTGAGGCCGGTGGCATCCAGTCACCATGGGTGGCCGGCGAATATGTATACCTGCTAACCAATACAAATGACTTGATTGCCTTGCGTCGACGCACCGGACAGGTTAAATGGGTGACCGTTCTGCCCCGTTTTACCGATCCCGAGGATCAGGAAGGCCCGATTGTCTGGACAGGGCCGGTACTGGCCGGTGACAGGTTGATCGTTGGTAACGAGCAGGGCGAAGTAATGACTGTTTCCCCTTATAGCGGTGACATTCTTGGTGAGGACGAAGTATCCGGGCCAATTACCCTGCCGCCATCTGTTGCCGGTGACAGCCTTTACTTCCTGACTGCGGATGCCGATCTAATCGCATATCGCTGATCAGGATACAGTTTTAGGCAAGGCGATTTGCCTTGCAGGATTTGCGATGCGCCGTGGGTCAATGTGCCCACGGCGCATAACGCCTTTTATTACGAGAGTCTGAAAATCAGATGTCGCTGAAAGTTGCCATTATCGGTCGCCCCAATGTCGGGAAGTCGACCCTGTTTAACCGTCTGGTCGGCAAAAAGCTGGCGCTTGTGGACGATCAGCCCGGTGTGACCCGTGACCGCCGTTATGGCAAGGCACGCCTTGGCGATATGTCTTTTGACATTATCGACACCGCCGGTCTGGAAGAAGCGTTTGATAATTCCGTCGAAGGCATGATGCGCCAGCAAAGTGAAAAGGCGTTTGAGGAATGCGATGTTGCGCTGTTCCTGATTGATGCCCGTGCCGGTCTGACGCCGCTTGATAACCATTTTGCCGATTGGCTGCGCAAACGCGAGAAGCCGGTCTATGTCATTGCCAACAAGCACGAAGGCCGTGATCAGGATCCGGGCCTTTATGAGGCCTATGGGCTTGGTCTTGGCGATGTCGCGCCGATCTCGGCCGAGCATGGCCTTGGGATCGAGTTGCTCTATGACATGCTTGAGCCGCACTGGAAAGAATGGAAAGACCGCGAACGGGTTGCCAGACAGCATGCGCGCGAAGCAGCACAGGAAGCGTTGAATGAGGCCCGTGCGGATAGCCTTGCAGATGAAGATTTCGACGATGAGGACGGTTTTGCCGATGACGAAGGTGAAGTCTTCCCGTCCTACGAGATCGAATTCAGCGAGGACGACGAAGACGAAGATGGCGAGCTGATTGTCGAAGGCGCACGTGACAATTCGAAAATCCAGTTGGCAATTGTTGGTCGTCCGAACGCCGGTAAATCAACCCTTCTGAACCAGCTTTTGGGCGAAGAGCGCGTCATGACCGGGCCGCAGGCCGGGCTCACCCGTGACTCGATCGCGGTCGACTGGTCCTATGAAGGCCGTCCGATCCGTCTGGTCGATACCGCCGGTATGCGCCGCAAGAAGAAGATCGATGACCGCGTTGAAAAGCTGTCGGTTGCCGATACGCTGCGCGTGATCCGCTATGCGCAGGTCGTGGTCCTGATGATTGATGCGACCAATACGCTTGATAAGCAGGACCTGACGATTGCGCGTATGGTGCTTGAAGAAGGCCGTGCGCTGATCATTGCGGTTAACAAGTGGGATGCGATCATCGACAAAAAGGGCGTCATGCAGGAACTGCGTGACAAGCTTGATACGTCCTTTGCCCAGGCCAAGGGTATTCCGGTTCTGACCTTCTCGGCCCTGACCGGGCGTGGCACGGATCGCCTGATGCCGACCGTTCTTGATATCCACGATATCTGGAGCCGTCGCATCCCGACCTCGCAGCTCAACCGCTGGCTTGAAGCAACCACCGAACGCCATTTGCCACCGGTCATTTCCGGGCGTCGTATTCGCCTGCGCTATATGACCCAGGCGAAATCGCGTCCGCCAAGCTTCTTTATCAACTGCTCCAAGGCGGCGGAACTGCCCGAAAGCTATACGCGCTATCTGATCAATGGCCTGCGCGAGGATTTCGACATGCCGGGCGTTCCGATCCGCATCTATTTGCGTAGCAGCGACAACCCCTTTGCCAACAAGAAAAAGAAACGCTAGTTTCGATTTGTAGCCAAACACAACGAAGCCGCCCGTCGGAAACGAGGGCGGCTTTTGTGTGTCTTGGGTGTTCCGGGCGCTTTAATCGATGGCAGTCGACGGACCGTTATCAATGATTTCCTTGATATGGTCGGGAAGGTCCTGTTCGGTGAAGCCTTCCTGAATTTCACGGCTTTGAACAAAGGCGAAAATATCGGCGATGTCCTGACCGGAAAAATCGATCTGATAGCCAAGATCGGCCTGCTGCAGGGCCAGCATCTGCGGCGCGCCGCGCCACATGCGGGCAAAGAATTCAAACGGCTCACGCGCGATATTCATGTTTGATGCATCAAGACTGGTCGCAGTGTTGCTACCGACATTGTTGACCGAATGACAGATGACGCAGCCACGTTCGGCAAACAGGGTTTTTCCCCGCTCTGCATCCATTTCGGCCTTTGCCGGGGCGCTCGGAAGGATAAGTATGCCAAGGATGGCGGCGGTGATCAGTGCGACGGCTTTGTTCTGTCGGAAGGTCTGTCGCATCTTGGTTCCCTCTGCGCTTGCAATCTCTTTATCGGCGTGTTGCGGGCATGGTAACGGTGCGGTGGGCAGTTTGGCAATCAATTGATTGCCAAGGCAAAACAGCAATATTTCGCCCGTCCTATTCCATGATGTCGAGTTCTTCGACAATTGCATCAAGCGTATCGGCACGCTGTTTGACCGACTCCGGGTTCTTTCCGGCATAGGCAATGCCCATCAGGCGCAGCATGGATAGCAGCGTCGCATGTGTTGGCAATAGTCCATAGCTTGCAACATGGCAGGGCAGGACCACGTCGGAAAAGCGCGCGGCCTGTTTTTCATAGCTGTGATCAGTCAGGGTGACGACGCGCATGCGCGATGTGCGGGCATAATTGATGATCGGGCGCATCACCTTGGGGCGGGTGTCGAGCGTGAGTAAAATCAGGACATCTCGCGGGCCAACCATGGCCAGATCGCTTGACCAGTCTTGGCCGACTCCCGAAATGTAATGAACGCCATGACGCAGGCGTGAAAACATCGCCCGACCGGTGCGTGCAACACCATCCTCGGCCCCGAAACCAAGAAACCAGACACTGGGTGCTGAAGCAACAATATCAATTGTTTCCATCAGTTTGTAGGAACTGAGTTCCTCGAAACTGCGCGTCAGGTTTTGAAGTTCCAGTTCCAGATGGTCGCCAATGGAACGGCCCAGTGAAACGGCCGTTTCTGAAACAATGGTCTGACGATACGGCTGTTTCTGGTTGCGTTCTTCACGGGCCTGCAGGCGAACTTCCTCAAAATCGGCATATCCAAGGGTACGAAAAAATCGTGCGGCCGTGGCCTTTGATACGCCGGATAGATTGGCGATCTCGGTTGCCGTATGAGTTTCGATAATATCCTGATTTTCAAGGATAGTTTTCGCAATTTTCTTTTCGCCGCTTGTCAGGCGGGCCTGTTTTTCCTGGATGCGTAAGATCAGTCGAGAGGCCATTTTCGACCCTTGTACCTAGAGGTGAGCCAAGAAACATCTTGACGAATGAAACAGGTGTTTCTTATTTTTGAAACAGTGAAACGCATAATTATGAAACGACGCAGGATTGCATCATGTCAACCTCCAAGGTGGTTCGCGAACGAATTTGGTCAAAGCTTCACGACGTGGCAAAGCCCGATACACGTTTCCATTTGAACTTTGCTGAAGTCATTCCTGACTTTGACGGCTCCGAACAGGCGGTCGACAAGATCGTTGAAACCGAAGCTTATCAGAAATCCGAGTTTGCCTTTATCACCCCGGATAACTGCCTTGCCGATCTTCGTCGTCGGATGATCGAGGATGGCAAAACGTTTGTCATGTCGACCTATGGCATCTATCGCGGTTTTTTGCTTCTTGAGCCTTCCATGGTTCCCGATGGGGCCGCGCTTTATGCATCCTGGCTGGATGGTATGGAGCATTTCGGCCGCCCGATCACCCTTGAAGAAATCGCCAAACGTGGTCGCTTTGACTACATGGTCACCGGTGCGTCGGCCGTGTCGATGAACGGGGTGCGGTTTGGCAAGGGACACGGGTTCTTTGACCTTGAATGGGGCATGTTCACCGATCTTGGTCTGGTCGATGAAACCACCCCGGTTGTGGCCGTTGTTCATGATGTTCAGGTGGTCGCAGAGATGCTTCAACCATCGGAAACCGACATCCTTGTGGATCAGATCATGACACCCACCCGCGTGCTTGATGTCGGGCGCCGGGCAAAACGTCCAAGTGGTGTGAAATGGCCGCTTCTGGACCCAAAACAAATCGAGGAAACGCCCCCGCTTCAAGAACTTCAACGTATTCAGGGGCTGGCATAAGCGCAAAAAATGCGCAGGCCGACCACCGAAATTCATCAGGGAGATTAAGCTATGGATATGAAACTGAGTCGTCGCCGTTTTCTTGGCGCAGCTGCCGCAGGCGCCGCCGCATCCGCCATGCCGTTCGGATCGTTCCGTGCAATGGCCGCATCGCCGTTTGCCATGCAGGCATCCTGGATCAATGACGCGGAATTCGCGGGTTATTTTCTGGGGCTCGACAAGGGCTATTACGCCGACGAAGGCCTTGATATGAGCTATGCGTCGGGGGGGCCGGATGTCATTCCCGAAAGCACAATCATCACCGGGCGTGCCGATTTGACCCTGACCACACCAGACACCACCATCAAGGCGATTTCAGAACAGGGCGCACCGTTCAAGATCATCGGCACCCAATATCAGAAAAACCCGATCGGCATCGTTTCATTGAAATCCAACCCGATCAACAAACCCGAAGATCTTGTCGGCAAGACTCTTGCCGTGCCGCCGGTCAATGTCATTTCGGTTGAAGCGATGCTGAAACTGAACGGTATCGACAAGGCCGATGTTAACATCGTTCCGTATGCATATGATCCGACCCCGCTGATCAAGGGTGAAATTGACGCCAGCCTTGATTTCACCACCAATGTTCCGTTCACAATTTCCCAGCAGGGGGCAGAGGCAACCTCGTTCCTGCTTTATGATTTCGGCTTTACCATCTTTAACGATACAGTTGTGGTGACCGAAGAAACGCTTAAAACCAAGCGCAAGGAACTGGTTGGCTGGTTGCGCGCATCGCGTCGCGGCTGGGAAGAAAACTTTGTTGATCCGACGGTCTGGCCGCCGAAATGGGCCGATAGCTGGTTCAAGGGAACGGGCCGGACCATCGAAAACGAAATCTACTTCAACAAGGCGCAGCAGCCGCTCGTTGAAAGCCCGAACGGCATCTTCTCAATGGCTGAAGATGACATCGAAGCCTGCCTGACTGCCCTTGGCCAAATTGGCATAAATGGCAGCCGCGACATGTTCGATACCACGCTGCTTGAGGAGATCTAGGATGCCCTCTGGGGGGATCACATTCCACGGTGTCTGCAAGACCTTCAGCGGGCGCGGAAAAACCATCGAGGCGCTCAGGGATATGTCCCTGAGTTGTCCTTCGGGGTCGTTTACCGCGATCATCGGCCCGTCAGGCTGTGGCAAGTCCACAGCCATGCGAATTGCGCTGGGTCTTGAAGATGCCGACAAGGGCGCGGTGCTGATCGAGGATCGCGAACCACAGGATGCGACGCGGGCCGGTCTGACCGGTGTTGCCTTTCAGGATGCGGCACTTCTGCCCTGGCGGTCTGTGCGCCAGAATGTCGAAGTGCCCTTGGAAGTCCTCAGAAAGAACATTCGGGACTTTGCCCCGGATGTTCAACATTTGATCGAACTGGTTGGCCTGAAAGGTTATGAAAATGCCCTGCCGGGCGAACTTTCCGGCGGAATGCGCCAGCGTGTGGCAATTGCCCGCGCGCTGGTGACCCGTCCGCGCGTGCTTTTTATGGATGAACCTTTTGGCGCACTCGATCAAATCTTGCGGCGTCAGATGAATCTTGAACTGCAACGCATCTGGCAGGAAAGTCAGGCCACGGCATTTCTCGTCACCCACGGCATTGACGAGGCCGTCTTCCTTGCGGACCGGATTGCAGTGATGTCGGCCAATCCGGGGCGTCTTTCGGTGGTGATTGATGTTCCGTTCGAACGCCCGCGCAAACCCGAGCTGTTTTCCGATCCTGCCTTCCATGCCCTGTGCGACAAGGTTGCCGAGGTACTTCATGGCGGGCAATAAACAATGGGCCGCTCCACTGCGCAATGTTGTCGCACTGCTTCTTGTCTGGGAAGTGGTCGGCAGACTTGACTTGATTGCCGATGGCGCATTGCCAGGCGTCAGCGAGATCCTGATCGGGCTTTGGAACGACCGATCCGACTATCCGCTCCATGTTTGGGAAACGCTCAAGGCATCCGGACTTGGGTTTGTGATCGGCAATCTGCTTGGTGTGGTGGCCGGTATTTTCTTTGTTTTGATCCCGGTGTCATTGCGCGTCTTTCGCGGCTTGAACATTGCGATCTTTGCCCTGCCGCCCATTGCCATTGCACCGATCCTGTCGCTGACGCTGTCGGGTTTGACCCCGCGGGTGGTTCTTGCCGCCCTTGGCTGTTACTTCGTGACCATGACGGCAACCGTGATTGGCCTTTCCCAGTCTGACAGCCGGGCGGCGGACCTGATCAGGGTTTATGGCGGCAGTAACTGGCTGATCATGCGCATGGTTCAGTTCAGAAGCGCCTTGCCATCCATCCTGTCGGGCTTGCGCGTTGCCGCACCCAATGCAGTTCTTGGTGCCATCCTTGCTGAATTTGGTGGTGGCGGTCGCTGGGGGCTTGGCGCGTATCTTCTGGGTTCGCTTGGTCGGGCCGAACCGGAACGTCTTTGGGGAATTGGTGTTGTCGCCACCCTGATTGCCGGTTTGGCCTATGGGGTGTTTGCGCTTATGTCGCATCGCTTCGTCGGTGCAAGCCGGGCGGTCACGATGAACATGTCGGTGCCTGAAAAGGCAGGGGATGAACAAAGCAGACCACTGTCATCAATTCTGGCCGGGGCGATGGCGGTGCTATTGCCGTTCCTGTTTTGGTGGGCATTTATCCGGCTTCTTGACGTGCCGGCAATGATTTCAAAAACCCCGATTGGCGTGGTGGAATATCTGTTCTTTTCACCTGCGGCGCAAAGCGCTCAGGAACGTTTGATTGCTGCCCTTTGGGAAACGCTTCCGATTACTGGTATCGGATTGTTGTGTGGTTTGACCTTTGCCTTTTTGCTGGCCATTTCATCACGGCTGTTTCCGGGATTCTTGCGTGCCTTTATGCCGGTCGCGCTGGTAACCCAGACCATGCCGTTGGTCGCGCTGACGCCCTTGCTGGTTTTGCTGTTGGGGCGGGGCACGTCACTGACACTTTGGGTGACGATATCTGTAACGTTTTTCCCGGCATTCGTGATTTTGGCGCAA
This sequence comes from Thalassospira indica, assembly GCF_003403095.1. Classification (NCBI taxonomy): domain Bacteria; kingdom Pseudomonadati; phylum Pseudomonadota; class Alphaproteobacteria; order Rhodospirillales; family Thalassospiraceae; genus Thalassospira; species Thalassospira indica. Next base: position 3,214,634 of record NZ_CP031555.1, on the reverse strand, counting down.
GGGATATCGATGGTGCCGCGCGCGACCCGTGAACTGGCCATGGCATATGGGGCCTCTGCGGGGCAGGAATTGCGCATCATCACCATTCCGGCATCCATGCCATATTTGTTTGCGGCAACGCGCCTGACGGTGCCGCGCGCGCTTCTGGGGGTGATGATTGCCGAATGGCTTGCGACGGGTAAGGGGCTTGGCAATTTGTTGAACCAGTCGCGCGGTTATATGGATTACGGCATGATCTGGACCGTGGCGGCCCTGTCCGTCATTTTGGCTGTTGTGTTCTACCAACTGGTCGTTGTCGTTGAGCGCCGAGTCTTGCAGCGCATGGGCATGAGCACGGCGGAGTAGGGGCGCACGTAATCAAACGCAAAACAAAAGGCCTTGCGATACCAGCAAGGCCTTTTGCAATTTTGACTGTGATCCGCGCATCAAACTCAGGAAGCGTTGACCACTTCACCATGTTTGGTGCAGGTGGCTTCTGCCAGATCGACAAACACGTCGGTGATGCTTTCGGGGGTCGGAAGCGTTTCGGGATCTTCGCCCGGATAGGCTTCGGCGCGCATTTTGGTGCGGATGCGGCCCGGATTGATCAGGTTGACCTTGACCTTGGTTTCTTCGAGTTCCTGTGCATAGGACAGAACAAGGCTTTCAAGCGCTGCCTTGGTCGACGCATAAAGGCCCCAGAAGGCGCGACCTTTTGCCGATGCGTTCGAGGTCACGAAGATCGCCCGGCCCGCGTCTGAAAGCTGCAGGAGCTTGTCGGTGGTGCGGATCAGGTGGAAGTTTGCCGTGACGTTGGTGGCATAGGTGTTCTGGAACACCTGCGCATCAATATGGCCCACCGGGGCGATTTCGCCCAGAAGGCCTGCGTTACCAACCACAATATCCAGCTTGCCGAACCGCTCATAGATCGTCGGGCCAAGCATATCGATCTTGTCAAACATGGTCAGATCAAGCGGCAGCAGGGTGATCTTGCCACCGGCATCCGTGACGTCGTCGCTCAGTTCTTCGAGCGCACCGACATTTCGGCCAATCGCAATCACATGCGCGCCCTCGGCCGCAAAGCGCTTGGCAACAGCACATCCGATCCCGTGCGAAGCCCCGGTGATCAGGGCAACGCGACCTTCAAGACGTTTGGTGTCGGTCATGCAGACTGCCTTTCAACCAACTGGCTGAGCTTGCGGTCCTTGTTTTCGGCATTGTGATCGGTGAGCTTGATCGGGTAGTCGCCGGTGAAGCACGCATCACAGAAGGCCGGATTATCGTTGTCACGGCCTTCAAGACCGGTGGCACGATACAGGCCATCAATGGTGACGAAGGCCAGACTGTCGACACCGATGATCTTTGCCATGCTTTCGATGTCGTGATTGGCCGCCATCAGTTTGTCTTTGGACGGGGTATCAACGCCATAGAAGCACGGGTTCATGGTCGGCGGGCTTGTGATGCGCATATGGACTTCGGCTGCACCGGCCTGACGGACCAGATCAACAATCTTGGTCGAGGTCGTGCCACGCACGATCGAGTCATCAACCAGAATAACGCGCTTGCCCTTAAGCTTGCCCGGGTTGGCGTTATGTTTCAGCTTCACGCCAAGGTGGCGGATCTGATCGGTCGGCTCGATAAAGGTACGCCCGACATAGTGGTTGCGGATGATGCCCAGTTCGAACGGGATACCGCTTTCCTCGGCATAGCCAAGGGCGGACGGCACACCGGAATCCGGGATCGGCACGACAACGTCGGCATCAACAGCGGATTCACGGGCCAGTTCGCGACCGATATGCTTGCGCACGTCATAGACGCTTGTGCCTTCGACGATGCTGTCGGGGCGGGCGAAATAGACATGCTCGAAAATGCAGAAGCGCGATTTTTGCGGTTTGAACGGCTTGATCGAACGCAGGCCATCATCGGTGATTTCAACGATTTCACCCGGTTCGACGTCGCGGATGAATTCCGCGCCAACGATATCAAGGCCAACCGTTTCCGATGACAGGATATAGGCATCATTGAGCTTGCCCAGAACCAGCGGACGCACACCCAGCGGATCCCGCACACCGATCAGTTTCTTCTGGGTCATGACGACCAGGGAATAGGCACCTTCAACCTGACGGACCGCATCGATCAAGCGATCGACGATCTTTTCATACAGGCTGGTCGCGATCAGGTGAATGAAGGTCTCGGTATCCGAGGTCGACTGGAAGATCGAGCCGCGTTTGACAAGGCGTTCACGCACCGCAAGCGAGTTGGTCAGGTTGCCGTTATGGGCAATCGCCAGACCACCGAATTCAAAGTCGGCAAAAAGCGGCTGTACGTTGCGAAGGCCCTTGCCGCCCGCCGTCGAGTAGCGGACATGGCCGACCGCACGGTGGCCGGGCAGGCTTTTGATGACATCTTCGGAGCCGAAGATATCGCCAACCTGGCCGGATGCCCGGTGTGCCGGAAAATCTTCGCCGTCATAGGACACAATGCCTGCGGCTTCCTGTCCGCGATGTTGCAGCGCATGCAGGCCAAGGGCCGTTAATGCCGTCGCATCGGGGGAGCCAAAAACGCCAAAGACGCCACATTCTTCACGTAGCTTGTCGTCATCAAATGGATTGGTGGTCAGCATGAGTGGGTTCCGCTCTCTCGCCGGTGGCGCACGGAATTCGTTATTCTTACGAAACCCACACGCCTCACTCGTTAGTGGTCGCCTCAATCAGGCGATCCAAATCATCGCGCGAGGGCCTTGTATACCCGTTTAGGGGCGCGGGTCCAGTCCCTTTTGGTTCCGGACCAAGAAGTTGGCGATAGGTTTTTTCGTTCGCATCGGCCTCACGCTGAGCGCGCTCAAGCTCTTGCGCCGTGGTATCGAAAATTTCGTCAGGTGCCATGCGCATAATGAGGAAGGCACCTTCTTCCAGAACCGGGCGGGTGCGGGCATCACGGACCCAGTCGGGCTGCGAATCTGCTGGCAGCAACCAGGACAGCGCCAGGAAACCGATACAGACAATCAGGGCCCCGCGCAAAAGCCCGAATACAAAGCCAAGCGTGCTATCGAGGCTATCGAGGCCGGAATTCTGAACCGCCCGGCCAATGCGCCCGCTGATAAACGAGAAAATCAAAAACGAAATCAGAAACAGGCCAACCCCGGTTGCCAGATCGGCAATCAGTTCGGACGGGATCAAATCCCGCACATAGGGCCGCGCAACCGGATAGCCATAAAGGGCGACAAGCCCGGCACCGACCCAGCCCATCATCGACAGGGTTTCGTGGATAAAACCGCGGAAAAAGGCAAATATCCCCGATATCAGCAAAATGCCGACAACAATCAGATCAAACACATCACGTGCGCCAAGATCGGGAAGGGCGGAGAAATCCATTTATGTGTAAACCTTGTTCGTCAGTCCGGGTGGCGGGCGAGGTTGCGGTAAAGGCGCTTAATACATCCCTTCGCGCGGACGCACCTTGTCGCGGACATCGTCGCCGAAGAGGTTTACCAAATCCTGAAGATGGCCGATTTCGGTCTGATTGAGGCCCTTGATCGACATCTTCTTCTTGCCCTGGGTGCCATTCTTGGGCGTATAGGCATTGCCAAAGCCAAGTTTGGTGGCTTCTTTCAACCGCGATTCGAGTTGCCCGACCGGGCGAACTTCGCCCGAAAGACCGATTTCCCCGACAATCACCGTCTCGCCCGGAACCGGCGCATCGGCGACCGCTGAAATCAGTGCTGCCGCAACCGCCATGTCGGCCGCGGGTTCACCAACCCGCAAACCACCGGCGACGTTAAGGTAAACATCAAACTGGCTGAGCGGCAGGCCACAGCGGGCATCGAGCACCGCCAATATCATGTTCATGCGCGCAGAGTCCCAGCCAACGACCGCACGACGCGGGGTGGCAAGGGCCGATTGCGCCACAAGCGCCTGAATTTCAACCAGCATCGGGCGTGTGCCTTCAAGCCCGGCAAATACCGCGGTGCCACTGACCGGGGAATCACGATCTGCCAGAAACAGCGCGGAGGGGTTGGGGACTTCGACCAGACCCGCATCACCCATTTCAAACACACCGATTTCATCGGTCGCACCGAAACGGTTTTTGACTGCACGCAGGATGCGGAACTGATGACCGCGTTCGCCTTCGAAATACAGAACCGTATCGACCATATGTTCCAGCACACGCGGACCGGCAATCTGGCCTTCCTTGGTGACGTGACCGACAAGCAAGACGGCAAAGCCCTTACGCTTGGCAAGGCGGATGAGTTCCAGCGCGCAGGCGCGGACCTGTGACACCGTGCCCGGCGCACTATCAAGGGTGTCGGCATACATGGTCTGGATCGAGTCAATCACCACCACGTCATGGCTGCTGGCTTCAAGGGTGGTGATGATGTCGCGCAGGCTGGTCGCGGCGGCAAAGTCGACCTTCGATTTTTCAAGGCCAAGGCGGGCTGCGCGCATGCGCACCTGATCAACTGCTTCCTCGCCCGAGATATAGGCGCATTTATGTTTGGCGGCCATGGCCCCGACGGCCTGCAACAGAATGGTTGATTTACCAATCCCAGGATCGCCGCCGACCAGAAGGGCCGACCCCGGTACAAGCCCGCCTCCGCAGGCGCGATCGAGTTCGGTGATACCGCTTATGATGCGTTTGGGGCTAGCACTTTCGCCTTCAAGGGCGACGAATTCGATGGTCTTGCCCTTGGCGCCCCCGGCAATGCCGCCGGTGGCCTTGGGGCCGCTTTCAACACGTTCTTCCTCGATGCTGTTCCATTCGCCGCAGGCATCGCAACGCCCGGTCCATTTGCGGTACTCGGCACCACAGTTCTGGCAGATGAAACGGCTTTGGGTTTTGGCCACAGAATGCTCCGCAGATCAAAGAAGTGGTATCGGCGATTAGGCCGCGTTCAGAGATGCTTGAGATCAAGTTCAAGCGGGCCTTCGATATCACCGGCAACGAATTGTTGCAAATATGGGTTATCGGACGTGTCGATATCGGCAACCGGCCCATCCCAGATGATCTTGCCCTGATACAGCATGGCAACGCGGTCGGCGATCTTGCGTGCACTGGCCATATCATGGGTGATGGTCATCGCACTGGCACCAAGTTCGCGGGTGCATTTGACGATCAGATCATTGATGACATCGCCCATGATCGGATCAATGCCGGTGGTCGGTTCGTCAAAGAACAGGATTTCCGGCTCGGTCGCGATGGCGCGCGCGAGGCCAACACGTTTTTGCATGCCGCCTGAAAGCGATGCCGGGGACATGTTGGCGATATCAGCCGCCAGACCGACATCCTCAAGCCGGGCAATCGCAAGATCGCGGGCCTTGGCCGGTTTCATGCCCTGACCTTCGATCAGGCCAAAGGCAACATTTTCCCAAACGGTCAGTGAGTCAAAAAGGGCCGCCCCCTGAAACAGCATGCCGGTCTTTGCCAGCATGGCATCGCGTTCGGCCTGTGATGCGGTGGTCATTTCGACCCCGTCCACCTTGATCGAACCCTGATCCGGGGTAAGAAGGCCCAGAACGCATTTCAGCGTGACCGACTTGCCGGTGCCCGAGCCGCCAATGATGGCAACCGACTCACCCGGTGCGACATCAAGGTCAACACCCTGAAGCACCTTTTTCGGGCCAAAGCCCTTGTGAACGTTGCGAAGCGATATCTTGGCTGTGTTGCTCATGATCCTGTCAACCGGCCCTTATCGCGTGAAGAACAATTCGGTGACGATATAGTTCGAAATCAGGATCAGGATGGAACTTGAAACAACCGCATTGGTGGTTGCCTGACCAACGCCCTGCGCACCGCCCCGTGAATGATACCCGTGATAGCAACCCATCAATGTGATGATAAAGCCAAACACAGCCGCCTTCACAAGACCCGACACCACATCAAGCTGTTCAAGATACTGGAAGGTGTTGCGGATATAGGATCCGTCATTAAAGCCAAGCTTGTTCACGCCCACCAGATAGCCGCCCATCACCCCGATAATATCGCCGATCAGAACCAGAACGGGCAGAGTGATCAAACCGGCAATCACACGCGGCACAACCAGATATTTGAACGGATTGGTCGAAAGGGTCACCAGGGCGTCGATCTGTTCGGTCACACGCATGGTGCCAATTTCGGCGGCAATGGCGGCACCCACACGGCCCGCAACCATTAGGCCCGCCAGAACCGGGCCCAATTCGCGGGTCATGGAAATGACAACCACCGTCGCAACCGCACTTTCGGCTGAAAAGCGTGAAAACCCCGAATAGGATTGCAGGGCCAGAACCATCCCGGCAAACAGGGTGGTCATGGCGACAACCGGCAACGAGAAATAGCCGATTTCACGCATCTGTTTGAAAATCAGGCGGAAATAGATCGGCGGTGTGACCATGTGGCCGATGGTGCGACCCGCAAATACCGTGACGCGACCGACAAGGGCCAAAAAGGTCAGAAACATATGGCCAACCGGCGCAAAGATCGGCATCTGTACTTCGAAGTCCCCTGTTATCGACCTGCCGGAATTGTCTGGCTGGCTATTATGATTTAGCTCTCTGTATAAACCCGCCGGTAGCGATGTCCAAGAGAAGTTAGAATTTCATAACCGATTGTACCAGCAGCAGATGCAACGTCGTCAACCGTCATCTTGTCATCAAGAAGCGACACCATATCCCCGGCCTTAAGCGTTTTGCCCGGAAGGTCGGTGATATCAACCGTAATCGCATCCATCGAAACACGCCCGACATAGGGAACTTCGTGCCCCTTGATGATCAGCTTGCCGGAATTGGAAAGCGAACGCAGCCAGCCATCAGCATACCCGACTGCAAGGGTGGCGATTTTCGATTTGCGTTTTGCCTGCCAGGTGCCGCCATAACCAACTGTCTGAGGTTCATCGATTTCGCGGACCTGAAGGACTTTGACCTTAAGGTTCACGACAGAACGCATCGGGTTGGTGGTTTCCGGCGTCGGGTTTCCACCCCAAAGGGCGATGCCCGGACGGCAGAATTCAAGATGGTAGTCATCGTTGCGGAAAATCGCCGACGAGTTACAGAACCCGCGCGGGGCCGGCGGCAGGCGACGATACCATTTCATGAACAGGTCGTACTGTTCCTTGGTGACCGGGTTTCCTGCCTCATCAGCCGCAACCGGGTGGGTCATGTAACCGGCCTTTTCAAACCCGTAGAGCAGGGATGAATAGCGATCGACAAGGTTGCTGACATCAAGTGGCGTCAGGCCAAGGCGGCTCATACCGGTATCAAGATGGATAAAGGCCGGGGCCGGACGTTCGTATTCACGGCACAGGTTTGACCAACGTTCGATCTGCTCAAGATCATTCAGAACCGGGATGACGTCATTTTCAATGAAGAACGCCTCGTCACCGGGCAGAACACCGTTCAGAACCGCAATCCGCCCGCCGCCCCGCAGAAGCGGGAACAGTTCGGCTGCTTCGTTGGCATGTGCCACGAAGAACAGGCGGCAGCCCTGCTTTTTGAGGACCGGGACGATTGTCTGGGCGCCAAGACCATAGGCATTCGCCTTTACCACAGCCGCACAGGTGCGCCCGGTATAGCGTTTGGTCAGAGTTTTATAGTTGTCGGCAACTGCTTTCAGATTGATTTGCAGTTCCGCGCACTCGGCAGCACGGCCGACGGCGGGAAGAACGGTCATTCGTAATACCCCGTGGAATCCGTTGTTGGATGGGTGGATGCCCTATCCTCTATTCATATTCTTCTTCAGTGTGATCAAGATCACCAAACTTGGTGTAGTTCCCGTCAAAGAACAGGCGCACGTTGCCCACCGGGCCGTGACGCTGCTTGGCAACAATAACTTCGGCAGTGTTGTAAACGTGGTTCAGACGTTCCTGCCACTGCGAATAGCGTTCCCCGAATTTGTCGGTGGCTTCTTCCGGGCGCTGGGCCGGTTCGGCACGTTCGAGATAGTATTGTTCGCGATAAATGAACATCACGACGTCGGCGTCCTGCTCGATCGAGCCGGATTCACGAAGGTCGGAAAGCTGCGGGCGTTTGTCTTCGCGCTGTTCGACCGCGCGTGAAAGCTGCGACAGGGCCAGAACAGGAACTTCGAGTTCCTTGGCAATCGCCTTGAGCATACGGGTAATTTCCGAGACTTCCTGAACGCGGCCATCGCCACGGAAGTTGGTCGGTGGTGCCAGAAGCTGCAGGTAATCGACGACGATCATCGCGAGGCCGTGTTGGCGCTTAAGGCGGCGGCAACGTGTGCGAAGGGTTGATACCGGAAGGGCCGGCGTATCATCGATGTAAAGCGGAACGGTATTGAGTTCCTGGGTTGCCAGCAACAGACGTTCGAAATCCTGTTCGTTCAGATCACCACGGCGCATGTTATCGCCAGAAACCTCGGCGGCCTGCGACAAAAGGCGCCCGGCAAGCTGTTCGGCCGCCATCTCAAGCGAGAATACGGCAATCGCCCCGGTTCGGGTTTCATCGCGGGTGTCTTCGCCCGCAGCGCGGTTCTGATGCGATGCGATGGCGGCGTTAAACGCGATGTTCATCGCAAGGGCTGTTTTACCCATCGACGGACGACCGGCAAGGATCAGCAAGTCAGACGGGTGCAAACCACCCAGTTTGCGGTCGATATCGCGCAAGCCCGTGGTCACACCCACAACGCGCCCGGCGTTTTTATAGGCGTGATCAATATTTTCATAGGCCTTGGCAAGGGCAGGGCCAAAGGCGACAAAGCCCGATTCCGCGGAACCGGCTGTTGCCAGAGAAAACAGTTTCTGTTCGGCTCTTTCGATCTGGTTGGTGGCGTCGGTATCAAGTTCGTACTGATAGGCTTCGTTGACGACTTCCTCGCCAAGTTCGATCAGTTCGCGTCGCAGATACAGGTCATAGACCAGCTTGCCATAGTCGCTGGCATTGATCACCGAAACCAGGTTGTTTGACAGTTCGGCCAGATATTGCGCACCACCGATTTCTGCAAGATGTTCATCCTGCTTGAAGTAGGCTTTGAGCGTGACCGGGTTGGCCAGTTGGCCGCGTTCGATCAGCTTGCCGCAGGCTTCAAAGATGCGACCGTGACGCCCATCAGCGAAATGTTCCGGGCGCAGGATATCCGACACGCGCTCGTAGGCGGCGTTGTTATTAAGGATCGCGCCAAGAAGGGCAGCCTCCGCTTCAAAATTGTGCGGCGCCATGCGATCGAGCACCATTTCGGTGTCGGCGCCATGGTCCGGTTCAAGCGGGGCAAAAAGGGCATCTAAATTGGGATCTGTCATGGGCCGAAAAGGTAGCAGGCATCCGCAATACCGCAAAGAGCTAATCGGTATAACTCATAGCCGGTATTCCGCCAGCGCAGAGGTCGCAGATGCTGCAGGCTCCTGAAATGCTTTGAAAAAATCGACGGGCCTTGGCATTAGGGCAAAAGAAAACGGCACATCCCTTCGGATGTGCCGTTTTCAAATCGTTCGAAGAACCTGCGATTAAGCGTTGGTTTCTTCTTCGTCAGCTTCGATTGCTTCTGCAAGGTCAGCCGGAACTTCTTCTTCGAAGAGTTCTTCAGCGGCTTCGAGGGCTTCCTCTTCTTCCGCTTCCATTTCTTCGATGGTGCCAAGAACAGCAGCACCCTTACGGAGCTGTTCAGCGGCATCTTCTTCAGAACGTGCAACGTTGGCGGTTACCTCAATGATAACTTCCGGGTGCAGGTTGATACGGACCTGATGCAGACCAAGGGTCTTGATCGGCTGATCAAGAACGACCTGGGTACGGGCAACAGTGAAGCCTGCTTCGGTTACTGCGTTTGCGATATCGCGGGCAGTGACCGAACCATAAAGCTGGCCAACGTCGGATGCCTGACGAACGACGGTGACTGCGAGTTCACCCATCTTCTCGGAAACAGCTTCTGCTTCCTTACGGCGTTCCAGGTTGTCAGCTTCAAGCTGTGCTTTCTGTGCTTCGAACACAGAGATGTTTGCTTTGGTTGCACGAAGGGCCATGCCCTGCGGCAGCAAGCGGTTGCGGGCGTGGCCCGGCTTGACGGAGACTACGTCACCCATCTGACCGAGTTTTTCTACCCGCTGGAGCAGAATAACTTCCATCACCGATCCTCCTCATTGCTACGGGTCATCGGTTCTTTCCCCCGCAGCCTGATTAAATGCTCAACAATTCCAAGTCCGGTGATCGCGATAAACGACCAGGTGGACAGAACCGCGACGATGTAAAACACCGTCAGAATTACACGTTTTTGCGGCCATCGGGCTGCCTGCCCATGCACCAGCGCCAATCCCTGAAACAGGAACGGCACTGCCAGTACCACCGCGACGTTGCGCGCCACATAAGCCAGCGAACCATCGGCAAAGCCGACCGTAAACCCGGCCAGGGCAAACACAAACAGTGACCAGCCAGGCAAGGCAAAGGTTGCCATACTTGGTGTCGGACGCAGGTTTTTGCCTGCACGCACCAAAATTGCCTGTGCGATTGCGGCATTGGCGAACAGCATCAAAAGCCAGCTCACCGCTGCAATCGCCGGGAAGTAAGTCTGGAACATACCAATCAGACCCTGAACATCGGATGTCATAGGGACACCCATTTCCGAGTACATCTGGCTCAGGAACTTCGCGATGAAGTCCTGAATGTCCACACCTTCCGCCGTCAGTGTTCCGGTAACGAAGATCATTACCGTCGCGACCATGACGGCCATGGCACTTACGACAATTCCGGAAGGCAGAAAGGCAAGATTGCCATTTTGATCTTTCCGGACGACCAGCGCCATGCGGGTCAACAACATCGCCGGTCCGGCAAACACGACCATAAAGACCGTGAAAGGCAGTAATCCCCCCATAAGAATGAGGGCAATACATGCGGCAAATGCCGCAACCAGCAGGCGTTTGGGCCCTTGCCACAATCCCGTAAGGAAAAGCGGCAGATGCCCGAAGTATGAAAGCAAAAGAGCAAACGGATTTCCTGATAGAACCAGCAGGAACAGAACGGCACTGCCAAGTCCGGTCCCAATCGCTATGAGGGTGTCACGTTGCATCATTTACTCCCGGCCCGAGACCTCAAAAGGGTCTCTTGCCGACTGCCTCAGACCTGGTCTGCGTAGGGCAGCAGCGCCAGGAAGCGTGCACGCTTGATGGCTTTCGCCAGTTCGCGCTGCTTCTTGGCCGAAACCGCAGTAATACGGCTCGGAACGATTTTGCCGCGTTCGGAAACGAAACGCTGCAGCAGTTTGACATCTTTGTAGTCAATCTTCGGCGCATCATCACCCGAGAACGGGCAGGTTTTACGACGACGGAAAAACAGACGACGTCCAGCCATGATATTATCTCCTCGCTATCTGTTAGCCGTTCTGACGGGGACCGCCACGGCGATTACCGCCACGACCGCCGCGCTCGTCGCGGTTGCGCAGAATGGCAGACTGTTCTTCTTCGAACTCGTCAACCTTGACAGTCATCTGACGCAGAACGTCTTCGTTCAGGCGCATCTGACGCTCGTATTCCGCGATCGCGTCTTTGTCAGCTTCGATCTGGAAGAGAGTATAGTGGCCTTTGCGGTTCTTTTTGACACGGTATGCCAGGGAACGCAGACCCCAATATTCGGTTTTGGCGATTTTGCCGCCGAGACCTTCGATGGTCTGGGTCAGCTTTTCGTTCAGACTTTCGACCTGTGCGGTCGAGAAGTCCTGACGTGCGATAAACACGCTTTCGTATTTGCTCATAATACTCCTATTACTCCTTTTGGCTTATCTCTTCCTGCATGACCTCGTGCCATGCAGGCATAGCCGGACAATCCCGGCAAGGAGCCGTGAGACGGCGGAATATACACTTTTCGCCCATGAGTGCAACGCCAAATGCAGCTTTTTGCCGATTACGGGATAGCGCGATGACTTTGACAGTATCGGCAGAAACCTGCGTTTTTCTGACTTGGAACTGTCACGGTCTGAGCGTTGCGGTTTCGGGATAACCGACATGCACGCGATTGTGAAGGCGGCGTTTGTCCTTGTATCCAATGTATCTTCGGACTTAAGGCGATAGCAGGCCTTGGTTTTCCATGGGGCGTCGGCGGTGACGGTTGGGGATGTGTGGGGGATGCGTATTGTGCGCTGCGCAACAGCCAGTCCTTCGTAAATGACACAAAATATGCCATAAACGCGCAAATCGGGTGTCAAACCCGAAGTCACACTATTGTTATAGTGTGACCGCGACGTGCAGTTTTGGGAAATAAAAAATCAAACCAACCGCGCCCATCAGGTTTCAGTTCTTGACAGTGCGCTTGCGCACGCTATCAAGGGTGGCTCAATTTCAAGGGGCCGGTTTTCGGCACAGTCTTCGTAGAAGCGGACAAGGGTTTATTTAATATAATGACACGCGCACTCGTTTTCCCCGGACAGGGGTCGCAAGCGGTAGGTATGGGCAAGGAACTGGCAGACGCATTCCCGGTTGCCCGCGAAGTTTTCCAGGAAGTTGATGATGCGCTTTCACAAAAGCTTAGCGCGTTGATGTTCGAAGGTCCGGAAAACGAGCTGACCCTGACCGAAAATGCGCAGCCGGCTTTGATGGCGGTCAGCCTTGCGGTGACCCGTGTTCTGGAAAAAGAAGGCGGCTTTACCCTGACCGACAAGTGCGACCTTGTTGCCGGCCATTCCCTTGGCGAATATTCCGCCCTTGCAGCAGCAGGCACCTTTGCCATTTCCGATGCCGCGCGCCTTTTGAAAATCCGTGGTCAGGCGATGCAGGCCGCCGTTCCGGTCGGTGTTGGCGCGATGGCAGCCCTTCTAGGTCTTGATTATGTCGATGCGGTTGCGGTTGCCGAAGAAGCAGCACAGGGTGAAGTTTGCACCGCCGCCAATGACAATGCCAGCGGGCAGGTTGTTGTTTCCGGTCACAAGGCCGCTGTGGAACGCGCGATTGAGATCGCCAAGGAAAAGGGCGCAAAACGCGCTGTCTTGTTGCCGGTATCGGCACCGTTCCATTGTGCCCTGATGCAGCCGGCAGCCGATCGCATGGAAGAGGCGCTTGGCGCTGTGACCATGAACGCACCGGGCAAGCCGGTCGTTGCCAACGTGACCGCAGAAAAAACTGACGATCCGGAAACCATTCGTAAACTCCTTGTAGAGCAGGTTTGCGGCACCGTGCGCTGGCGTGAGTCGGTTCTTTATATGAAAGAGCAGGGCATCACTGATCTGGTAGAGATCGGCGCAGGCAAAGTTTTGACCGGCATGGTACGTCGTATTGACCGCGATCTGAGCGGTACGGCTGTGAATGGTCCGGCAGATATCGAAGCATTCCTCGGCGCTCTGTAAGAGTGTCCGGAACACGAACGAACCCAAAGGGAACGAAAATTTATGTTTGATCTTGCAGGGAAAACAGCACTCGTAACCGGTGCGACCGGCGGTATCGGTGGCGAAATCGCCAAGGTTCTGGCGGGCGCCGGTGCGAAGGTTGCTCTGTCGGGGACCCGTCAGGAACGCCTCGAAGCGATTGCTGCCGAAATCGGTGACAACGCGGTTGTTGTTCCGGCCAACCTTTCGGATAAAGAATCGGTCGATGGCCTGATCAAAAATGCCGAGGAAGCCCTTGGTGGTCAGCTTGATATTCTGGTCAACAATGCCGGTATTACCCGTGATCAGCTTGCCATGCGCCTTAAGGACGAAGACTGGCAGGCGGTTCTTGATGTGAACCTGACCTCTGCCTTCAAGCTTGCGCGCAATTCGTTGCGCGGCATGATGAAGCGCCGCCACGGCCGTATTATCAACATCACCTCGATCGTTGGTGTGACCGGTAACCCGGGCCAGACCAACTATGCCGCTGCCAAGGCCGGGATGATCGGTTGGTCAAAATCGCTGGCGCAAGAGGTTGCGGCGCGCGGAATTACGGTTAACTGTGTGGCACCGGGCTTTATTACCACGGCCATGACCGAAGAACTCGGAGATGCCCAGAAAGAAAAGCTTTTGGGCGGTATTCCGGCAGGTCGCATGGGCGACAGCAAAGAGATCGCAGCAGCGGTTCTGTATCTTGCAAGTGACGAAGCAGCTTATGTCACAGGACAGACCTTGCATGTGAATGGCGGAATGGCGATGATTTAACCCGTTGCGGGTTGCCTTCTTTTCTGTTTAAAAGAGGCCGCTATACCAAATATTGAAACTGGCGATTGTTCGTTGCCGGTTTCCGGTTCCCGGGAACTCCTTCAATAGGGGGACACAACGGGTACCACGTGTAAACTAACTGACAGAAAACCTATTGAAGGATTTGAGCTATGAGTGATGTCGCAGATCGCGTGAAGAAGATCGTTGTCGAGCACCTCGGTGTTGAAGAAGACAAGGTCACTGAAAACGCAAGCTTCATCGACGATCTGGGCGCAGACAGCCTGGACACCGTTGAGCTGGTTATGGCGTTTGAAGAAGAATTCGGTTGTGAAATTCCGGATGACGCGGCTGAAAAAATTCTGACCGTTAAAGACGCGATCGACTTCATCGAAAAGGCGGACAGCTAAGTTTGCTGTTAGACATGGGCGCCTAGAGGGCATCCTCAGGCGCCCTTTTCGTCTTTGCTGGATTCATAGAATAAAGGCGTAATGCGGGATGAGACGCGTAGTTGTTACCGGTATTGGTGCTGTTACTCCGCTTGCTAGCGGGGCACAGAATACTTGGCAGAAACTGCTGAACAGCCAATCCGGGATCAAAAGCATCGATACGTTTGACGTGTCGGATATCCCTGCCAAAATCGCAGGCCTCGTGCCGCGCGGTGAGGGTGACGGACTTTTCAACGCTGAAGATCATGTCTCGATCAAAGACATGAAGAAAATGGACGATTTCATCGTTTATGGGGTTGCTGCAGCTGATCAGGCGATTGCGGATTCTGGCTGGAAGCCGGAAACCGACGAAGATCAGGAAGCAACCGGCGTTTTGATCGGTTCTGGGATCGGTGGGTTGCCCAAGATTTCCGAGGCAACTGATCTGGTCAATAACGGCAAGACCCGTCGTGTCAGTCCGTTCTTCATTCCGTCTTGTCTGATTAACCTGGTTTCAGGTCAGGTTTCGATCAAACACGGTCTTAAAGGTCCGAACCATGCGGTGGTTACCGCCTGTTCGACCGGTGCACACGCCGTTGGCGACGCATCGCGCATGATTATGCTTGGCGATGCCGATGTCATGGTTGCCGGTGGTGCCGAAGCTGCTGTTTGCCGTCTTGGCATGGCGGGCTTTGCTGCTGCACGTGCGCTTTCGACCAGTTACAACGACACACCGACCGAAGCATCCCGTCCGTGGGATGAAGGCCGTGACGGTTTCGTCATGGGCGAAGGTGCAGGTTGTGTCGTTCTCGAAGAATACGAACACGCCAAGGCGCGTGGGGCGCGGATTTATGCCGAAGTTGCCGGTTACGGCATGTCGGGCGATGCTTATCACATCACCGCACCGGCCGAAGACGGCAATGGCGGCTTCCGTTCGATGCGCAATGCCATTCGCAATGCGGGTCTGAACCCGGAAGATGTTGATTACGTCAACGCGCATGGTACCTCGACTCCGCTGGGTGATGAAATCGAACTGGGTGCGGTCAAGCGCCTGTTCGGTGATCATGCCCAGAAAATGTCGATGTCGTCGACCAAATCGGCAACCGGTCACCTTCTGGGGGCTGCCGGTGCGATTGAAGCAGTGTTCTCGATCCTTGCGATCCACGAAGGCGTTGTTCCGCCGACGTTGAACCTGCGCAATCCTTCCGAGGCATGCAAAGGCATCGATCTGGTTCCTCTTGAAGCCAAACAGCGTAAAGTTAATGTCGCGCTGTCGAACTCGTTCGGCTTTGGCGGCACCAACGCATCGCTTGTTTTCAAGGCCGTTTAAACAGCAGAGCAACCCCCGGGAGCATTCCCTTGAAGCGTTTTCTGCTTTTTATTGGCTTTCTGATCATCACCGCTGCTCTCGCCACAGGTGGGGCGGCGGTGTATGTTTATGTGCAATACACATCGCCGAGCAATTTGGCGCAGGAACGCGACATCATCATTCCCCAGGGGACCGGTGTGCGCGGTATTGCCGAGATTTTCCAGCGTGAAAACATTATCACCGAACCGCTGATCTTCCTTGCCGGGGTTCGCGTCAGTCAGCTTGACCGGTCGCTGCGTGCGGGGGAATATCATTTCCCGGCCCGCGTCAGCCCGAAACAGGCTGCTGAAATTCTGGCCTTTGGGGATACGGTCAAACGTTTTGTCACCATCCCTGAAGGTCTTCGTTCGGGCGAAATCGTCGATCGGATCAATCTGGTTGACGGATTAACCGGCGAGATCGCCGATATTCCGGTCGACGGCACCTTGTTGCCAGAAACTTATCAGTTCTCGTTTGGCGATACGAAGCAAAGCATCATTGATCGCATGCGCGCGGCCCACGATGAAATGGTCAAACAGCTTTGGCCGGGGCGTCAGGAAGGATTGCCGTTCGACACCATTGAAGAGGCTGTCATTCTGGCCTCGATCGTTGAACGCGAAACCGGTGTTGCTGGCGAACGTGCAAGGGTTGCTGGCGTATTCATCAATCGCCTGCGACGCGATATGCGCCTGCAGTCTGATCCTACCGTTGCCTATGCTCTTAGTCCGGACAAGCGTCTTGAACGTCCTTTGACGCGCAAGGACTGGCGTTTTGAGAGCCCCTATAACACCTATGTTACCAGCGGCTTGCCGCCCGGGCCGATCACCAACCCAGGGCGCGATGCATTCTATGCCGTCCTGCATCCGGCTGCGACCGAAGATCTGTACTTCGTTGCAGACGGGACGGGTGGGCATGCCTTTGCCCGTACCCTTAATGAGCATAACCGCAACGTTGCCAAGTGGCGTCGCATCCGCGACGGGCAGTGATCACGCCAAAGAGTTCGAACCAAATGATAAAGGCGGCATCGGATTGATGCCGCCTTTTTTGCTTCCTAGTGTTCGCCGTGGCTATCGGGCGATGACGTTTTCTTCGGGATCCGGGATGCGGCAAGATCCATCAACCATTGCGGTGTCATCTTAAGCATTCCGATGATCAGGTTCATTTGCCACGGGAAGGCAATCATGCCCTTGTTGCGTTCAAGCCCGCGCACGATCTTCTTTGCGGCCTTGTCTGCCTGCATGAAGAAGAGCATCGGGAAATCATTGGAATCGGTGATGCGGCTTTTGACAAAGCCCGGGCAGATGACATTGACCTTTACGCCATCGGGCGCCAATGCACCACGCAATCCTTCGCCGTAAACCCGAACGGTGGCCTTGCTGGCGCAATAGGCCGGGGCAGAGGGCAAACCACGCCAGGATGCCTGGGATGCAACCAATGCGACCTGACCGCGTCTGCGCGCACGCATAACCGTGATCGCCGGATCAATCGTGTTCAGGACACCGGCAACGTTGGTTGCAAAGATATCGCGAACTTGTTCGGGGCTTTCGCCAAGGCCACCTGTACCGGCCGAAATGCCGGCATTGGCAATAACGAGGCTGAGCTGCGCAATTTCATCGCAATGGGTGACGTAGGCTTCCATGGTTTCGCGCGACGTCACATCGAGAACGTCGGCATAAACATTGGCCCCGGCGGCGCGACAATCATTTTCCACCAGTTGCAAGCGTGTTTGATTGCGACCGCTGATAAAAAGGGTCACGCCGGTGCGCGCGAAATGGCGGGCAAGGGCAGCGCCAATACCCGAACTGGCACCGGTGATCAGAATGGCATCGTACTGAAAGGACATTGTTGCTCGTACTGGGTTTTGAAATAAGGAAATTGATTTTTGCGGAACATGCTGCAGCAATAGGGCAGCATTATGAAATACGGCTTATGTTTACCATATTGTCGTTATCGCGTGATGATCGGTGTTCACCCTTGGCGGGACACGGGCCAATGGTTATAAACGCCCAAACACAAAAGCGAACTGGATGAAAAGATGACCGTTTCAAGCATGACCGGATTTGCGCGCGTTGATGGCGCGGCCGATGGTTTCGGCTGGACCTGGGAACTGCGCAGCGTCAATGGCAAGGGGCTTGATGTTCGTCTGCGCCTGAATGGCGGGTTTGAGCGTCTTGAAGCCAAGGTGCGCGATGCGGTTTCCAAGCGGTTCAAGCGCGGCAATATGGGCGTGACCCTGAATGTTACGCGTTCCGGCGATAGCAATGCTTATTCGGTGAACCGTGAACTGCTTTCCGAACTGGTCCAGATCGCCGAGGAGTTTGATAATACCAGCAGTCTGTCCGCAGGCACGATTGCAGATCTGATGAATGTGCGCGGTGTGCTTGAAGCCTATGAGCCACAGGAAGACGAAGCAACACGGGACGCCAATGATGCCGCCGTGCTGGCAAGCCTGAATGAAGCCATCGATCAGATGGCCGCCCACCGGGCAGAAGAGGGCGAAAAACTTGACGTGATGCTGCGCGGCCATGTCGATAACATCGAGGCAACTGTTACACGTGCTGAAAACTGCGAATCAGCGCGTGCCGACGCTATCAAGGATCGTCTGAAACGTCAGGTCGAAGAATTGATGGATGCGGGCAAGTTCGACCCCGAACGCCTGCATCAGGAAGCGGCGATTTTGGCAACCAAGGCCGACATCCGCGAGGAGATTGATCGTCTCAAAGCCCATATCAGCGCAGCACGCGATATGTTGACCAAGGGGGGCGCAATCGGGCGCAAGCTTGATTTCCTGTGCCAGGAGTTCAATCGCGAAGCCAATACCTTGTGCTCAAAGGCGAATGATATTGAACTGACCAATTGCGGTATGGAGCTTAAAGTGATCATTGATCAGCTCCGCGAGCAGGTTCAGAACGTCGAATAAGCGGCAGGGAAGGAAACATCATGATCGATCCGCATAACCGCCGTGGCGTGATGCTGGTGTTCTGTGCGCCGTCCGGTGCCGGGAAAACGACCATCACCCGTCAGTTGCTTGAAAACGATGACAAGATCTCTTTGTCGGTGTCTGCAACAACGCGTGCGGCCCGCCCCGGTGAAGAAGAAGGTACCCACTACTTTTTCAAATCGGTTGATGAATTCAAACATATGATTGCCGATGACGAACTGCTTGAATGGGCAGAAGTGTTTGGCAACTACTATGGCACGCCGATTGGACCGGTTGAAAAGGCACTGTCGGAAGGCCGCGATGTGTTGTTTGACATCGACTGGCAGGGTGCCCGCCAACTGCGCGACAAGGGCGGCGATGATGTCGTATCGGTCTTTATCCTGCCGCCGTCATCGGGTGAGTTGGAACGCCGCCTGCGTGATCGCGGCCAGGACGCCGATGACGTGATCATGAAACGAATGGCGAAGGCCGGTGCGGAAATCAGCCATTGGGAAGAATTTGACTATGTGCTGATCAATGATGATCTGGATCGCTGCATCGCTGACGTTCAACACATTATCGGTGCTGAACGGATCAAGCGCGAACGCCAGACAGGCTTGCCGGGCTTTGTCAAAAAGCTTCTGACAGACTGATACCAGATAGAAAAATGGCCGCTTTACGAAGCGGCCATTTCATCATGAACCTGTGTCAGGCGGACAAAATCCGCAACACTAAGCTCCTCGGCCCGGACGGTTTCTGTAATCCCGGCCTTTGCAAGCAATTCGCCCACATTGATGTTCAGGGTCTTAAGGCTTGCGCGCAGCATCTTGCGACGTTGACCAAACGCGGCCTGGGTAATTTTGGCAAGGCTATCAAGATTGATGTCTGTGCCGCGATCCGCCTTGGGGCGGAGTTGCACGACAGCAGAGGTCACCTTTGGCGGTGGGGTAAAAGCACTGCGGTGAACATCAAACAAGATATCGCAGTCACACAGGTACTGACACAGGACCGATAGACGCCCATAGGCCTTGCTCTTCGGACGCGCGACAACACGTTCGGCCACTTCCTTTTGAAACATCAAGGTCAGGCTGGCGAACTGATCAATCTGCATCAGCCAGCCCAGCAATAGTTGCGTGCCGACATTATAGGGCAGGTTGGCGACGATCTTGCGCGGGGCAGGGCCGAGTGTTGTGACATCGACGTCAAGCGCATCACCGTCAATGACGTGAAGCGCACCGGGATAATGATTGCTGATTTGCTCCAGAACCGGCTGACAACGGGGATCTCGCTCGATCACGGTCAGGTTCTTTGCACCATTAAACAGCAACGCACGCGTCAGGCCGCCGGGCCCCGGACCGATTTCAATCACGGTGGCATCATCAAGCGGTGCGGCCGCACGGGCAATGCGCCCGGTCAGGTTCAAATCAAACAGGAAGTTCTGGCCGAATTTCTTTTGCGCTGACAGGTCATGGGTCGCAATTACCTCCCGCAGCGGCGGAAGGCCATCATTGGCAAGCTTGCCAGTATTGTCGTTGTCTTCTGACACGTCGGTCAGGCTCCTGTCGCAAGGCGTTTTGTCGCCATTTCTGCTGCCATCTTCAGGGCTGCAATCAGGCTATCAGGGCGCGCGATGCCTTTGCCGGCAATATTAAGTGCTGTGCCATGATCGGGCGATGTTCTGATAAATGGCAACCCCAGCGTGACATTCACACCACCATGGAAATCAAGTGTCTTGACCGGTATCAGGGCCTGATCGTGATAGGGGCAGAGCGCCACATCGTAATTGGCCCGTGCCTCTTCATGGAACATGGTGTCGGCCGGAAGGGGACCGATAACATCCACACCTTCATCACGCAGTTGTTTGATAGCCGGGGCCATGATGGTTTTTTCTTCGGTACCCATCGTGCCATCTTCGCCCGCATGCGGGTTCAGCCCGGCAATGGCAAGGCGCGGCTTGGCGATCCCGAAGGCATTTTGCAGGGACTTATGCGTGATCCGGCAACGCTCGACAATCAGCTCAGTTTTCAGCTGTGTCGGGACATCCTTGAGCGGGATATGGATGGTTAGCGGCACCACGCGTAGTTTGCTGTTGGCCAGCATCATGACGGGTATTGTGCCCGGTCCTGCGAGCTCTGCCAGAAACTCCGTATGGCCGGGATGGCCGAAGCCCGCTTCATACAATGCGCTTTTCTGGATCGGGTTGGTGACGACGGCACTTGCTTTACCCGTGGTCGCCAGTTCGACGGCCTTTGTGATGCTCTCAATCACGACGCTGGCTGTTTTAGGCGATGCTACACCTGAAACGACTTCGGTTGCGCTATCTGTGATTTCCAGAACCGGCAGGGCATCCTTAAAAACGGACGTGGCTTCGTTGATTGTCTGGATCACGCGCACCGGAACATCAGTACCGCTTCGGGCGATTGCTTGAGTGATCATGCTGACAGGCGAGATCAGGCAAAATGGTGCAAGCTCATCCTGCGTACGACGCAGCCATGCCTTGATGGCAAGCTCGGGGCCAATGCCGCCGGGCTCGCCGATCGTCAATGCGATGGGGGCGCGTTCTGTCATCTTGCTATCGGGGTCCTGTCAGCCGGATCAGATCCGGATATCAATAAATGCCTGACGGCGCAGTTCACGAAGTTTGCGGCGTGCCAGAATATCAAGACGTTCCAACCGCAGACGGTTTTCAATGTCCTGACGGCTGGGCAGGTTGCTTTCTTCGGTGATGTTACAAATCATCACCATCAATGCACCGCCATCAACCTGAATAATGTTGGACGGTGTTCCTTCATCAAGATTGGTGACGGCTTGGCGGATCGGGCCAGAAAGTTCGCCGGGCGAAATGCCTTCCATCTTACCGCTCAGATCAGATCCAAGGTCGACAGCGACATTTGCCATCGCATCACAGCTATTTGCCGTTTCACGGGTGTTTTGCAGGACTGCGATTTTGGCGTCAATCTGGTCTTGGGGCATGTCACCGCTAATCGGGACAAACAGTTGATAAAGGTCCAGTCTGGTGTCGGTAACAGCATCGGTGTCACCAACGCGACGGTCCAGCAGTTTAACGATGTAATATCCGCGGACGGTCTGGACCGGCGCACTTACGTCACCGGGTTGCAGCTGGTTGACTGCCTGCTGCAAGTCAGCCGACATTTCACCGGCATACAGCCAACCAAGGTCGCCTCCATTGGCAGCACTCGCACTGGCTGAGAACTGTCGAGCCAGACCTGCGAAATCGGCACCCTTGTTCAGGGCATCGCGGATTTCTTGCGCGGTTTGGTAAACGCGCGTGCTGTCCTGAGGATTATCAACAGGCAGGAAAATTTCCTGAACCCGGTTGCGCGGCTTGTTCTGGTTGCTGATGATGCGCTCAAGCGTGTCGTCGATCTCGGCTTCGGAAATCTGAACTTCACCCCGCATGCTGCCAAGAACTTTTTGCCAGGCGACCTGCGGGCGGATCTGATTTTCAATCGTTCCGGATGCGATTTGCCGTTGCGACAGATACCTGTCGAGCATGCCGTCCGGAAGGCCGGCATTTTGCTCGATCATTGACTTGCCGCGCGCGATGTCTTCATCGGTGACTTCGATGCCACGACGCTCGGCTTCTTGGAGTTGCAGCTTTTCATTGACCAGTTGCTGCAAAATCTGCGGCGCCATCTCGTTGCTGCGCTGAGGTGTCATTTCGATGTTGGAGGACACGGCAACAAGTTTGATACGTTCAACCAGATCAATGACTGAAATCGGGTCATCATTGACCACCGCAGCAACGCCAACGGGCGACTGTGCACGAACTGGTGCGACCATCATCGATAGTGTGACAGCAATCATCACAGCGCAGATTTTTACGGAAGTCGAAATCGAAATATTGAAAATCATTTTTACTTACAATCCGGCTGCAGATGCAAACTCACCCAGGGTCTTGAAAACGAGACGGAAAAGGAATTCGTCAGATTCACCTAGATCCTGATCCCGATAGAATGTCCGTCGGACACGGCCATCGAAGATGAAGCACTCATCTTCATAAACGAAACCGATACCATATTCCAAGGGGTCGGTTTCATCGATGTCGTAGCGCCCATACGCTTGACCCGACCAGTACTGATTAAATTGACGTTGCGCGTGGAAGTAGATTTCCTCACGCTCATTGAATTCTTCGCTACCTGCTTCGTCTGTGAAGTGGAGATACGTTGCATTCAGGCGTAACGTATCGAGTGATCCGACAGTCGCAGTTACCTGATTTCGGCGAGCAGAAAAATCGTCTTTTGAAAGACGGTAGCGATATGTCAGATCAAGATATTGGTTCGGGGCAACAGTCACTCGGCCAACATAATCTGAAAGATGCTCATCTAGTCCAGAGCCTCGGGCAAAAGTATCATTTTCATTTGCGCGGTAGCTTTGGCCAAACATTGCGCTGGTATAGCCTCCTTGGGGACCGTAGATACCCCACTCAAGGCCATAACTTGCCCTGAAACCGTCTTCTGCGCGATCTAGGCCGCCAAACCTGTCATGCGAGAACAGGTTGATATCGTCCAGTTCAAACGACTGCGAGTCCTCATTCGGAATCTCATCAGGATTGCCCCCGTTCGGAGACCAAGCCGCCATGGCGATTGGAGTAATGACCTGTTGGTAGCTGCCTTGGCTGTTTACGAACGGCATTTGCCAATCAATCGCAGCCAATGGCAACAGGCGTCCCGTATATCCACTGTAGTTTTCTCTGTTAGTGCGAGATACGTCTGAGACGAGGTAGTTGTCACTTCGGACGGAGAGACTAAGTTTGGTAACATCACCCATTGTGCCCACGTGAGGGAGCTCCCAACCGGCTTTGGCAGACACACGATGCGAATTGGTACCCTCATCACGGGTCAAGGAGAGGCCATCCAAGTCCAAGGTTGTTATGCTACCGTATTTTGCTGGCGCGGATTGTCCGTGAAACTGCAGATGCGGCAAAACAATGGGGGTCGTGTCCCGGTCATCATCACTCTTTAAGCCTTGGAAGTAGTATGCATCAGCGCGCGTGTAGCTGGCGCCGCGAAACCCCTCGGTAAATAGGTTCGAGGTCAGGACAGAAGGTGAGCCAAAACCATATCGTGAGAGATATGTTTTTTCTGAGGCTTGTTCGGCGTCAAAGCCCCAACGCCACGTCGGATCAATGTCAAACCGTCCTTTGGCGTCAATATGGCCTTGCCAGTCATCCTCTGTGTCTCTGGTAATGCTGTTGACGACGTCGAATTCTCCACTGTCCAGACGCTGTCTGTACTCGGTTGCGAGGACAGGACCTTCATCGGTTGTGTAGGTTGGCGTGAAAGTCATGTCCTTGCTATTGTCGATCGACCAGTAATAGGGTTGGCTGAAGTAGCTTCCAACGTGGCTGGTGCTGCCGAATGATGGCGCAAGCAAGCCGGACTGCCGTTTCACGGTTGGGTCTGGGTGCTGAAAATATGGGGTGTAGAGAACAGGAATACCCGCGACTTCAAGACGAGCGTCTTCATATTCCACCGTTTTACTGTCTGAATCATGCAGCACGCGCGCCGCGCGAATGCGCCAAAGCGGTGTCGAACTGCTGCCATTGTCTTCACAGACTTTGCAGGGGGAATATACGGCTTTGGCAATCTCGGTAAAGTTCCCGCCGCTGCGACGGGCACCAGCGCCGGCAATCCGGGTGTTCTCATCCAACAGGACATAAATATCCTGAACGATTCCTTCCTTGAAATCGCCGCTCAGTTCGACGTAGCTGGCGAATGTGACTTCGCCGGTCGGTTCAGTGATACTGACATTTCCCGAAGCCGTGAGAACATCCTGTGATCGGTCATAGCTCACCGTATCAGCAAGCAATATACGTCCTTCTCGGGAAATTTCGACATTTCCACGCGCAGTAACGGTTTGCAGTTCCTGATTGTAATCGACCTCGTCGGCACTGAACAAAATGGCAGGTTCCGGCGGAGGAACTTCTGAGCCAGTTATTTGAGCCGTGGCTGAGTGCAAACTCGCAATACCGCCACCAACGAAGATCCCACAGCCCAGAATGGTGCTGGTCACAAGTCTTTTTATCATTCCCCCCGCCATGACCATCGGCTAGCCATCCTCAAGATGTAGCAATGTAGTAACCCCGAGCAACAAAGAAATTCCAGCTGGAGCCCACGCCGACAATATCGGTGGAATTCCGCCGGAAACGCCCAAAGCTGAAATCACGTCTGTGCAAAAATATAGAATGAAGCCAGATGCAACACCCCCACCGATAACAAGGGATGCGCGTCGACGTCGAGAAAATTTAAGGCAAAATGCAGCCGCAATCAAAACCATGGCGCATAAAAGTAAAGGTCTCGACAACAGGCTATGAAAATGGATGCGGTGACGAGTGGCATTAAAACCGGCACGTTCAAGCAGTGTGATGAACGGCTTCAGGTCCCAGAATGACATGGTCTCCGGGGACGCGAAGCTGTCTTGTATCTTCCGCGCCGTCAGATTGGTGGGCAGCATCGTTTCTTCTGCAAAGGTGCTGGCCTGTCCGGGGACGAAGGTCCATGAATCATAGAAACGCCAAGTTCCTGGTTCGAGGACTGCCCGACCGGCATCGATCCGCATCGTGAAATCATCCGCATCTTCAAAACGGAAGATTGTGACGTTTCGCAGATCGAGTTGGTCGCCCTGCTGGTTGCTGACCGATCGCGCAAAAATAACCGCCTGACCATCCTGCGTGCCTTGCCGCAACCATAGACCGCTTGATGACAGGTTCATGACGCTTGCATTGTTCTGCAAATAGCGTGCTTCAAGCGTCTCGTATTTCTGAAGCAGGATCGAGGACAACGGATTAAGTGCGCCTACCTGAAGGCTGCCAAGAACGATGGCGCATAAGATAGGTGGTAGCATGAATTGCCATGCAGAGACACCTGCCGCGCGCGTGACTACAAGCTCCTGATTTCCGGTCAGTTTCCAGAATGAAAACATCGACCCGAACAGAACGGCGAAAGGCAGGACTTTCTCAGTCATGAACGGAATGCGACTAGCGGCCATCTGCAAGACAATGCTCACCGTGGCGTCCGGTTTATTGCCTGCACGGCGAAGGAGCTCGATAGTGTCACCGATCAGGATCAGACCGATCAGGAGTGCAAGAATAGACAGGATCGAAATCAGGACATGCTTGCCAAAATACCATGTCAGAAGCGGGGAAATTCTCATGCTTCCGCCTCTTGATTTA
Source organism: Thalassospira indica (assembly GCF_003403095.1). Lineage (NCBI taxonomy): Bacteria > Pseudomonadati > Pseudomonadota > Alphaproteobacteria > Rhodospirillales > Thalassospiraceae > Thalassospira > Thalassospira indica. The sequence continues at coordinate 3,188,733 of NZ_CP031555.1, read as the reverse complement.
TTGCGCGCCTTGCCTTGATAACCGGACCACGGAATGTCCAGTAAAGCCCCAGGGCAATTGGTATCATTGCATTCATATACATCAATGGCACAAGCGACGGATTTTTGGCAGCAAGATTTTTCATCGCAATACCGGTTGCTTGAAAAACTACCATGACACCAATTGCAAGCAACAATCTGCCGGTCTGACCCCGTCTGGAGAAGCTGCTTGATACAAGGACAGCTAGTGCAATGCTGGCAAATGCGATGGCATTCAATGGCGAGATCAGGCGGTCATGCCCCTCTGCGCGAAAGGCATTAAGGTCTCTTTCTATTATGTCGGGGGGGACGGCAGTTAAGAGATTTTCAACGCTGCGTTCTCGCGCGTCTTGATAGCGAAGGCCCTCGTCTACAGCGCCTTGCGCAATATCAACCGCATAGCGATCGAAATAGAGGATCGACATGGTGCCGTCGTCGGCATTGACTTCCTGACGGTTGCCATCAAGCAGAACAATGCGTGGACCCTCGTCAGTCCTCAGCAAGGCGCCATGTTTGGCCATCATGGTCGTTTGGGCATCGGGATCACGTGCGTCATGCACCAGAATTCCCAGCAATTCGTTATCCCGGCCGACTTCGCGAACGTAAATGGTCAAGCCGTCAATGTCGGTGAAGCTGCCTTCCTGCAACAGGACCGATGAGAAATCATTGCGGATCGAGAACTGCAATTCCTTGAACTGTGTGTAGCTGTAGGGAAGGTAGAACAGTGTCAGGAAATAACAGACCGCGGTCGACAAAAGTGCGACAATCAGGGCTGGCTTGGCGAGTGCCCACTGGCTCAATCCCGCCGCGCGCATGATGATGAGTTCGCGGTCCTGGATCAGTTTGTTGTAGGTAAAGACAATAACGAAAAACAGTGCAATCGGAATAATGATCGTCAGAAAGCTGGGCAGCAACAGGGATGTCAGCTGCAAAAAGACCGAGATCGACAAGCCCCGATTCACAATCATTTCAACAAAGCGCAAGCTTTGCGACAGCCAGATCACACATAGAAGCCCCAGTGTGACAAAGACCATCATGATCAGCTGCTGTTTGAGCATATATCGGGTTAAGCGATTCATTGGGCGGATTATAGACAAGCAATCAAAAACCGAAACAGGAAATTGTCGTCAAACCCGTTCAAATCTTGCGGGAATTCCGAATATTGGTCGGTTGGTATCGTTAAGATCGGATGGGTTGAATAGGGGCGCCAAATAAGTCGCACCATCGTTTTACATTTGTGGCGATGGTGCGACGTCGTGATGATCAAAAAGCGCGGCAAAATTATGACTGCGGTTAAAGCAATTCCGTTTCCGTGCAATTCCTGATCTGTGTTGCCATGAAAGCGGCCTCTGGCAGGAGTTGAGTGAAAAAGAATATGCAGCTTTTCTTCTTAGCCTTGCGCAGGTCTGCTGGTGTTTCAGTGTTGCTCACTGCGCCAAGCGAGCGCAGCATCAGCCATCCGGAAATGCACAGGGCGGCCTGACGTAAATACGGTGTGGCAAGCACCTGTGCTATATCAGCATCCGCAGCACAGCGTTCCAACACGCAATCCGTTGAATTTTCGAGATCGACGATTGCGTGATCCAGTTCACGGCGTGCCTTGGCGAGGTCGCTTGTTTCATCGATATCTTTCAGGCCGTGGATCGTTTCCTTGATATCTGCAAGCATTGCTGTCAGTGCGGCCGCCTGATCCCTAAGCACTTTGCGTCCGATGAAATCAAGCGCCTGTATGCCGTTGGTGCCCTCATAGATCGGCGCAATGCGGGCGTCACGAAGATGCTGGGCGGCCCCGGTTTCCTCGATAAAGCCCATGCCGCCGTGGATCTGCACGCCAAGGGATGCATTGTCGACGCCAATATCCGTTGCCCAACCTTTGACCAGCGGAATCAAAAGGTCGGCACGCGCCTGTGCTGCCGCACGATCCTGGTTGTCAGGAAGGTGGTGAGCAAGATCAAGCTGGGCGGCGGCATAAAGCGAAAGTGCGCGCGTGGCATCGGTCGAAGACCTTATGCGCATCAACATGCGCTGCACATCACCGTGGATCGAGATCAGCGCCTCTTCGCCGGTTTTGGCATCTCGTCCCTGTTTGCGCGTGTTGGCATACTCAAGGGCCTGCTGATAGGCGCGTTCGGAAATGGCGACACCCTGTTGGCCAACGGCAAGCCTTGCGTTGTTCATCATGGTGAACATATAGGCCAGTCCCTTGCCTTCTTCGCCAACCAAAAAGCCGGTCGCACCGCCCTTGTCGCCAAACTGCAGAACCGCCGTCGGGCTGGCATGAATGCCAAGCTTGTGTTCAAGCGACACACAGGTGACGTCGTTGCGTGCGCCGATTTCACCACTGTCCGAGACCAGATATTTCGGAACGACAAACAGTGAAATGCCTTTGACACCGGGAGGGGCATCGGGCGTTCGGGCCAGAACGAGATGCACGATGTTCTCGGTCATCTCGTGATCGCCATAGGTAATGAAAATCTTTTGACCGGAAATTTTGTAGCTACCATCCTCTTGCAAAACGGCTGTACTGCGCACTTTCGAGAGGTCCGATCCGGCTTGTGGTTCGGTCAGGTTCATGGTGCCGGTCCATTCACCTGATATCATGCGCGAGAGGTAAAGTTCACGCTGTTGGACTGATCCATGGGCAATAAGGGCCTCAATCGCGCCGGATGTCAGCATCGGGCAAAGTGCAAAGGCCATATTGGCCGCCTGCCAGATTTCGGCAACAGCTGCGCCAAGCAAGATTGGCAAGCCCATGCCGCCTTCGCTTTCCGGGGCGGATATGCCTTGCCAGCCACCTTCACAGAATTGCGCATAGGCCTCGTTCCAGCCCGTTGGTGTGCGAACAGTACCGTCCTCAAGAAGTTTTGCGCCTTCCTGGTCGCCGACGCGATTGAGCGGGGCGAGCACGGAGGCTGCAAATTTCCCTGCTTCTTCAAGGATTGCGTCAACCAGATCCGCACTGGTTTCACCATAGGGCGGCAGGTTGGAAACCGTATCCAGCCCAATCACGTCATGGATCAGAAAACGGATATCTGAAATGGGGGGCGTAAAGTCGCTCATGAAAAAAGACGTCTCCCTGAAATGTGAGCCGCCCGCTCGGAACAGTCGGCCTTTTGCCAACCTTGTTTTATTGCCTCGTAGCATAACGACCCGATCCCGCAAGATCGAGTCTGATTCGTCTATTCGGGCGACAGGATGCATTCAACATTGGTTTAAGTCACGCTTTGTGGCTTTCACACTGGCGAAATGACAAAAGACTACCGATATGTTCCCAAGACCCGAGTTCGATACCTTAAACAGGTAAAAGTTGCGTGATCTGGCATCTATTATTTGCCAAGGGGTCGCCAATCGAAAAAAGGCAGGCTAGACTTGTCGTTGTTCAAGGCCACTTGATGTTCAATATGCATTTGGTCAAAAAAATCGAAGGACAGGAGCAAGCTGTTGCTGCGTAAAGGAATATTGCCAATTTTGTTTGCGGTGGTGATTTCGTTCGCCGGGACAAGACTGGTGGCCTGTGCCGGACCGGCATGGCCAAGCGATGAAGAACGCAGATTTCTGGACGCTTACCGCACCAGCGTGACCGCTGGCGCGAGCGAAGAACAGTTTGCCCATGCCGACAAGCTTTATGTCGAAGCACTTCAGGTCTTGTCGGAAACCTATGTCGAGCAAATTGATCGCGTGGCGTTTGTTGATAACAGCATTGCGATGTTGGGCGACCTTGAAACCGATGACACATCGCCGATCGGTGTGGTTGGTGCAGTGCTTGATGACAGTCTGCATGACCTTGATCCGCACAGCGCGTATATGACCGACGATATGTTCCGCCGCCTGCAGGAAAGTACAGAAGGCAGCTTTGCCGGTGTCGGGATCGTCATTGCCCTTGATGATGAAAAGCGCATCCGGATCGTCTCTCCGATTGATGATACACCGGCGGCACGCGCCGGTTTGCGACCGGATGACCGGATTACGCACATTGATGGCTACCAGATGGTCGGCGAACCGATTTCAGAGGCCGTGCGTCGGATGCGTGGCCGGGTCGGGGATCCGGTGACCCTGACCATCCAGCGTGTCGAAGACAGCTTTGATGTCACGGTGAAGCGGGCCCGGATTGAGGTGCCCTCGGTCACAGCAAGCATCATTGATCAGGATATCGGTTATATCCGGGTGTCGCGGTTTGACGCGACCACACTCGACCAAACGCAGGAATATTTGCAGGAACTTGAAGACCGCATTGCATCGCCGCGCGGCATTATTGTCGATTTGCGCCGTAATCCGGGTGGGCTTCTCGACAGTGCGGCAGATATCGCCGATCAGTTTCTGACAGAAGGTCTGATCGTTGCCACCGAAGGACGTGGGGAGCGCAAACTGAGGAGCTACGAAGCCGACCGGTCCGATTTCTTTGAGAAAGTACCTATGGCAATCCTGCTCGATCGTGGTTCGGCATCCGGTGCAGAGCTGATGGCAGCGGCCCTCCGTGAAAACGGCCGCGGCATCATCATCGGGGAGCGGTCCTTTGGCAAAGGGTCAATGCAGCGCATTATGCCGCTGACGTCCGGCGGTGGGCTTAAAATCACCACCGGTTACTACACCACACCTGAAAATCACATTGTACAGGGTCATGGTGTGATCCCGGATATCGAAATTACGCTGGCGGATGCAGAGGAATTCGAACGCGAGATTGATCTTGAGCACGCACTGCCGTCGCGCCGTCGCGATCCGCGTCAGTCATTGGCAACTCTTGAGGCCACCAGCTGCGAACAGGATATCGAGATCGAACGCCTCGGCAAATCGAGCCGCGAGAATCTAGAGGAAAATCTGGCAGAGGGCGAGGGTGAGAAACCGCTTCGCGATTCCGTTCTTGAATGTGCGGTGGGCTATTTCGATAAAGGCCCGCTGGCAAATTACCGTAATCAGATGGAGCCGCTGCTGCGCGCAGGTCTCTGATCGGTATCGCCTGATGTGACATCAAAAAAGCGCGACCTTAACGGGTCGCGCTTTTTGTTTTATCTGTCTGGTAATAGGGGGCGGCTTAACCGCGTGCCAGCAGATCAATCAGGCTTGAGGTGTCCCAACGGTTGCCGCCACGTTCCTGAACCTGGGCATAGAACTGGTCAACCAGGGCCGTAACCGGCAAACGGGCACCATTGCGTTTGGATTCTTCAAGGCAAATGCCCAAATCCTTGCGCATCCAGTCAACGGCAAAGCCGAAATCAAACTTGTTCTCGACCATGGTGCTGCCGCGGTTTTCCATCTGCCAACTTCCAGCCGCACCCTTGGAAATCACATCAAGGACCTTTTCCATATCAAGGCCGGCCTTGACACCGAAATTAACCCCTTCGGAAAGGCCCTGAACCAGACCGGCGATGCAGATCTGATTGACCATTTTGGTCAACTGGCCAGAACCGCTTTCACCCATCAGCTTGCACGATTTGGCAAAGGCATCAATGACCGGGGCGGCGCGATCAAACGCATCCTGATCACCGCCACACATGACGGTCAGAACGCCATTCTCGGCACCAGCCTGACCACCGGAAACCGGGGCATCGATGAAGGAAATTCCCATATCCTTGGCCGCAGCATAAAGTTCGCGCGCGACATCTGCCGATGCGGTGGTGTTGTCGATCAGGACAGATCCCTTGTCCATACCGGCGAACATGCCGCCGTCGCCCAGCATGACGCTGCGCAGATCGTCGTCATTGCCGACACAGGAAAAGACGAATTCCGCACCCTTTGCCGCCTCTGCCGGGGTGGGGGCGGACGATCCGCCAAACTCGGCCACCCATTTTTCTGCTTTGGCTGAAGTACGGTTGTAAACGGTAACGTCGTGACCTGCCTTTTGCAGGTGACCGGCCATCGGATATCCCATGACACCCAGACCGATGAATGCACATTTTGCCATTGTTTGCCTCCCGAAGGTTTATATGCATCCAGTAAAGGTTGCAGCGCGTGCAATGTCAATGAACGCAAATGTTACCGCGACAATGTTTTCACCATCCGGAAGACCAGAGATTGAGCGATTTCGTCAATCCTCATCAAGTTCCTCGGCTACGCTGTGAATGATCCGGCGGTCATATACAAGGATTTCCGGCCGTTTTCCGGGGTATTCAAATTGCGACAGATAGAACCGGATGGCGTTGATGCGCGCACGTTTCTTGTCATCCGACTTCACGATCACCCACGGGCTGTCGGTGGTGGAGGTATGGAAGAACATGTCGCGTTTGGCCTCGGTATAGGAATCCCAAAGGTTCTGGGAGGCCAGATCAACCGGGCTGAGTTTCCATTGTTTAAGTGGATCGCTTTGGCGCTGTTTAAAGCGTCGTGCCTGTTCTTTTTTGCTGACCGAGAAATAGAACTTGGTCATGTGGATGCCGGATCGGATCAGCATGCGTTCAAGTTCGGGGACGGATTGCAAAAACTCGCTGACGTCAAACATGCTGCAAAAGCCCATCACCCGTTCGACCATCGCACGGTTGTACCAGGACCGGTCAAACAGGGCGATCTCGCCGCCGCTGGGCAGATGTTCGATATAGCGTTGGAAATACCATTGCGTCAGTTCGCGGTCGTTGGGTTTGCCAAGGGCGACGATCCGGGCTCCACGCGGATTAAGGTGTTCGGTAAAACGTTTGATCGTGCCGCCCTTGCCAGCGGCATCGCGCCCTTCAAAGATGATCAGCGATTTGAGGTTTTCCGCCTTGATCCAGTTTTGCAGCTTCAAAAGCTCGATATGAAGCGGGGCAATCAGCTCCAGATATTGCTTGCCCTGCATCTTCTTTGCCCGTGCCTTGGGGTTAAGGTCGATATCGGGCGGAAGTTGATCATCTGGAATGTTGCGCAGGTTCTGGCTGGTTGGTTTGTTCGGGCCGGAAGGATGATCATCAATCCGGTCCATGGTCAGGTTTTCGGAGTCCAGCAAGAAATGGTCCTTTGCCTCAGTATCAAGTTTTGAAAGGGCATCTGTGCGGTTGGCCGCAGATCGGCTTTTACCCGTGCGCCGTGTTGCATCACCGAGCACGTCATTGCTGTCCTGCTTCGCTGTTTTCACGGTTTTCTTTGACGTTTTCTTTTCCGAGGTCATGCGCCCGATTCCGCCGGTTGTGGTCAGATGTAACCATAACTTTGCGGGATTATTGAAATCATCGCAATGCAATGGATCAAATTACGACCTGTTGCGCGCTGTATGAATGTGACGCACGAAAAAGCCCGGTCAATGTGAGGGCATTGACCGGGCCAAGGGTGGGTTGTGCGGTGGCACGAAGGGGGGATCTGTCTTGCGCTGTGTTCCTTGGGGGCGGGCGCTTCAGGACAGATCCCTTGCAGGGTTATCGCAGCGGGAAAGACTGCCGGTACTCTTCTTCAGCCTGGGCACGGGTGATCCCGATGTCGGCAAGCTGCTGATCTGACATTCTGAGCAACATCCGACGTTCTTCACGAACCGCAAGCAACCGTGCAAAGCGGTTTGAAAGATCATTGAGGCGGCTAACAAGGGTGGTGATGAACGTACGGATACTTGCTTTGGGCGGGCGCTCCACGGCAGACGGAGCAGGGCTAAGTGAATAAGCCATCATTCTCTCCATGAGTTAATATTGCTAATGCAATGTTTGCTGTTGAAACCATATTGCGTCTATATTTTAAGTGCGACAAACGAGTATTTCTGATCAAACGGATTAGGAATTCTAATTCATGATGTTGGAGTGATATCCATGCGGCTTCCGCCTTTGCAGTCCGTGCGCGCCTTTGATGCCGCTGCCCGCCATCTGAGCTTTACCAAGGCGGCCGAGGAGTTGTTTGTCACCCAGGGCGCCATCAGCCAGCAGGTCCGCCAACTTGAGGAATATCTTGGTTTCAAGCTGTTTCATCGGTTGCCGCGTCAGATCCATCTGACTGAAGAGGGCGCGCAACTGGCCCAGGCAACCACAGCAGGCTTTTCATGCATTGCGGAGGAGATCGAACGCCTGACGACGATTGAGGAAGCCGGTGTGGTAACGGTCAGTGTGTTGCAAAGTTTTGCTGTGAAATGGCTGGTGCCACGTCTCGGGCATTTCCGTGATGCGTATCCTGATATTGATGTCCGCATCCATGCCGATGACCGGCTTGTCAATTTACGGACCGAGGGCATTGATCTCGCCGTTCGGTTCGGCAGTGGCAATTATCCGGGGCTGGTGTGTGAAATGCTGATGCGAGACGAGTCTTTCCCGGTTTGCAGCCCGGCCTATCTTGCCGCCAATCCCGAACTGAAAGAACCGGCCGATGTCGCCGGGCACCAATTGCTTCATGATGCCACCACCTTTATGGATCACCCGCATGCGGCCGATTGGGAATTCTGGCTCAACGGTGTCGGTGCCGAAGGTGTTGATGTCAGTCGCGGTCTTCGATTTAACTCCGGTGATATGGTCATTTGATATGGTCATTCAGGCCGCCCTGATGGGGCAGGGGATTGCCATGGCGCGCACAAGTCTGGCCGCCCTTGATCTGGCGGCGGGAAATCTGGTGCGACCGTTTGCGCAAAGCGTTGCCTCAAGCGGGGCCTATTATCTGGTGTATCCGGAGGAGCACCTGAGACGGCCGCGCGTAAAGGCATTTGTCAGCTGGCTTAAAAATGAAGTGGCTGAGACCTTGCGCGAAATTGATTCCGATGAGGCGGACGCGCCAGTAGAGGACTAAGTTTAGATCAGACCAAGGTCACGTAATTCATCGGCCATGTCATTGGGCAGGGCGTCGGTTCCGCCGCCCTGTTTTTCATCCGGCGGGCATTTGTCGTCGGGGAAATAGCGCCATCCTTGAAACGCACGGTGCGGATAGGGACGGGTGGCGATCAATTCCTCGTCCAGAACGATGCGGCAATATTTCGTGCCTTCTTCATTGACGTATTCTTCAAGATCAATGACCTGCTGGCGGCAGCGCACCGCCCCCTTGATCACCCAGTAAATTGATCCGCCATCAAGAATCTCTGCCTTGCGTTTGGGTGTCATGCGTGTGGTGTGGAAAATGCGCTCGTGCATGGCCTGAAAATAGGTCTGCCATTCCTTCAGGCTTTCGGGGCTTTCTGTACCGACGCTCAGTTTGATGATGTTCAAAGGCATATCAGGAGGGTTTCTTGTGCGGTGGTGTTTAATAACTGATGAGGTAGAACCCGTACGCCTGGCGGTCAATAGTGGATTATTAAAACACAAAAATAAGTGTAATATATGATATTTCACAAAAAAACTTGACCAATAAGGGGTAATCAGCCAAATTCTGGTGCAGAAAAGGTCCGATACAGGACCAAACCCGAGAGATTTACAGGCTGAGAGAACCGAATGTCCCTGCAAGTTGTCACGGCAAACCGTCTGGAAGACGGGTTGGTGGTGTTCCTGACCAGCGATGGCAGCTGGAGCGAAAACATCAACGATGCCCGCATCGCTGACGGCAAAGAAGCCGCAGATGCGCTTTTGGCTGAAGCCAGTGCACCCGAACTCGATATCGTGATTGTCGGGCCGTATCTGATTGATGTCGAACAGCAGGGCGCGGATATCGTGCCGACAAAATACCGTGAAGTTCTGCGCACCAAAGGTCCAAGTGTCCGCGAAGACCTCGGCTATCAGGCGGTATAAGGAGAGCCCCATGTATCGTTATGACGATTTTGACCGCCAGCTTGTCCATGAACGGACTGAACAGTTCCGCGAACAGGTAAAACGCCGCCTTGCCGGTGACATTACCGAGGAACAGTTCCGTCCGCTGCGTCTGATGAACGGTGTGTATCTTCAGCTGCATGCCTATATGCTGCGCGTTGCCGTTCCGTACGGCACGCTGCGCGCTGATCAGCTGCGCCAGCTTGGCATGATTGCGCGGGTCTATGACAAGGGCTATGGCCATTTCACCACCCGCCAGAACATCCAGTATAACTGGCCGAAACTTGATGAAATTCCCGACGCGTTGCTGGACCTTGCCAAGGTCGAAATGCACGCCATCCAGACATCAGGCAACTGCATTCGTAACACCACGACTGACCAGTATGCCGGTGCCGCGGCCGATGAAATCGAAGATCCGCGCCCCTATTGCGAACTGATCCGTCAGTGGTCGACCTTCCATCCGGAATTCACTTATCTGCCGCGCAAGTTCAAGATCGCCGTGACCGGATCGCCAAATGACCGTGCCGCGGTCAAGGTTCATGATATCGGTCTTCGCATGCATCAGAACGATGCGGGTGAAACCGGCTTTGAAGTCATGGTTGGTGGTGGCCTTGGTCGTACGCCGTTTGTCGGCAAGACCATCCGCGAGTTTATCGGCAAGAACGATTTGTTCTCCTATCTCGAAGCCATCCTGCGCGTTTACAACCGCTTTGGCCGCCGTGATAACAAGTACAAGGCGCGTATCAAGATCCTCGTTCATGAAGAAGGCATTGATAATATCCGCGAGCTTGTCGAAGAGGAATGGGCTCAGATCAAGGACGGGTCGCTGCGCGTTGATGATGCGGAAATCGCTCATTACATCGAACAGTTCGCCCCTCCGGCATTTGAAGCCCTTTCTGACGACGATGCCGATTTCGAACGTCACAAGTCGGAAAACCGTCGTTTTGCCAACTGGGTGCGTTCGAACGTCATCGAACACAAACGGCCGGGCTATGCGATTGCCAACGTATCGCTGAAACCGATTGGCGGCATTCCGGGCGATGCAACCGATACCCAGATGGAACTGGTTGCCGATCTCTCGGAAAAATACAGCTTTGGTGATGTGCGTGTGACCCACGAACAGAACCTTGTTCTGCCGCATGTCAAAAAGGCCAACCTGTTCGCAGTTTGGAGCGAACTGGACAAGGCCGACCTTGGTACGGCCAACCTTGGCTATGTCACCGATATCATTTCCTGCCCGGGCCTTGATTATTGCGCCTTGGCAACCGCGCGTTCGATCCCGCTGTCACAGCGGATTTCTGAACGTTTCGGGGATCTCGATCGTCAGCATGACATCGGCGAACTCAAGATCAAGATTTCCGGCTGCATTAATGCCTGCGGGCATCACCATGTTGGTCATATCGGCATTCTTGGCCTCGATAAGCGCGGCAAGGAATTCTATCAGATCACCCTGGGTGGTGACGCCAGCCAGGATGCCTCGATCGGCAAGATCGCCGGTGCCGGTTTCTCCGAAGCCGAAGTGGTCGATGCGATCGAAAGCCTTGTGACCAAATATATTGATATCCGCGAAAGCGGTGAACGTTTCATCGACACCTACCGTCGTGTCGGCATGGATCCGTTCAAGGAGGTGCTTTATGGCGATCGTTAAGAATGACAGCGTGATCGAACAGGAATGGATCACGGTTGACGCCGAAGGCGACCTTCCGGCAAGCGACGAAAACCTGATCGTGCCGCTCGCCCGTTTCAAGGAAGAACGTGACAGCCTTCTGGGCCGCAATGGTGGTCTGGGTGTGCAGTTGAACCCGGGCGATGCGCCCGAAGATCTGGCAGATGATCTTGATCGTCTGTCGATCATCACGGTCAATTTCCCGGCCTACACCGATGGACGCGGATATTCCTATGGCCGGGTGTTGCGTGAACGCATGGGCTTCACCGGCGAGCTTCGCGCGGTTGGTGATGTCCTGCGTGACCAGATCCTTTATATGCACCGCTGTGGCTTTGACGCCTATGACCTTAAGGTTGAAGGCGAAGTCGCCCTGAACAAGGTGCGTGCGGCACTTAAGGAAATGTCGGTCTATTATCAGCCGACCGGTGATGGCCGCGTCACAGCACAATCTTTGCGCGAACGTCGTCGCGCCGCTTTGCAGTAACCGGCGAAAAGCATCCGGCCTTCGACCATTGTCGAATAAGTCTGAGCCATTTAATCAAGGGTCCCCGAACAGGGGGCCCTTTTTCTTTTTCCACATGGCTCAATACACTGGAAAACCTCTAAGAAGAGAGATTATATGATTGATTTCACGATAATCTTTCTCCAAATCAAACGTATATATAAGATTATTCTTAGGTTTTATGCTTATACGCAAGGTGTCCTCACAATGGATAGGCGGATATCACCTAATGCATAGTTACGTAATCACGCGTATATCACGTAATAATTGTAAAAATATAATATGATGAATGAGGTGACAGAGTAATTGGGAGAACCTCGTTTATGTCGGTGTTTAATCGTCTCAAAATTTCAACAAAAGTATATGGCGGCTTTGGCGTTGTACTGGTTTTGCTCGTACTTGCCTCTCTCTGGTCGGAGTTCTCGATCAGCAGTGTCGGGGATGACTTCGTGCGGTATCGCCATATCGCATTGCAGTCCAACCAAGCAGGCAGGGTGCAGGCCAACCTGCTTGAAGCACGCGTTTCGGTTAAACACTATCTGCTGACAGGGGACAGTGCCGCGGCAGACAATGTCGATGAGCGTCTGGCGACAGCAATAAAGTTGAATGACGAACTTGTTGCCCTGCTTGATGAACCGCAAATGATTAAAACGGCGCAATCTGCCGGGGCAAACCTGATCATCTATCGCGATACCTTCGACAAGGTTGCATCACTGCCCGTGGGGGATCCGGCGCGTGATCAACTGGTGGCCGAAACGCTCGATGAAGTTGGTCCGGTGGTTGCCGAAAACCTCGAAGACCTGAAACTGTCGGTCAAGGCGGAACAGGATCAAATCGGTCCGCGGGCGACCAAGGCGGCGTCACAGGCGGTGATCGTTACCGCCATTGTCGGCGGTGTCGCGGTGATCCTTGGTGGTTTTGCCGCATGGATCATCGGTACGGGTATTTCGCGTCCGATCCGTCAGATCACCGAGGTCATGAAGGAACTGGCCGGTGGCAACAAGCAGATTGATATTCCAGGCCAGGACCGCCGCGATGAAATCGGCGATATGTCCAAGGCGGTGCTGGTCTTCAAGGAAAACATGATCCGCGCCGATGAACTGGCCGGACAGGAAGCCGAAGCGGCAAAACGCCGGGAACAGCGCGCCCAGAAAATCAGCGAACTGACCACTGGCTTCGATCAGGAGATTTCCGTCGTTCTGAAAACCCTGGCCTCTGCCGCGACCGAGATGCAGTCAACCGCAACCGGCATGAGCAGCACGGCCGAGGAAACAAGTCGTCAGTCGGGCATCGTTGCGGCCGCCGCTGAACAGGCATCGACCAACGTCCAGACCGTTGCCAGTGCGACCGAACAACTCAGCGCCTCGATTGCTGAAATCACCCAGCAGGTCAGCCAGTCATCGACGGTTGCCAATCGCGCGGTCGAAGATGCCGAGAAAACCAACATCCAGATCCGTGGCCTTGCCGAGGCCGCGCAAAAGATCGGTGATGTGGTCGGTCTGATCAGCGACATTGCCGAACAAACCAACCTGCTGGCCCTGAATGCCACCATCGAGGCGGCGCGTGCGGGCGATGCCGGCAAGGGCTTTGCCGTTGTCGCAGCAGAGGTCAAAAACCTTGCGACCGCGACGTCACGCGCGACCGAGGACATCACCAACCAGATCACTGGTATTCAGAATGAAACCGATGGGGCGGTGACGGCGATTGGCTCGATTTCGTCCACTATTACCGAGATCAGCGAAATATCAGCTGCCATCGCAAGTGCCGTGGAAGAACAGGGTGCCGCCACCCTTGAAATCACCCGCAACGTTCAGGAAGCCTCCGTCGGTACGACCGAGGTAACATCGAACATCGTCAGTGTGAACGAGGCGGCCGGGTCCACCGGGGCAGCTGCCGAACAGGTGCTTAGTGCCGCGTCAGAATTGTCACGTGAATCTGAAAGTCTGCGCCGAAAGGTCGAAGCATTCCTGAGTGCGGTACGCGCGGCCTGATCCTATACATTCGAACATGGCAAATATGTTCTGACTGAGGGGCACTCGTTCGGGTGCCCCTTTTCTGTCTGCATGCTGACAGGAAACTTTAGAAAGTTATTATTTTAGAGTTACTTGAATTGCGCGTTCCGCGAAACTGAGCATCAGCGCAATATTAATCTTTTGTAATATGGATACGTATAGTTTTCGCCAAAAGGGTAGCGTCAGGTCGCAATATCCTGTATGCAATTAATAGCTGTTTATGTTGGTCTTTGAGACAACCTTTAAGGTTTTGGTTGGCTGTTCCTTGCGTGACGATAGCAGCCCGGAAGGGGATATCTGACCGACATCCATACTTTTCGATGTGTGCCATCTTTTGGGCAAAGAAGGTGGCTCTAATCACATACAGCCGTTCTCTTGATCAAGCGAGGTGGCCGGAACCATAGATGACTACTGTATCGGGACTTGCACATGCGGTTGACGGATGCGTGATTACGCGGGATTTCGCCCGCTATGACCGTGCCTATCACGACAAAGTACAAAGATATAACGATCATCTTGGTGCCATGGCGGGGATTCTGCGCCGGTTCAGCGAATATAGCCGCACCATGCTTGCGTCCCAGCAGCTCTATATCTATGCCAAGTGGCTTGCACGTTACACGGCCTATTGGCCGCGGCTCGATGATCTTGTAACGCGCCTTGAAAGCAGTTTTTCCGAGACTGATCAAAGTTACGTTGCGCGCCAATCATCGATCGATGGATCGTGGGGCTGGCAATATACCGAGTTTCATCACAAGTTTGATGCGACCATTGTGCGTCTGCATGAACTTGCAACGGAAAAACGCGCACCGCGCCATCCGCTTCATTTTCTGGAGCCGGTATCAACCATCCCGAAGATGCGCGCCTATCTCGAAGATCTTCTGGTGTCTGATATTGCTGCGACCGGGCGCAACAAGCGCGATGAACTGGGGTCGGTCCTGTGCTGTTTGGCGCAATTGTGCTTTAAGCCGCGCCTGCGCAATTTTGCCAGCGAACATGTGCGCGGGATCGCGCTTGATGATGCCTATATCAAGGCCTTTACCGATTTCCTTGACGACATTCAAAACCCGGAAACCGGTTACTGGGGACCATGGTATTCATCAGATGGTAAAACCCATCGCTATGACGATCTGAGTTTTACGTTCCACATTGTTTCCTATCGCAAAGGGGATGTTCACCATTGGCCAAGCCTGATCCGCACGACCCTTGAGCGGCGGGGTGAAGAATATCCGGTTGGCTGGCGGAGCCGCGGCAATTTCAACAACCACAACAATTATGATGTCGCGAAGATATTTCGTCATGGCTGGTCACATATGACATCAGCCCAGCGTGATTTCGCATCAAGGCAGCTTGACGAGATGTTGGACTGGTGTCTGATGCATTCGATGCGCAGGGATGGCAGTTTTGTCTTTGACGAACATTTCTACAATTCGCTTGAGTCTTGCCACTATTTCGGCGTTTCGTTCCTTGATGAGGTCGGGTATTTCAGGCCGCGCAAACGGTTCTGGACAGACCAGAAATTCCCCGAGGCCAGCCGTGTGCAGCATCATGTGATAGCCCGCTTGAATGAGTTCTGCCCGCAAAATCCAAGCGTCATCGCCGCGAAATGGAAGGCCGGAACGGATATGAACCTTGCGGCGAAACAACCGGTATCGGCGACAGAAACAGAACATCTTTCAAGGCGGCAGCGGCACAAGTTCCTTGTCAGTGCGGATACATCTGCAAGCTCTTTCAAAAACGATTGATGCCTCGCTTTTCCAACCGTGACGGATCAAACAGAAAATGGCGTTGCAGCAGCAGTATTTTATCGGTGGGTCGGTTCTGCGCCATATCCTCGGCATGGCTTCGACAAGCATGCTTGCACTTGTTGCGATGGTGGCTGTCGATGCGCTTGATCTGTTCTTCCTGAGCCTTCTGGGCGATGTCGATATTGTTGCCGCACTTGGCTTTGCCTGGCCCCTGATATTTTTCACGCTGGCGATATCGCTTGGGGTATCGACATCAATGACGGCATTGGTAGCACGGGCCGAAGGTCTAGGCGATCGTGACCGCGCGCGTGTGATGGCAACGCATATTCTGCTTTTCGGTGTCGGTCTTTCGGTTCTGATGACGGCGGTGATTTGGTGGGGCGCGCCAGGTATGCTTGGCTGGCTCGGCGCATCAGGCCGCGTTCATGCGCTTGGTACAAGTTATCTGCAGATCGTCATGCTGTGCCTGCCCATTCTGGTGCTGAGCATGGCATCCGGGGCGCTTTTAAGGGTGATCGGGGCCAAACATCGGTCGATGTGGGCCAAGATCGCAGGGGCGGTTACCAATGGCGTGCTTGATCCGATATTTATCTTTGGTTTTGGCTGGGGTGTGGAAGGCGCCGCCTGGGCCACCGTGATATCACGCGTCGTGATCATGGTGATTGCGTTTTATGGCGTGCGCAATGTGCATAACATGCTTGGCCGTTTTGATCGTGCTATATTCGCGCAAGATGTTCGCGAAATTGCCAGGGTCACCGTGCCGGTCGGTTTGGCCAAAAGCGGCCCGCCAATTGCCAGCGGTTTTATCATGGCATCAATGGCAAAGTTTGGGGCAGACGCCGTCGCGGCGATGGCGATCATCGAACGCATCGCGCCATTTGCCTTTGTCGGTTACATGGCATTGCCGCAGGCTATCGGGCCGATTTTTGGACAGAATTTTTCCGCCAAACGCACGGATCGGGTGCGCGCCATCTGGCATTCGGTCTGGGGGCTGATTGTTGTCTATGGTCTGGTGGTGTCAGCACTGTTGTTTGTTTTGTCTGATCAATTGGCTGAACTGTTTCGCACCACACCGGAAACGGCAAACCTTCTTGGCCTGTTTTGTACGGCGATTGCGCCGCTTTATATGTTCCTGGGCCTGCAGTTTTCGTCCCATACCTTCTTTAACGTCACCGGGCGGCCTAATCTTGCGATGTTTGCCGATCTTGCCAAGGAGTTTCTTGGCGTGATCCCGCTCGTCTGGTTGGGCAGCATCTATTTCGGGGCCGTCGGGGTTTTGTGGGGGCAGGTCGCAGGCATTGTATTGTTCGGTGCCTTGACCGGCATCGTCAGCTACAGGCTGGCGTGCCAAAAACCTCGGTTCGACCAATTGTTGCAATCGGGTCCACATAAGCCCGTGGTTGGCGGCGGGAACGCAGGGTGATTTGCGATCAGAAAGATCAGCTTTGTTTCTGATTGCGGGCATCAAGCGTCATCAAAAGGCACGGGCCCTTGGCGGTTTCATATTCCCGCCCGGCAACAAACCCGATGGCCTCATAGCACCGGATCGCACGTTCGTTTTCCGGATCGGGGTCGATCCCGATCATGGGCGCGCCACGTTCAAACAGCTGGCGTGTCAGCATCTTTAAGAACATCTGGCCATGTCCGCAGCCCATCATGTCGGGCACGCCAATAAAGGCGTCCAGACAGCGGGTATGTTCGGGCAGGGGATCAAAATGCGCCTGTGGCCATTGATGGGCGTCGTAATGCTGGACAAAGGCAAAGGGCCGATTGCGGTACGACACAATCAGGGTCGCCATTTCGGCCAGTTCGACATCTTCGGAAATCAGTTCCAGCTGTTCGGCCGGATCGCCCCACCAGCGGATGACTTCGGGCACATGCAGCCAGCGGCCAATCATCGGCAGATCATTTGGGGTGGCCCGTCTGAAGCTGTATTTTGACGGGCCCATCCATTAGTCCCCGGTCGTTGATCTTTTTGCTGCCAAGGCCAGATTGACCTTCGATGCACTTGATTTTGCTATCTGATCACAAATCCAGCTTCCTGTCTCGGCAAGCTTTTCAAGATCGATACCGGTTTTGATGCCAAGCCCGTTCAGCATATAGACAACATCCTCGGTCGCGACATTGCCACTGGCCCCCTTGGCATAGGGGCAGCCGCCAAGACCGGCGACGGAACTGTCAATTACGGCTACACCCATTTGCAGCACGGCAAGCAAATTCGCCAGTGCCTGACCATAAGTGTCATGGAAGTGTGCGGCGAGTTTTTCGGTCGGCACATGCCTGGTAACAGCGGTGATCATCGCCTGTGCCTTGGTCGGTGTTCCTGTGCCGATGGTGTCACCCAGACTGATTTCGTAACAGCCCATGTCATAAAGCGCCTTTGTGACCTCGGCCACCTTTTCAGGCGCAATGTCGCCTTCATACGGGCATCCCAGAACGCAGGAAACATATCCGCGCACTGCAAGGCCCGAGTTACGCGCCGCGTCGGCCACCGGGCGAAATCGATCAAGGCTTTCAGCAATCGAGCAATTGATGTTCTTTTGCGAGAAGCTTTCCGATGCCGCGCCAAATACCGCAACCTCGGTCGCACCCGCCGCAATCGCGGCCTCAAGGCCCTTCATGTTCGGGGCCAGCACCGGGTATGTCACACCGGGCTTACGGGTTATCTGGGCCATGACATCGGGCGCATCGGCCATTTGTGGCACCCATTTCGGGCTGACAAAGGCGGTGGCCTCAATCACCGATAATCCGGCATCATTCAGGCGATGGATCAGCTCGACCTTGGTTGCGGTCGGGACCATTGCCTTTTCGTTCTGAAGCCCGTCACGCGGACCGACTTCAACGATTTTGACGCGGCTTGGCAGATCGGAAATCAGGGCCATTATTCGGCCTCCTCGATCGCGATCAGTTCTGCGCCATCATCGACCTGATCCCCCACGTCAAAGAACACTTCCTTGATCGTGCCGGTGACGGGGGCGGAAATGGTGTGTTCCATTTTCATGGCTTCCATCACGACAAGCTTGTCACCCGCCGTGACCGATTGACCGGCCTCTGCCATGACGGCGATGATCTTGCCCGGCATCGGCGCGGTCAGGCCACCACCCGTGCCCTCGCTGCCACCGGCTGCGGCCAGCGGATCAAAGATGTCCAGACGGTCCGAACGCCCATCACGGAAAATCATCAGACGATTGCCGTCACGAAGCACCGACGCGCGTTTGCGGACGTTATTCAGGCGCGCAACGATGGCACCATTTTCATCATGCTCGGCACCGGCGATGATAGCGCTACCATCAGGCATATCGATGACATATCCCTGATCACGGTAATGCACCTTGACCAGCAAATCCGATCCGTCATGACGCAGGATCAGGTCATGGTGGTTATCGTCATTCAGCCGGAAACCAGCGGTGCTGTGCCAGGGCGAATAGGGATCGTTGCTTTGCGCTGCATAACGGGCGGCCTCGGCATCGCGGGTCAGCAGGATATCAAGGGCGGCGAATGCCAATGCCTCGTTATCGGGCGTGGTAGGGGCGGGGATCAGATCATCCTGATAGTTCGGGATGAAGCCGGTTTCGACTTCGCCCCGCTCAAAGGCCGGATGGCGGGCGATATTGCCAAGGAAGCCGGTATTGGTGGTCACCCCAACAATCTGCACATCATTTAATGCGGTCGCCATGCGACGCAGGGCCGATGTGCGGTCCACATCCCAGGTGATCAGTTTGGCGATCATCGGGTCATAATGGATGGAAACTTCGCCGCCCTCATAAACGCCGGTATCAACCCGCACATGATCGGTTTCGCGCGGCATGCGCATATGCACAAGCTTGCCGGTTGCGGGCAGGAAGTCATTCTGCGGGTCTTCGGCATAGATGCGGACTTCAAAGGCATGACCGTTGATCGAAAGGTCTTCCTGCGCCTTTGGCAGTTTCTCGCCATCTGCCACCCGCAATTGCCATTCCACAAGGTCTTCGCCGGTGATTTTTTCGGTCACCGGATGTTCGACCTGAAGGCGAGTATTCATTTCCATGAAATAGAACGCACCCGACGCATCCAGAAGGAATTCAACCGTGCCTGCCCCCTGATAGCCAATCGCCTTGGCGGCATCGACGGCGGCCTTGCCCATCTGAGCACGGAGGTCCTCGGTCATGCCTGGTGCCGGGGCCTCTTCAATCACCTTCTGGTGGCGGCGCTGCAAGGAGCAATCGCGTTCAAACAGGTAAACCGCGTTGCCGTGGCTGTCGGCAAATACCTGAATTTCAACGTGGCGCGGTTTGACGATCAGTTTTTCAATCAGGCAATGATCATCGCCAAAGCTGCTGGCGGCTTCGCGTTTGCAGCTGATCAGGGCGTCCTTGAAGTCGGATGCCTTTTCAACCGCACGCATGCCTTTGCCACCGCCTCCGGCGGATGCCTTGATCAATACCGGATAGCCGATCTTGTCGGCCTCAGCCGCCAGAAGGGCAGGGTCCTGATCCTCGCCGTGATAACCCGGCACCAGCGGCACACCGGCCTTGCCCATGATTTTCTTGGCTTCGGATTTCGATCCCATGGCACGGATGGCACTTGCCGGTGGTCCGACAAAGACACAGCCAGCCTTTTCCAGCGCATCGGCAAACCCGGCGTTTTCCGAAAGGAATCCATAGCCCGGATGAACCGCATCTGCACACGATTGCGCGATGACTTCAAGCAGGCGGTCGGTGCGCAGATAGCTGTCCTTGGGGGCGGGCGCGCCAATGTGATAGGCCTCGTCGGCGTGTTTGACATGCAGGGCATTGGCGTCGGCATCGGAATAAACGGCGACCGTGGCAATTCCCATGCGACGGGCGGTCTTGATCACGCGGCAGGCGATCTCACCGCGGTTGGCGATCAGAAGTTTGCGCGGCATGTTATTTCTTGCTCCAGTTCGCGGGACGTTTTTCCAGAAAGGCACCGACACCTTCGCGGCCCTCAGCACTTGAGCGTTGATCGGCAATGCGTTGGGCGGTGTCATCAATCACGGCATCTGAAATCGGCTTGTTGGCGACCGCGTAAATCAGGTTCTTGGCCGCATGCATTGCATCCGGACCGTTGGCCAGCAGAAGCTTCGCCATTTCCTGTCCACGGGCAGCCAGTTCATCTGTTGAGGTGATTTCATGCACCAGCCCGATCTGCTGGGCGGTTTGGGCGTCAAATCGCTCGGCGGTCAGGAAATAACGCCGCGCCTGATTGACCCCGATGGCCTCCACCACATAGGGTGAAATCACCGCCGGGATCAGGCCGAGCTTGACTTCCGACAGGCAGAAACTGGCACGATCAGACGCGATCACGATGTCACAACACGCAGCCAGACCAACCCCGCCGCCAAAGGCAGCCCCGTTGACCAGTGCAATGGTCGGTTTTGATGCAAAATTCAAAACCTTCATCAGTTTGGCGAGTGCACGGGAATCAGCAAGGTTTTCCGCATGGCTATAGCCCGCCATGCGCTTCATCCAGTTAAGATCCGCACCTGCCGAGAAGCTTTTGCCAGCCCCGGTCAGGATGATCACCCGGACCGCCGGATCGGAATCTATGGATTCGATCTTTGCGGTCAGATCGTTGATCAGGGCATCATCAAAGGCATTGTGAATTTCGGGCCGGTTCAAGGTGATGGTCGCAACACCATTGGCGGCGATTTCACACAGGGCGGCATCAGAAATGTTATCGGTGTTTACATTGCTCATGACGGCCTCACATTCTGAACACGCCAAACCGGGTTTCTTCGACCGGTTTGTTAAGTGCGGCAGACAGGCCAAGGCCAAGCACCATGCGGGTATCAGCCGGATCAATCACGCCATCATCCCAAAGGCGGGCGGACGCGTAGTAGGGGTGGCCTTGTTCCTCGTACTGATCGCGGATCGGGGCCTTGAATGCCTCCTGCTCGGCTTCCGGCCAGTTTTCGCCACGCTTTTCGGCAGCATCAGCGCGAATTTGCGTCAAAACGTTCGCTGCCTGTTCGCCGCCCATGACAGAAATGCGGGCATTCGGCCACATCCACAGGAAGCGCGGGCTGTATGCGCGACCACACATGCCATAGTTGCCTGCACCAAAGGACCCACCGATCAGAACGGTGAATTTCGGGACATTGGCGGTGGCAACTGCGGTGACAAGCTTCGCGCCATCCTTGGCAATGCCGCCGCTTTCATATTTGCGGCCAATCATGAAGCCGGTGATGTTTTGCAGGAACACCAGCGGAATGCCGCGTTGTGCACACAGTTCGATGAAATGCGCGCCCTTAAGCGCGCTTTCGGAAAACAGGATCCCGTTATTGGCAATGATGCCGACCGGATAGCCAAAGATGCGGGCAAAGCCGGTGACAAGGGTCGTGCCATACTGTGCCTTGAACTCATCAAAGTCGGAGCCATCAACGATGCGGGCGATGATTTCACGCACGTCATAGGGCTTTTTGGTGTCGGTTGGGACAACGCCGTAAATCTCGCGCGGGTCATAGGCCGGGGCGCGCGGTTCGGTCAGCGTCAGGCCGGGATTTTTCGTCCAGTTCAGGTTTTTGACCACATCACGCGCAATCGACAGCGCGTGGCTGTCATCCTGTGCGTAATGGTCGGTGACACCTGATGTTTTACAGTGAACATCAGCGCCACCCAAATCCTCGGCCGAGACAACTTCACCGGTTGCGGCCTTCACCAGCGGCGGACCACCGAGGAAGATCGTGCCCTGTTTGCGGACAATGATGCTTTCATCTGACATCGCCGGGACATAGGCGCCACCCGCCGTGCAGGACCCCATGACAACCGCGATCTGCGGGATGCCCTTGGATGACATGGTTGCCTGGTTAAAGAAGATGCGGCCGAAATGATCGCGGTCAGGGAAAACATCGTCCTGCCGGGGCAGGTTGGCCCCGCCACTATCGACCAGATAGATGCAGGGAAGGTTGTTTTCCAGTGCGATTTCCTGTGCGCGCAGGTGCTTTTTGACCGTCATCGGGTAATAAGAACCACCCTTGACCGTCGCATCATTGGCGACAATCACGCATTCCACACCTGATACCCGGCCAATACCGGTAATGATACCGGCCGCCGGAACGTCTTCATCGCCATACATGCCATGTGCGGCAAGCTGCGAGAGTTCCAGAAACGGGGAGCCGACATCAAGAAGCTGGCGAATACGTTCACGCGGCAGAAGTTTGCCCCGCCCGGTATGACGATCACGGGCGCGTTCACCGCCGCCCAGTTTGACCGCAGCGATTTGATCGCGCAAATCCGCAACCAGCTTTTCCATATGTTCGGCATTGTTGCGGAATTCTTCGGAACGGGCGTTCACCGCAGATTTCAGTACCGTCATCGTCCGTTTTCACCGTTTTTTTGTTATGGGCAAATCGGCCCGCGTGCAGGGTGTTTATGGCTGTTGTTATCGGTGAAGTTTACGTAAACGTCAATATTAAATCGGTATTTCAGTACCGAAATTAACTATATGCTATCAAATCACCCATAGCGTTTAGCGCATATGGGGTTGTTTGCAGACGACCAGTGGTCGCCATAAAATCTTGGCCGATCCTTATTTTGATCGATCTTGTCTTGGGAATGCGGGCGAAAAAATAATGTCATACCGGACTTTGGTCTGTTTGGTTTTTTGTTCATGTGCTGCTGTGGTTTTCGGACAAAGGCCAGCGCATGCGCAAGACACGCTTCAGGAAATTCATTGGCTTAAGGCCGATGTGCCACCGATTGGTATTGGCAGTGGGCCGTTGGCCGGCAAGGGGCTTCATGGCGGGATCCTTGACATATTGTTCGGTGCGTCGCTTGATCCCGACATGGTGAAGGGACATGCCAATATGGCGCGGTTGTTTGCCTTGATGAAAACGGGAAACTACTGCGTGCCGGGACTGATCCGGACCGCTGAGCGCGAAGAGCTTGTCTATTTTTCCAAGCATCCAAGTGCGGTGCTTGAAAGCAGTCACCTGGTGTATTCGCCAGATAACCGAAAGCTCCGTGAAGCGATTGATGACAAGGTCTCGCTGGCCCAGCTGCTTGACGCGGGCTTTGTCGTCGGAATCGGGGCAGGCATTTCGTATGGCGAAGAAACAGACAGGATCATTCAGCGCTATTCAAACTCAGACAGCGTCATTCGACATCCCACGCCCAATTTCCTGGCGCCGATGTTGTCGATGATTGAAATGAAACGTGTGGACTTTTCGCTGGCGCCACCCTGGGCGTTGACGTGGTTTCTGGTCAATCAGAAGAACGGTCTTGGTGGTGATAGCGCCCCGATGATCGTCACCCACCCATTCCGCGAAGCATCAGAAAAAATCAACTACCACGTGGTTTGCACCAAGAATGCTTGGGGCAAGAAAGCGGTTGCCATGATTGACGAAGTGCTTGCACGCGATGATATCCGCCAAGCTCTTGCACGCAATGCGCAAACCTGGTTGTCGGCCACGAAAGTGCAAGAAAAAGTCGTGAAGTAGAAAGGCTGATCTGCATCTTCCAGAAGAGCTTGTTCTGCATTCAACGGCGACGTTTGACGGTGCTACTGACCGGGGTTGTCTGTTGTGCTGCCAAGTGTAAGCTTGCGCAGTGAAATCCACTGGGCGAGTTGATCAATCCGGTCATTCCCGAAGAAAGGTTCGTCCTCGTAGAAGAAGAAGGGCGATCCAAATGCACCCATCTTGATCGCGTCCTCGGTGATGGCGCGGACATGGTCTTTCCATTTCTGGGATTCGACGGCGGCACGCATTTCGGACACATTGATGGAATGGCGGGTTGCGGCTGCAAAAACATTTTCCGGGTTGGACATATCAAGCCCGTCGGCAAAATAGCCGCGATAGATATCCTTGGCGAACTTGCGCGCCAGCATCGGAGATCGCGATTCCAGCCAGTAATAGGCCCGGGTCGGAACCAGTGCCGCGTAGGGGAAGTTATTGGGGATTTGGAACGGAATGTTTTGCAGGCGTGCGCACCGTTCCATGTCGTGACGGAAATACGGACCGCGGATCGGCTGATCCAGAAGCGGGCTTTGTCCCGTCTGTTTGAAGGCAGCGCCAATCATGAACGGGCGCCAGACGACCGTGACGCCATGGCGTTTTTCGAAGTCTTCCATCCGCTCGGCGGCAAGGTAGCCGTAAGGTGACGAGAAATCGAAGTAGAAGCTGACTTCAGACATGTTCCTGCACCCGTTTTCCGTTTTGTTTTAACCAACAACTTTTCCAGCAGATCTGATGTCTGCTTTTATGGATGCGATTTTGATCTATTAAGTTGTTGCGAATCAACAAAAAAAGAAAATCAGGGAATGACGATGCCGGGACGGACTTTTACTTCTTCCATCACGACATATGTATGAGTCTGACCGACACCCTGAACAGAAGACAGCCGTTCAAGGAACTCGCGATAGGCATACATGTCCTCGACGCGCAGTTTTGCAAGATAGTCAAAACCACCCGCAACCATGTGGCATTCTTCGATTTCAGGGAGCTTTTTGATCGCCGCGGCGAATACGTCAAAGACGTCAGGTGTGGTACGATCAAGAGTGATTTCAACGAAGACCACAAGTGACTGGTTAAGCTTGCGCGGATCCAACGTCGCCATATAGCCGGTGATAAAGCCGTTTTGCTCAAGGCGGCGCACGCGTTCCAGACAGGGTGTCGGGCTCAGATTGACCCGGCGTGATAGCTCCACATTGGACATGCGGCCATCGTTCTGAAGTTCGCGGAGGATCTGTTTGTCGATCTTGTCCAGGCTCTTGTGGTTCTTCTGCATTTTAAGTGTCCAGCCAGTATTTGTGACTATGCGAATGTAAAAATCGTGGATGATATATCGTATTTTAGCCAAAAATGGCAGCACATTTTTCGGATGAAATAATATTGTCTGTCGCCATAGAGGTGCAAAAGGCCCCGAAGCGCCTGAAATAATGTGCGTTCTTCGGGATCGGCAAAGTCCAACATCAGGGAGAGGCTTTTAAACATGTTCCGTACCGAACTGCCGCAACCGAATGAAATCCGCCAGACGATCCGTGACACTTATCGTGCCGATGAAGAGGCCGTTGTTGAACGCCTGATCGAAACAGCGCGCCTTTCCCCGGAACAGACCGCGCGCGTTCAGAACCGGGCCTATCAACTGGTTGCCCGCGTGCGCAGTGCCGACAACGGCAAAAGCGGCATTGATGCCTTGCTGCATGAATACGAGCTTTCGAGCAAGGAAGGTGTCATCCTGATGTGCCTGGCCGAGGCGTTGCTGCGTGTGCCCGATGCTGTGACTGCCGACAAGCTTATTCAGGACAAACTGTTTGATGCCGACTGGCAAAGCCACCTCGGCCATTCCGACAGTTTCTTTGTCAATGCATCGACCTGGGGGCTGATGCTGACCGGGCGGGTGATCAAGTTCGGCAAGGCGGAAAAGGCCGATCCCGGCCGCCTGATCAAACGCATGATCGGCCGTTCGGGGGAGCCGGTCATTCGCAAGGCATTCAATCACGCCATGCGGATCATGGGCCGCCAGTTCGTAATGGGCCGCACGATTGACGAGGCTGCCGAGCGCGCCAAGGCGAATGAAGAAAAAGGCTATCGCTATTCCTATGACATGCTGGGCGAAGCCGCCCGCACGATGAAGGATGCCGATCGCTATTATAAGGCATATGAAACCGCCATTCATGATATCGGACGCGTTGCCAATGGCCGTGGTCCGATTGACAGTCCGGGCATCTCGGTCAAGCTTTCGGCGATCCATCCGCGCTATGACTTTGCCAACTATGATCGCGTGATGAACGAGTTGAGCCCGCGGCTTAAGGAACTGGCACTTCTGGCAAAGAAATACGATATCGGCTTTACCGTCGATGCCGAGGAAGCCAACCGTCTCGACCTGTCGCTTGATGTCATCGGCACTGTCTTTGCCGATCCGGATCTTGATGGTTGGGAAGGCTATGGTTTGGCGGTTCAGGCCTATCAGAAACGTGCCTATCACGTTCTGGAATGGCTGGCCGATCTGTCGGCCAAGGTCGGGCGCAAGATGATGGTCCGCCTTGTAAAAGGTGCCTATTGGGATACCGAAGTCAAATTCAGTCAGGAAAACGGTTTTGATGGTTATCCGGTCTTTACCCGCAAGGCATCGACCGATGTGTCCTATCTGGCGTGTGCGAAATATATGCTGTCGCGTCGCGATGCATTCTATTGCCAGTTTGCCAGCCACAATGCCCACACCGTGGCATCGGTTCTGGAAATGGCCGGCAATGACCGCACCTTTGAATTCCAGCGTCTGCATGGCATGGGCGAAGCACTTTATGAGCAGATCGTCGACAAGAACGGCGAAAACGTTCCGTGCCGTGTCTATGCGCCGGTTGGCACCCATGAAGACCTTCTGGCCTATCTGGTGCGCCGTCTGTTGGAAAACGGTGCAAACACCAGCTTTGTGAACCGTATTCAGGATGAACAACTGCCGATCGAGGAAATGATCGCCGATCCGATCGAAAAGATGGCGGCCCTTCCGCGCAAAGGCCATCCGAAGATCCCGGCACCGATTGACCTTTATGGTGCAAGTCGCGTCAACTCGCGCGGGCTTGATCTGACAGATACGCAAAAGCTGTTGCCGCTCAGTGCCAAGCTTGCCGAGATCAAGAACAAGACCTGGAACGCCGCCCCGCTGATTGATGGCAAACTTGTTTCGGGCACCCCGATTGATGTCATCAACCCGGCCAAGTTTGACGAAAAGGTCGGTGACCTTGTTCAGGCGACCGAGGCCGATATTGACGCCGCCGTCGTGGCTGCCCTCAAGGGCTATGAGACCTGGAACAAAACACCGGCAAGTGAACGCGCGACGGCACTGCGTCGTCTGGGTGATCTGCTTGAAGAAAACATGGACGAGTTCATCGCGCTCTGTCAGCGCGAAGCCGGGAAGCTTTATTCCGATGGCGTTGCCGAGGTGCGTGAGGCCGTCGATTTCTGTCGTTATTATGCCAACCGGGCCGAGGAAACCTTCCGCGAAGGCAGCCCGCTTGAAGGCCGCGGCGTGATTGTTTGCATCAGCCCGTGGAACTTCCCGCTTGCGATCTTCCTCGGTCAGGTGACCGCGGCCCTTGCAGCAGGAAATGCTGTGATTGCCAAACCGGCAGAGCAGACTTCACTGATTGCAGCCCGTGCAGCAGAACTGATCCTTGAATCCGGCGTTCCGGGCTCGGCATTCCAACTGGTTCCGGGGCCGGGGCGTGTGATTGGTAATCAGCTGATCAATGATCCGCGCATTGCCGGTGTCGCCTTTACCGGGTCAACCGAAACCGCACAGGTGATCAACCAGGCGCTGGCAAAACGCCCGGGTGTTCCGTTGCCGCTGATTGCCGAGACCGGTGGTCAGAACGCGATGATTGTGGACTCGACCGCACTGCCCGAACAGGTCGTGCAGGACGCAATCATTTCCGGCTTCCAGTCAGCCGGTCAGCGTTGCTCAGCCCTGCGCGTGCTGTTTGTTCAGGAAGACATTGCCGACAAGCTGTGTGAAATGCTGGTCGGTGCGATGAAGGAACTGCGCGTTGGTGATCCGAAGTTCCTTGATATCGATGTCGGTCCGGTGATTGACGAAAAATCGCGCAAGGTGCTTGAAGCCCATGCAGAACGCATGAAAAAGGAAGCCAAGCTTCTGCATGCCTGTGACATGCTTCCGGAATGCGAAGGGGGTAACTTCTTTGCACCGCATTGCTTCGAAATCCCGTCGATCAATGTGCTTGAACGCGAAGTGTTCGGCCCGGTTGTGCATGTGGTGCGCTATAAGGCGCGCGATCTGCCCAAGATCCTTGATCAGATCAATGCGTCGGGCTATGGCCTGACCCTTGGTATCCATTCCCGTATCGATACCACCGTGCGCGAAATTTCCCAGAAACTGCGGGTTGGCAACTGCTATGTGAACCGTAACCAGATCGGTGCGGTGGTCGGTGTCCAGCCGTTCGGCGGGCAGGGTAAATCGGGGACCGGTCCAAAGGCCGGTGGTCCGCACTATGTCGAACGCTTTGCCAAGCCGATTGCGAAGGCAAATACCATTTCCAATGATGACGTGTCAGACGATCGTGCACCCATCATCGTCAAGGATGTCATTGCGACCAGCGAATATGCCGCGATGCTGTCAGCCCAGGAAGAATGGCAGGCAACCGATGGCAATGCGCGCGTGACCATCCTTGAAAAGCTGTCGGCCAAGATGGATGCATCGGGCAGTGATGCCCTGATGGCGGGGGCCGATCATGTGGCGAACTTTGCTGCCCTTTCGGAAAACGGCTTTGTCGCGCCGACCCGGATGCCCGGGCCGACCGGTGAAACCAACGACCTGTATTGTCAGGGCCGTGGTGTCTACCTGATCCAGGCGGACAAGGATGCGGAGCCAGCAAAAATCATCCGGCATCTCGGTGCCGCGCTTGCCGCGGGCAATGCGGTGATCCTTGCGGGTGATCAGAAATGGCTTGCCGATATTCCGACATTGGCACAGCAGGCAGGCCTTCCGGCCAAGCTGGTCAAGGCGGTTGGCACGAATACCGGTCTGGGTGCGATGTATGATGGTGATATCGCCGGGGTATCGTGCGTGGCATCGCTTGATCGCGTAACGTCGTTCAAGCAGCTTCTGGCCAAGCGCGATGGTGCGATCCTGTCGCTGATTTCCGATAGTGGCGCCGAGGATGACGGCGCACTGCCCGATGAGGCGTTCCTGCATCGCTTTGCCACTGAGAAGACGATCACGATCAACACCACGGCTGCGGGCGGCAACGCATCGCTGATGTCGATGGAAGAAGATTGATCTGCCAAATGGACCTATCAGATGGACCGGGACGAAATTCCCGGTCCATTTTTCTTTCTTTTATTCGTGATCTCTGATGTAGGATGTGCTCGCCTGAACGCAATCGGGCTTTTTTTCGTCAAAATTGGCTGCAATAGCTATTGGTCGGAACAGTAGACGTCCTGCGGCGTTTGAACTGACGCAAGAAGATTGACCCATGTCAGGCAGGCATGAACAAGGAGAACAGGAATGATCAAGGTAAACCGCGGCATCGGCCGTGTTCTGAAAACGGTATCGGTATGTGCGTTGCTGGCTGTGCCGCTGGCGGCCTGCGGACCGCTGCAAATGCCGTTGGAAGACCGCACCGGCAATGACCAGTGGCTTGATACCCAGATCAAATCCGGCATCCTTGGCGAGTTCTCAAAGGTGGATCACACCTATCTGATGGATGTGAATATCGACATCTGGGAACAGAATGTCATGGTCACCGGCATGGTGGACTCCAAGGGCAAGTATTATGACGTCGTGTCGCTGGTCAAACAGGATAACCGTATCAAAACGGTTTATGACCATCTGGTAATTGCCGATCAGGAAACCATTGATGCCTATCACCGGGCCGAAGATGAATACGGCAAGAACGCCGTTCCGACCGATTCGGCGACCCAGTCCGTGTCCGACGTTTGGATCGAAAGCCAGATCAAGGCATTGTTATTGGCCGAAAAAGGTGTGAGTTCCGTCAACTATCGTTGGCAGTCGGTGCAGAATGTCGTCTACATCATGGGCGAAGCACAAAGCGATGCAGAGCTTGAAAAGGTCCTGTCGATCGTGCGCCGGATCAAAGGTGTGACCAAGGTCGTTAGCCACATCGCAAAGGCCTGATCAATTTTATCGCCTTGTTATAAAACAGTTTTTCGAAAATTCCCCGCGGGCGTTCGGCCTTGCGGGGAATTTTTTTGTCCGGGTTTGTTGCAAAAGTGTTTGAAAACCATTCGCATTTATCTTAGAGGTGGCGATACGTAATTAATAACTGATTGCAATCGCACCATGTATGTCTGCATTTGTAATGCGCTCAAGGAAAAAGACGTCCGCCGTGCCGCCGAGCAGGGCGGGGCGACACGTCCGGCGGAAGTTTTCCGTTTCCATGGTTGCGCGCCGCAATGTGGCAAATGCGCCTGCCACATGCGCGCAGAACTGCTTCAGGCCAAGACCTGCGGCAATTGCGATTGCGATGATGCAGCGGCCGTGACGGCAAATATTGAACCGATTGCCGCCGAGTAAGCTACTTCAAGACATTCAGGAAAACGAAAAAGGCGAGGCCACTGGGGCCTCGCCTTTGTTGTTTGTGGCTGATGCTGCTTGATTAGCACGGTTACTTTTTCAGGCCAAAGCGTTCCTCGGCGAGGCGATCGGCGACAAAGCCGGTCGACAGGTTCTGTTGCTTGGCGCGTTCAAAAATCTCGCGCACGGTTTCGCCAATGCCTTGGATATGCATGTTGGTTTCGGCAACCGTTTTGCCTTCGCGGCAATAATAAACTTCGATAACACCGCCGGCATTGATCACGTAATCCGGGGCATACAAAATTCCGGCTTCGCGCAACATCTCGCCATGGCGATCATCTTCAAGCTGGTTATTGGCCGCACCCGCAATCACGCCAACCTTGAGTTCCTCGATAGTACGGTCATTGATCACCCCGCCAAGGGCACAAGGGGCAAGGATATCGGCATCAACCGACAGGATTTTATCAACCGGAACTGCGGTTGCGCCAAATTCCATGGCGGCGGCCTTCATGCTGGCGGCATTCAGGTCCGCAACAATCAGCTTGGCCCCGGCCGCATGCAGCATCCGGCACAAGTGATAGCCGACATGCCCCAGACCCTGCACCGCGACCCGCATGCCCGCAAGGTCGTCGCTGCCATGCTTGAAGCTCACTGCTTCCTTAAGCCCGATGAAAACGCCATAGGCGGTAAAGGGGGATGGATCACCGGTGCGTTCCGGGTCCTTGCCATCATTGATACCACCGACATGTTTGGTCTGGCTTGCGATATGTTCCATGTCTTCGGGGCTGGTGCCGACATCCTCGGCAACGATATAGCGCCCGCCAAGTTGCTCGACAGCGCGACCCATTGCGCGGAAGAATTCTGGCGTCTTCTGGCTTCGGGGATCACCGATGATGACTGACTTGCCGCCGCCAAGCGGAAGGTTGGCGAGGGCGGATTTGTAAGTCATGCCGCGCGACAGACGCAAAACATCATGAATGGCGTCCTGTTCGCTGGCATAGGGCCACATGCGACAGCCGCCAAGTGACGGGCCAAGGTTGGTATTGTGAACCGCGATGATTGTTTTCAGGCCGGTGGTTTTGTCACTGGCAAAGACGACCTGTTCGTGGTCATCAAAGGCGATATCGGAAAAGACGTTCATCCTCTTGCAGCCTCCTGGCAGCATCATTTTTCTGGTGCAGGCTGTTTCCTGCTTATCCCTTTATGTTTGATGCATTCGGCGTTGGATCAATTTCTAATTCCGCGAATGTGCAAAAAAGATCGTTTCGGTTGAGGGGCTGCTTTGGTGTGGAATTATGCGGAGTTTGCCAAAGCTGCATTGTAATTTTATTACGCGTGCTGTGCGCTGCAGCATCTTCGCTGTTTGAAGGCAGGCGGCATTTTCGATCCGACCGAGATTCTTTTGTGGTCGAAATTCGTCGGTTTCAGCCTGGCTTTTATGGTGCAGTGCACTTGCGGCGATTTGTCCTGAATCAGGGCATTCGTCATGCGCCTATGCCAAATTCGCACTTGAAACCGGAGCAATTAATCTGGAAGTATCAATTAACCGGATAATTTACGGCTCGTTAAGGTGCGAAACGTAGACTCACGGTTGGGTATCTTGTGATTGAGATTCCCGGTTCAGGACAGGTTGGCGTCTGGGCGGCGCCAGCGAACAAAATATAAGGAGAGCGGCGGATATGTCTGCATTCACAGGCCATCGCCAAACCGTATATGAAGTTGAACTGCACAATCAGGCTGTGCGCGAATGTGTCAAAGAGAACCGATCCCACGACCTCTTTGATGACCGCTGGGCTGATGTTCAAACTCATGAAGTTGCGGCCAGCGACGAAACCAAGGCCCTTGCCATGATCGAAAATAGCTATCCGTCAGAAGATGGTTTCGTTGTCGATCACGTCAAACGCCTAGGATAACAGTCACCAAACATATTCGAAAAAAAAGCGTGGTCAGCTTTGCTGCCACGCTTTTTTTCTGAGCTGAACCAGTACAACAAAGCAGGTTTCGTCGGGGAGTTTCGGCCTATGACCTCAGCTTGCCCAGCATTTCCCGCCCCTTGGCAACGGCAAATTTCTGTGCCTGCGAGAAGGTCGGGTTCGGTGGCATGATCAGGACGTCAGGGTCAACCGGGACCTGAATGACGGTTGGCTTCTTGCTTGCAAACGCTTGTGACAGCGCGCTTGAAAGTTCCTTGGTGTTTTCCGCACGCAGGCCAAGACAGCCACAGGCCTGGGCGATGGCCGCCATATCCGGGTTTTTAAAGGCGATTGCATGTTCAGGCAGGCCCTTGGCTTCTTGTTCCAGTGCGATGAAGCCAAGCTTGCTGTTGTCAAAAACAACCGCCGTGATCGGCAGACCGTATTCGGCAGCGGTCAAAAGTTCACCCATCAGCATGTTGAATGCGCCGTCACCCGCAATGGCGACGACCTGACGATCAGGATAGGCAAGCTGCGCACCATTGGCCCCGGAAAGGGCAAAGGCCATCGTGCCGAGCCCGGATGACAGGGTAAAACGCTGGTTACGTTTTACCCGCAAATGCCGCGCGGCCCAGGCTGTGGTCGTTCCGGTATCAACTAGGAAAATGGCGTCATCGGCGGTTTGGTCACCGATTGCCGACATGACGGTTGCGGGGTGAAGCGGGCTTTTGTCGGACTTCTCGATCTTTGACCAATCGTCTTGCTGATCCTTGACCTTATCGATCCAGTGTTTGCGCTGCGTTTCTGTGTCTTTGGGCGTGACGCGATCCAGAAGACCTTGCACCGATAGCTTGGCACTGCCGATCAACGGGGCATCAATATCAAGCCGTTTGCCGATCTGGCTGCGATTGCTATCGATCTGGATGGTTTTGGCATCTTTGGGGAAAAATTCCTGATAGGGGAAATCGGCGCCAATGATGCACAGCAAATCGCAATCTTCGACAGAGTCCTGACCCGGTTTGCCTCCCAGAAGGCCCAACCCACCAATGCAAATGGGATCGTCGTCATCAAGCCAGTCTTTGGCGCGCAGGGTTCTGACGATCGGTGCATCAATCCGGTGCGCCAGATCAAAGATCTCCTGGGCTGCCTCGGCACCACCGATACCAGCAAGAATGACGGGCTTCGATGCCTGATCAATCAGTTTGGCAGCGTGATCAAGGTTGTCGCTGGACGGCGAAACTTCACGGGTTGCCAGCAAGGTTGCAATATTGATCGGATCACCGGCGCAATCGGCACTGGCGATATTGTTCGGGATACAGACATGGGCGGGCGCACGATTTTCAATCGCGGCCTTGCAGGCTTCTTTGAGGATACGCGGGGCCTGTGCCGGATCCATGATCGTCTCGGAATAGACGGTCACGTCTTCGAACAGCTTTTTCAGGTCAACTTCCTGATGATACTCGGTGCCGATAAATTCCGAATCAACCTGGCCTGTGATGGCAAGAACCGGGGCATGGTCGTGACGGGCATCATAAAGGCCGTTCAGAAGATGGATGGCACCGCCACCCGCCGTGCCGACACAGCATGAAAGATTGCCAGTCAGTTTTGCCTGTGCGGATGCGGCAAATGCACCACCTTCTTCATGCCGGACAAGGACGAAATCAATTTCATCCTTGTTTTCAAGGGCAAATGTAATGTCATTGATGGCGTCACCTGGGATGCCAAATACATGTTTGACGCCAAGGTCACTCAGTAAATTGATTGCGATATCGGCAACTTTCATGGGGAAACTCCTTGGTTTCAGTCGTGAGAGAGCCGCAAACTACAATCGCATCAACGGCCGGGTTTGATTACGAAAGCCAGAATGCATTCATGGTTTCTGCTACGCGCTTGAACGACGCGAGATTGGCACCATCGCGATAATTGATGATTTTTCCGTCCGGACTGTTTTCGATGCAGTCCTTGTGAATTTTGGACATGATTTCACGAAGGCGTTTGTCGACGTTTTCCGTATCCCAACTCAGACGCTGCGCATTCTGGCTCTGTTCAAGGCCGCTTACGGCAACGCCGCCGGCATTGGATGCTTTGCCAGGGGCATGCGGGATATTGGCGTTGATGAATACTTCCTGTGCCTTTGCCGTCAGCGGCATGTTTGCGCCGTCACAGAGCATCATCACCTTGTTTTCAACAAGCTGCTTGGCGTCTTGTTCATCAAGCTCGTTCTGGGTCGCGCAGGGCAGGGCAATATCGCACTCAAGCCCCCAGGCGTTCTGGTCTTCAAGGAACTCGGAATTCTTGCCGCCGTCAAATTCTGACAGCGATTTGCGTTGGTTGTTTTTCCAGTCATCAACCTGATCAAGAAGGTCGTTTGTCAGGCCATCGGCAAAGTGCATGGTGCCGGAGCTGTCACTCAGACTTATGACCTTGGCTTCAAGTTCTATGGCTTTGCGCGCGGCGTGAAGCGCAACATTTCCTGCGCCACTGATCGCAATGCGTTTGTCTTTGATTTCCTTGTTTTCCTGATCAAGCATGTGACCAAGGAAATAGATGCAGCCATAGCCGGTTGCTTCTGTGCGCCCGGCACTGCCGCCAAAGTGGCATCCTTTACCGGTCAGCGCACCGGTCCACTTTTGCGTCAGCTTGATGTAGTGACCAAAAAGGATGCTGATTTCGCGTCTGCCAACGCCGATGTCCCCGGCAGGCACATCGGTATCTGGCCCGATATGCCGATATAGTTCCTGCATGAATGCCTGACAGAAACGGCCGATTTCCTGCGGCGATTTGTCCTTGGGCGAAAAGTCGGCACCACCTTTTGCCCCGCCCATCGGCAAGCCGGTCAGGCTGTTTTTCAGGGTTTGTTCAAACCCGAGAAACTTGAAGATACTGGTACTTACCGTCGGGGCAAACCGAAGGCCGCCCTTATAGGGGCCCATCGATTGATTGAACTGAATGCGCCAGCCGCGATTGACCTGTATCTGTTGGTCATCGTCTTCCCATGCCACGCGAAACTGCAGCACGCGATCCGGTTCCGTGCAGCGTTCAAGAACCGCATTTTTGCGCATCTCGGTTTGATCAAGATACCAACCGGCAATGGAGCCGACGACTTCCTCCACTGTCTGGTGAAATTCCGGCTCGTTCGGTGTCTTTTCCTCAAGCCGGCTCAGGCAGTCTTTTTGAAAATCAGATGCGCTTTGTGTCATTTAAATGCGGGCTTTTTTACTGTTTCTGCTGCTCTGGTTAACGTGCCAGAGGCGAAAAAGTGTCCGCATAATATTTTGTTTTGGTGGTTTTTAAGGTGCTATGGCGCGCTTGATCAGGGGTTCTGTTGAAGCGTTCGTTCAACAAAATCAAGGCGGTCCTGCCCCCAGAACATCTCGTTGCCGATGAAATAGGTCGGCACACCAAAGATGTTACGATCCCGCGCGGACAGGCAGTTCTCGTCATAGATTTTGGCGATCTCTGGCAGGTCGGCATGTTCGAGATATTCCGTCGAAAGGCCACTCGATATAAGGGCCTCGCGTACGGTCGCGGGCAGCGAAACATCACGTTCACGCAACCAGATATCCCCCATCAGGGTTTCAGTCAAAGTACTGACGTCCTTGCCATCGTCCTGAACGGCGATGATGGTGCGCGCGGCAAGTGTTTCATCGACCGGGAAATGGGTCGGATGCATATTGATCGGAAAGCCGAGATAATCCGACCAGCGTTTCAGTTCAACAAGTCGGTATTCTTGACGCGGTTTCGGGCGTTTTGCCAAGGGCACGCCGCCGCCATGTTCCCAGACATCGGCTGCCCGGCAGGGTTGATGGATAATTTCCACGCCATGTTTTTTGGCTATCTCGACAACGCGGCGAAACCCGAAAAAAGACCACGGTGATTGCACGAAGAAATAGTGGATGATGGGTTCGGACATATGGGCCTCCTGGCGCCGCGATGCAGATTATGTTTTTGAATTGCCGACATTCGACACCCACCACACTGCCCAAACAGGGGTGCTGCGTCAAATGTCCTTGGCGTAATCACGTACAGGTTCGGGTCATATGTTTGTGATGATGGAATGCGAAATGTCTGCGCGGCCTAGTAGTCAAGCCACCAGGAATATTCATCAATACCCGCCATCAGAACACCGTCAAAGCCGAGCTTCATGATGTTGCCAAGATAGCTGTTTTCGCTGCCAAAGATGATGCTTTGCCATTCGCGTGACCAATAATGCACGTGGTTTTCCTGTCCCCAACGTGCCATCAGGTTGCCTTCACTGATGAAATCGGGACTTCCGGCACGCCATCCGCTTTGCCAGTAATAACGATATGTCTCGGCCGTCGCGATATTGAGATACGAAATCAGGTTCCGTGGTGTTCCGGTCTTCTTGTAACGAAGCCGCTTCATATCATCATAGGTCAGCGGAATGGTCCCGCGATGGAACGGATCAATGATCAGCGTGTCATAGTTGGTTGCAACCAGCGCATCGACATAGGCGTCTTTGGTGCCATAGGGCGAACTATCAAGCACCAGGGCAAAGTTCTTTGCCTCGCGGATATTGTCGATCACATGCGGGTTTGCCCCGAAAGGTGTGCTTGGAACCTTTGCCAGGGATGAAAGCTGCATGCCCGGCGGTGGGGCCGCGTAATAAAGGGCATCCAGCCCCCGAAGCTGCGCGCGCGCCTTGTCCATGTCGGATCGATTTTCGGTGTAGTCGACCGCAAGATATTGCAGGCCTTCAAGTTTCAGCCGTTCCAGATAGCCCAGAATATATTTTGTCTCTTCGGCGTTGGTGGATTCGCCGTATTTCTCAAAGCCGTAAAACGGGGCTTCGACCAAAATACCGTCAAGGGCACGCAAGTAGTTTCTGGCCGGTTCCGCAACGCCACGAGTGGCAAACAGGGTTTTTTCAAGAAACTCGGTCAGTTCCAGGCCATTCATCGCAATAATCGAAAAATCACT
The DNA here is from genome assembly GCF_003403095.1 of Thalassospira indica. Taxonomy (NCBI): domain Bacteria; kingdom Pseudomonadati; phylum Pseudomonadota; class Alphaproteobacteria; order Rhodospirillales; family Thalassospiraceae; genus Thalassospira; species Thalassospira indica. The sequence continues at coordinate 3,151,336 of NZ_CP031555.1, read as the reverse complement.
GCGATAGCTTTTTGCCCAACGGCTGATCGCGATGACGTAATCGCGCATTTCCTCGACGAAGTCTTTTTCGGGCTTGCCGGTGTCGGTTAGTCCGGGGAGACCCTCGGTCAGGCTATTGGGGGCGGGGATAAAAGGTTCTAGTTGCTGTGCAATTGCGCCAAACGGTGTGGATGCCAATAATGCCCCGCCAAATCCCGCCGCGCCGGTGCCAAGGAAATGTCGGCGCGAGATGGATTTGGGCGCGGCATTTCCGCCAGACGCATTTTGCGCCGGTTGTCGGGTCCGCCCTGACGTGCTGTAAGGTTGCTTGGCCATGCCTTTATCCATCGCTGATGATATGGGCGATCTTATGATGCTGCCTTCATTGCGCCTTGCTGTGTGATCAACTCGGTCACCCGGTTGCCGATAGCAAGGGACGCAGTAAGACCCGGTGATTCAATACCATAGAGCATTACAAGACCATTAAGCCCGTACTGATTTTCATCAGCAATCATGAAGTCACGCGCCGCTTCGCCCGGGGCCTGAATTTTCGGGCGCACCCCGGCATAGCCGGTCTGAAGCGCACTTTCATCAAGATCGGGATAGTATTTGCGGATGGCTTCGGCAAAGGCCGCCCGGCGTTCTTCGGGGACGTCGTAGTTTGGTGCATCAACCCATGTCACGTCCGGGCCAAAGCGTGCCTGCCCCCCCATATCAAGGGTCAGGTGAATGCCAAGGCCTGCCTGTTCGGGGGCCGGATAGATAAGGGTGGAAAATGGTGCCTTGCCCGATAGCGTAAAATAACAGCCACGCGCATAATGCTGTGGCGGGACAGATGTCTTTGGCAGGCCGGTAAAGTTCCGCCCCAGTGTCTGGCTATGCAGGCCACCGGCAACGATTAGTTCCGCGCAGGTCAGGCTCATTTCTTCGCCGTCGGCATCGGTGGTGCTGATGGTATAAAGCCCGTTTTCGAAACTGACGGCCGTGACCTTTGTGTTGATCGCAAGTGTTGCGCCGTTGTTCTCCGCCTCACCCAGCAGGGTGACCATCAGCTGGTGGCTATCGACAATACCGGTGGACGGGCTTTCTAGGGCACCGACACAACGAAGGGCTGGTTCGCGTTCAAGGGCCTCTTCGCGGGACAGCCAGACAAGGTCGGTGACACCGTTTTCATATGCCTTGTCCTTGATCCCGGCCAGTGCGGCCATTTGGTCTTCGGCCGTGGCGACAATCAGTTTGCCGGTGCGTTTGTGTTCGATGCCGTTTTCTTCGCAATAACGATACAGCATCTCGCGCCCGGTGACGCAAAGCTCGGCCTTCAGGCTGCCTTTCGGGTAATAGATCCCGGCATGAATGACTTCGCTGTTGCGTGCGCTGGTTTCGGTGCCAATCGCATCATGCTGTTCAATGATCAGGACCTCACGGCCGGTTCGGGCAAGTGAACGGGCACAGGCCAGGCCGACAACGCCGGCCCCGATGACGATGGTTTGGATATCTGCAGTCATGATCACGTATATCTTGGTTAGGGTGGTGGGTTTAGTTTGCCTGGCGGAAATAGACAGCCTGTCCTTGGTTGTCCTTGCCATTACCGGTGACAACAGCCGGGGATTCGCTGGTGTAAATACCGCGCGCAAAGCTGCTGTCGTTACAATAGACATACCAGCTTCCGAACGGAAGCGTATCACTTTGATAGGCACCGCCTTCATGGCGCCAGATGCCCTCGCAATGACGTTGGTCATCATCAAGGATCATTGTGCCTTCGCCAGATGGCTGATCAAAGCGCAGCGTGCCGGTTCCGCGCACCGATTGCCAGTTGGTGATGATATCAATGCCATCAATCGGCGGCGGGGTGGTTTCGCCTTCTGGCTGCTGAAGCGGGGTGTCATCTGCTGGTGCGACAACAGTGGCGGCAATTGCCGAATTTTCCGCAAGCTCAATGTTCAATCGTCCAAAGAATCCGGCGGCGAATTCCTGGGCATCAATCATTGGCAGACCACTGAGCGGCGCACTGCTGCTACGTGTGGCCTGAACCTGTGTCGGGGTGCAGTAATAGCCCAGCAGGCGACTGCCTCGTTGGGCCGGTGTTTGCGGGTCCCATTGCCCGACAAAGGAAACGCATTGCGACCCGTTGCGGGTAAAGGGCGACAGGGCAATCGGGCCATATCGGGTTTCCTGCACGAAGCTTGCACCATTCAGGCTGGTGCGGCCGCGAAGCGCGTCAAACATATCAAGCAACTGCTCGGACGCCATGGCGGTGCTAAACCGAAAACCGGGCGCGGAGGTCGTATAGACGGTCTCAAGGTACAGATCGCTTGCAGCGGCAGGGGATTCGCTTACCGAACGCGGCGCATACCAGCGGCCGACAAAGACCGTACTGTTATCGCGATACTGACGCAGGAAGCTATTCTGACCCTCGATGTCTGAGGCAAAGACAACCGGGCTCTGGTCTTGCGGGATTTGTTCGAACCCGCCGGTTTGCTGTGCGACGGCCATCTGTGGTGTTGCCACCAGAAGGCTTGCAAACATGCTGCCGATCAAAGCCGCCCGATACCTCACATTGCGTCCTTTCTATATGTTTTCAGGCGCATTTTTGTATTGCGCTACCCTTATCTTTACCTTTGTGCATCTAGATTGGCTAGGGGGCAGTCAACCGATGCCTGTTAACGTGATCTCTTTTACCTTGATTTTTGGGTGCAAACGGGCTCATTGGGGAGGTTGGCCTTGGGGACAAAGTCAAAAAGCCTGAAGATACGGAGCATTTTATCATGACGGTGCAACAGACCGGCGCGAACGGGGACAGCGCGGGCCAGCAGACGGCAACGGACAAACAACCGCCGTCCAATCGCGCCCATGTAATCGTGATCGGCAATGAAAAGGGCGGGTCAGGCAAATCGACAACGGCGATGCATCTGATCGTTTCCCTGATGAAGATGGGGTTCAAGGTCGGATCGCTTGATATCGACGCCCGTCAGGGGACGCTGACACGCTATGTCGAAAACCGGAACGCCTTTAACGACCGCAAGGGCCTTAAGCTTCCGGTGCCCGATCATCGGCCGATTTATCGCAGCGAATTGCCTGACGCCAACCAAGCCAAGCTGGACGAGCGCGAACGCTTCACGACCGCACTTGGTGAAATGGTGATCGGATGCAATTTCATCGTCATGGATTGCCCGGGCAGTGACAATTATCTTTCGCGTTTGGCCCATGCCTGTGCCGATACGCTAATTACCCCGATCAATGACAGCTTTATCGACCTTGATATGCTGGCCCGGATTGATCCGGACAGCCTTGATATCAAGGGGCCCAGCATCTATGCCGAGATGGTCTGGGATGCGCGCAAACGTCGGGCGGCGATTGATGGCGGCACGATTGACTGGATCGTCATGCGTAACCGTCTTTCACACCTTGATGCGCGTAACAAACGAGACATTGCCGAAATCGTTGACAAGTTGGCAGATCGCATCCGTTTCCGTCAGGCGCCGGGCTTTGGCGAACGCGTGATTTACCGCGAACTTTTCCTCAAAGGTCTGACGTTGCTTGATCTGCGTGAAAAGGGTGTCGGTATCCCGATGAGCATGTCGCACATGGCCGCCCGTCAGGAAGTCAGATCGCTTCTGGAAGTGATCGGCTTCAAACCGGCCGACGGCGAGGAGTTGCCGATCTGACTGCATCCGGCCTATATCTTGTAGGATGACAAATTGTCCAACCGGAATATGAAGCAGGCAGGTCTCCTTGACGCGCAAAGACATCATTCCAGAGACATCCGACGCCAATGAAGTGGCAGACTTCCTGGGCAAGGCGCGGCAGATGGCGGTACACGCGCCATCATCCGGGCCGGCACAGGGGCGGTTGATTTTTGCCATGGATGCAACCGCCAGCCGCCAGCCAAGCTGGGACAGCGCGGCTGAAATTCAGGCGGAAATGTTCGAAGCGGTCGACGGTGTCGGCGCCCTTGATGTGCAGCTTGTGTTCTTTCGCGGGCTTTCGGAATGCAAATCAAGTGGCTGGTGCCGCAATGCCAAATCATTTCGCGACTATATCACCAAGGTCACCTGCCGTGCCGGGCATACACAGATCGAACGGGTTCTGGCCCATGTCGAACGTGAAGCAGGTGATAAAAAAATCGATGCCTTGATTTATGTCGGCGACTGTATCGAGGAAAATCCAGATCATCTGGCCCCGATTGCCGGGAAACTGGCGCTTAAGGGGGTAAAGGCATTCATGTTTCAGGAAGGCCATGACCGGGATGCGGCATTTGCCTTTGGCGAAATTGCGCGGATAACCGGCGGTGCCTTCATGCAGTTTGATGCCAGTGCAGCAGGCAAGCTCCGTGATTTGCTGGGCGCAGTGGCAAGCTATGCCGTGGGCGGGCAGTCCGGACTTTCGATCTATCAAAAGAAAACCGGGTCCGAGGAAGTACTCAGGCTTGGTCATCAATTGCGAAAGCCGCGTTGATGCAGTGGCTTTTGATCGGAATCGCAGCATTTATCGGGGTTGGCTTCTTCATTCGCTGGATGACAGAGGCCGAGCCCAAAGAAATCCGTAAAATTGTCTTATTTCTGATCATCTTGGTGTTGATCATGCTTGCGGGCTGGTTGTTGCTCACAGGCAAGATTGCCGCGATGGGCGCGGCTTTGGCCGCGACTGTGCCGTTTTTGTTTCGGATGATGAAGCTTGGATTCCTGTGGCCAATCTTTCGCAGGATCTTTGCAGCGTCCCGAAAACGCGCCCAGCCGGGAAGTTTTGGCAACCGCACATCCGGTGCGGGATCAAGTTCGGAAATTCGCACTGAATTTCTGCATATGGTGCTTGATCTTGAAACCGGGCAAATGCGCGGTGGTGTTGTCAGCGGTCCCTTTGCCGGGACCGATCTTGACAGCTTGGGACTTGACGACCTTCAGTCGCTTTATGTTGACTGTTGCAGTGCAACCGACCAAAGCCGGGCGGTTCTGGAATCCTATCTTGAACGCCGTCCCGATTGCGCGGGATGGCAAAGCTGGCGCCAGAAAGATCACGGCGAAGACGGAGCACAAAACGGAGGAAGCGACCGCAACCATAACGAGCAAGGCCAAGGTGGCAAAAGGAGTTCAAGTGCGTCAGGCATGACAGCGAAAGAGGCCCGAGAAATCCTGGGTGTGGCGGATAATGCCACCCGCGAGGAAATCAACCGGGCCTATAAAAAGCAGATCAAGGCGGTCCACCCGGATCATGGTGGATCGGACTATCTGGCCTCAAAGATCAATGCCGCGCGAAGCCTTTTGTTACGGCTATGTAAAGATTAGCGTCAATAATACGTGCGCTTGCTTGATCCGTGTTCTGGAATTGTGGCAGAAGCATATATGCGGGCAATTCCAATACGGACTGGCGTGCAGCGGTTGAAAAAGGAAAGTATTGAATGTCAAAAAGAATCAAGAAGGCAGTTTTTCCGGTCGCAGGCATGGGAACCCGTTTTTTGCCCGCCACCAAGGCAATGCCAAAAGAAATGCTGCCCGTCGTTGACAAGCCGCTTATTCAATACGCTGTCGAAGAAGCCATTGCGGCCGGTATCGAAGAATTCATTTTTGTGACCGGTCGCGGCAAAACTGCGATTGAGGACCATTTTGATCGCTCTGCCGAGCTGGAAGCGATCCTGACCGAGCGCGGCAAGGAAGAAGCATTGTCCAAAGCGCTTGAAATGATCCCGGAAAACGGTCGTGTGACCTATACCCGTCAGGGCAACCCGCTTGGCCTCGGGCACGCTGTTCTGTGCGCCAAGTCGCTGGTCGGTGACGAGCCGTTTGTCGTGTTGCTCGCAGATGACCTTATCCAGTCAAAAGTCCCCTGCATGAAGCAGATGGTCGACAGTTATGGCCGTACGGGCGGTAACATGGTTGCCGTCATGGATGTCCCGCGCGAGGAAGTTCACCGTTATGGTGTGCTGGAAATCGAAGGCACCAATGGCCGCCTTGTCAGTGCATGCGGCATGGTTGAAAAACCAAAACCCGAAGAAGCCCCGTCGACCTTGTCCGCCATCGGGCGTTACATCCTTGATCCCGGCATTTTCGAAGTGCTTGAAAACATCCCGCGCGGCGCTGGTAATGAAATCCAGCTGACCGATGCGCTGGCCGCAATGATTGGCAAGGTGCCGTTCTATGGCTATAATTTCGAAGGCCGTCGTTTTGATTGCGGCAACAAGATCGGCTTCCTGAAAGCCACCATGTCATTTGCCCTTGCCCGTGAAGATATGCGCGACGATGTCCGCAAGCTTATTCACGAATTCGCCGAAGGCGAAGCGGCTCAATAACCATTCATGTCAACAATGTCCGACCGGAATAGCGATGTGATCTGTTCCGGTCGGGATTTACTTACCAGGATAAAACCTCCATGCGCGTAGCTATGATCGGTACCGGATATGTTGGACTTGTCTCCGGTGCCTGCTTTTCCGAGTTCGGTACGGACGTTGTTTGTGTCGATAAGGATGTGGAAAAAATCGCCCGTCTCGAAGACGGTATCATGCCAATCTACGAGCCCGGTCTGGATGTTCTGGTCGAAAATAACGTCAAGGCAGGCCGCCTGACCTTTACCACCGACCTCAAGGAAGGGGTCAAGGATGCGGACGCTGTCTTTATTGCCGTGGGCACACCGACCCGTCGCGGCGATGGGCATGCTGACCTGAGTTACGTTTATGCCGCGGCCGAGGAAATCGCCGAAGCCATGGACGGCTTCACCGTCATCGTTACCAAATCGACGGTTCCGGTCGGAACCGGTCGTGAGGTCGAACGCATCATTCGTGAAAAGCGGCCGGATGCTGAATTTGCAGTGGTCTCCAACCCGGAATTCCTGCGCGAAGGATCGGCGATTGGCGATTTCATGCGCCCGGACCGCGTCGTCATCGGCACCAGTGACGAGCGCGCCCGCGAAGTGATGTCAGATCTGTATCGTCCGCTGTATCTGATCGAAACCCCGATTGTCTTCACCACCCGTGAAACGTCGGAAATGATCAAATATGCGGCCAACACCTTCCTTGCTGCCAAGATCACCTTCATCAATGAAATTGCCGATCTTTGTGAAAAGGTCGGTGCGGATGTCCATGATGTTGCGCGCGGCATCGGTCTTGATGGCCGTATTGGCAAGAAGTTCCTGCATCCCGGTCCGGGCTATGGCGGGTCCTGCTTCCCGAAAGATACCATCGCACTCGTGCGCACCGCACAGGAATATAACAGCCCGCTTCGCATCATCGAGACGGTTGTTGATGTCAACGCCAAGCGTAAAAAGGCGATGGCAGATCGCGTGATCGCGGCATGCGGTGGCTCTGTTGCGGGCAAGACCATCGGGATTCTTGGTCTGGCTTTCAAACCCAATACCGATGACATGCGCGATGCACCGAGCCTTGACATCGTTCCTGCCCTGATCGCGGCAGGGGCGAGTGTCAAGGCCTACGACCCCGAAGCCATGGAAGAAGCCAAGAAGCTTCTTGATGGCATTTCCTATTGCGACAACGCTTACGATACGGTCGAAGGCGCTGATGCAATGGTGGTTCTGACCGAGTGGAACGAATTCCGCGGTATGGACCTTGATCGCATCAAGGACGCGCTGAAACACCCGATCGTCGTTGATCTGCGTAACGTTTACGATCCGAACGAGATGGCTGAAAACGGTTTCAGCTATTCCTGTGTCGGTCGTGCATCTATCGGAGGCAAATCCTAATCATGACAAATTCCGCCGGACACAAGTTTGATAGCTCTGTTTTGCGCGAATATGACGTGCGTGGCGTTGTTGGCGAAACCCTGCATGCGGCAGACGCCAATGCGCTGGGGAAAGCCTTCGGCACCATGGTGCGCAGATCTGGCGGAAAGCGCGTCGCCCTGGGGCGTGATGGTCGTCTGAGTTCGCCGGAACTGGCTGCTGCATTGGCCGAAGGCATTCTGTCGACCGGTTGTGACGTGGTGCGCATTGGTCGCGGGCCGACCCCGATGCTGTATTTCACGGTTTATGATCAAAAAACCGATGCCGGCATCATGGTCACCGGTTCGCATAACCCGTCGAACTATAACGGCTTCAAGATGCTTAATGCTGGCAAGTCGGTATTTGGCGATGCCATTCAGCAACTGGGCAAAATTGCCGCCAGCGGTGATTTCGAAACCGGGCAAGGTACGGCAAGCGACATCGATATCGAGGATCGCTTTGTCGACCGCCTTGTCGCCGAGCTTGACTGCGATGTTCCCAATCCGATGACGATTGTCTGGGATTGCGGCAATGGTTCTGCCGGTGACGTGGTGCGCAAACTGACGGCCAAGCTGCCCGGTACGCATCATCTGTTGTTTGATGATATCGATGGTAATTTCCCCAACCATCATCCTGATCCGACGGTTGAGGCCAACCTTGTGGACCTCAAGGCGGCCGTTGCCAAGAACAACGCCGACTGGGGTGTTGCCTTTGACGGCGACGGAGACCGGATCGGAGTGATTGATGGCAAGGGCAATGTCCTTTGGGGCGATCAGCTGTTGCAGATCTATGCCGCAGACGTTCTGCAGCGTCAGCCAGGCGCTGCGATCATTGCCGATGTCAAGGCCAGCCAGACCCTGTTTGACGAGGTCAACCGGATTGGTGGCAAGGCCATCATGTGGAAGACGGGCCATTCCCTGATCAAAACCAAGATGATCGAGGAAAAGGCACCGATCGCCGGTGAAATGAGCGGCCATATCTTCTTTGCCGAACGTTATTACGGCTATGACGATGCGACCTATGCCGCCGTGCGCCTGTATCGCATTCTGGTTCAAAGTGGCAAAAGCCTTGCCGAATGGCGGGCCGCCATGCCGGTTGCGGTCAATACGCCGGAAACCCGTATCGACTGCCCGGATGATCGCAAGTTCGCGCTGATTGAAGAAGTCCGTGCCCGCCTGGCCGAAGCCGGCGCCGAGGTCAGCGGCATCGATGGCGTGCGTGTCAGCACCGATGATGGCTGGTGGTTGCTGCGTGCATCAAACACCCAGCCTGCCATCGTGGCCCGTTGTGAGGCCGCCGATGATGCCGGGCTGGAACGTTTGAAGGGACAGGTGACCGATCAGCTGGTCAAAAGCGGTCTGACTTCGGATGACTTCTTTGCACCGGGTGGCGGTCATTAATTAAGACGTTCAGCGAAGACAAAATGAAAAAGGCCCGTCAGAAAATCTGACGGGCCTTTTTGTATCTCTGTGCAATTTGGTTTTTAGCCAGCATCACCCGCATTGACCGGGATGCACGCAACATTTTCACGCTTGAGCGCGTCACAGGCAGCGCGTGCTTCGTTCTCGCCATCAAAGCCCAGGAGACGGGCGCGATAGACAACACCTGTGCCACTGGCTTGCTGTTCAACCGCAGCGCGGGTCAGGCGCAGAACATCCGGGGCGGTACGTGCCGCGGCAAGGACTGCTTCCTGTGCCCGGCGCTGATCGCTAAATGCGCCAACCTGAATGCCCCAGCCCGCACCGGTTTCCGGCTTCAGACGGGTGACAACGGTTTGGGTATCAATGCGGCCCGGCTGTTCTGCTTCGCGAAGCGTGCTGCGCTTGGCAATCAGCAACTGGGCATCCGCTGGCAGGATTTTGTCTTCCGGGCTGATGCGCGGACGCGGAACAACGATTTCACCGTCCTTGGTCAGCTTCATATAGGCTTGATCAAGAAGTTTCTTCATCTGGTCATCACGGGTTCGGGCGGTGCGCCCCCCAAACACAACGCCAATTAGGCGTTTACCATTGCGATTGACCGAGGCGACAAGGTTGAAGCCCGATGCGTTGATATAGCCGGTCTTGATCCCGTCGGTACCATAGTAGGACGCCAGAAGGTTGTTGTGGTTGCCATAGGTGCGGTTGCCAAAGCGGAACTTCTGGGTCGCGAAGTAATGATAGTAGCTGCCGTAATTCTTGCGCAGCGCCACAGCCAGTTTGATCATGTCGCGTGCGGTGGTCATCTGCCCGCGGTTGGGAAGGCCGGATGCATTACGGAAGGTGGTACGCGACATGCCAAGGCGGCGCGCCTCGGACGTCATCATCTGGGCAAACTTGATTTCGGTGCCACCAAGATGTTCAGCGACAACAACCGCAATGTCGTTCGCCGATTTGGTGACCAGCGCCAAAATGGCGTCCTTGACGGAAATGGTTTCGCCCGGCTGAAGGCCAAGTTTGGAAGGGGCCTGCCCCCAGGCGCGTTTGGAAACCTTCATCCGAGTCGAAAGCGATACCTTGCCATGTTCCAGCGCGTCAAAGACCATGTAAAGGGTCATGATCTTGGTCAGCGACGCCGGATAGACCTTGTGATCCGCCCGATATTCGTGAAGCGTTTCGCCAGTGTCGCCGTCAATAATCATCGCCGTGTAAGTCCGCGCCTGCGCAGCGGAGGGCGAGAGAACTGTGAATGAAATAGTCGCAACCAGACACAAAAGCACAGCAACAACGCCACGCATGCTCAGCGAGCGCGTCACGGACAGAGCTTTGGCCATTGCAGTTGGCCCGGAAAGGGTCATTAAACGCATTATATCGGGCTCGGCTTTGAGGTTTCCCCAAGAACTAAATAAGTTCACTGTCGCATCACAGCCTTAAACAAATGTTTAAGAGCATCGAATTTCGGTGGTCGTCATTCGGGCCTTGAGATGGCCATTTTTATTCGCGAGACTGTATTTTATATCTCCAGATTAGCAAAAAATCGAGGATCGAATGTCAGAAAAGACGGCTCCAGTTCACACCAATACGGGGACCCGCAGCGCCAGCTGGGCCAAAGCAGGTCTTGCCGCACTGGTGATTGCAGGCCTTGCCGGTTGTACCTTTACCCAAACCAGTGACGTCAGTAATCCGCTTGTCCGCAAGGCATCATGGTTTTCTTATCTTAATGCCGATGATCTTCGTCAGGCTTGTGCAGCAGGCGATGCAGAAGGACAAATTCGCATTATTTATAATGCAGAGTATTACAAGGAAGTCCGCGTCTTTGAATTAACGCCGTATCCCGGCTTTGAGGAATTCAATCTGACCACCCGCGTGTTCGGGCCGATACAGGTCAAGGAAATCAATGTTGAACTGAATACACCGCTTGGTGCCTTTGGGGGCGAAGAGGCCGTTGATCGCATTGACCGCGATTCTTATCTCGCCATCACCGATGCGCTGCAGGCCGAAGGTTTCGGAACGCAAAACCGTGATGGTCTGCGTCTGTATTCCGATGATTTTTATTGGGTCGCCATTGGGTGCTCGTCGGGTGGCATAACGTTGGGTACCTGGGCATCAGGTGTGGATGATTTGCGTGCCCTTAAGTTCCCGGAAGTTCTTGCAAACCTTTCTTCGGTTGAAAAAGATCTTCCTGAGCCGCCTGCCGCAGAAAACGCACGATCGCAATCGGCGGCACAAATGCATCATGTCCAGAACAGCGACTCCGGTGAGTTTTACAGAACCGTGCGCGGAAATATGCTTCGTTAGAGCTCCAATATATTGCAACCGGGCGATGGCGTGACGTGTTCATGTTATTGCCCGGTCTGCTAAATTTATTGCAACGCAGCAAAACTGTGGGCTAATGCCTTGATCAAGTTGCTGTTTTAAAAATTTCTTGGAATTCCGGTGTTTTCCGATGGAAGCGTGCCGGGAAATATGGCGTTTTTGTCACTAAACTGTACTTGACGCGACGGGGTAATTCCATCTAGGGTTATATTGCAATGCAACATTGATCCGGATAGATATTCCGGTGATCAGGAGGTTGAGGCAATGGCTGATGCCAAAAAGAAACTAGCCGGGAAAACTGCAACCAAGCAGGCTTCCGCGTCGTCATCCAAAACTATAGCAGCTTCAGTCCCGTCGGCAGCGCAGTCTGCGCCTGCCAAGCGCAAGGTAATGACATCTTCCGAGATAGAAGCCGCAGCTCAACAGCCGTCGGCGGAAGCGCAAAAGGCATCGCCTTCACCATCGCCCGATACGGCAAAGACGCCGAGTGACGGTGCGTCGACCAAAGCTGCAGGTCAGGCTGCCTCGTCTGCGACGGCTACGAAGGGTGATGCATCTGCTGCCAAAACGCCGGTCAAAGATACCGCGTCGACCAGTGCTTCCGGAAAAAATGCAGAGTCCCCGAAATCTGCCAAGGCTGAGACATCTTCGCCATCTGCGCCTGCATCAAAGCATGCTGAATCTGCCACGAAACCTTCCGTTGCGACTCCCGGGGCCGCGCGACCTGCGGGCGAGGTGACATCGCCAGCAAACAAGTCGACAGCGCCCAAATCCCCCACCAAAAGCGAAAAGGCCAATACTGTGAGCACGAAACCCAAAACTACGGCAACCAGCAAGTCTGCCGCTTCTGCTGCCCCGAAAAAGAAAACCGTGGCCAAGTCGGCGCCGAAAAAGGCTGCTGCTGCACCGGCAAGTACGGCATCGAAATCTGCGCCTGCGCCGAAGGCCGCGGCACCCGCGACGTCTGAGAAATCGGCTGCACCGGCAACCGTGGCGGCAGAGTCTGCTGTCTCCAAGCCTGCGGCAACACCGACCCCGACCCAAATGCCAAGCAAGTCGACTGCAACCGCAAAACCGGTTGAGGCGAAACCGAAGGCCGAACCAAAGCAGGGCGACGTTTTTGGCTTTGGTGCATTGTTCATCGACGGAACGGGGATGGAGCCCTATTTCGAACTTTGGAAGACTCCTGAGGTCGAAGCAATGGTCACTGCTGGCAATGAGGCGTTCGAAGAAAGTGTTTCTGCTGCCAATGAGGCATTTGGCAAGATCTTTGAAACCATGACCGGTCAGGCCGATGTTTTTTCCGGTGCCGGATCGCGGGTTGCTGCTCAGTATGAAGAGCTGCTTGATACCCAGAAGAAAAGCTTCGAGGAAGTTTGGCAGGCAACCATGGCGATGTTTGAAAAGACCGGTGGCATTGGCACCGAGCTTTCGAGCTGGATGCAAAAAGAATTTGAAGCATCGCAGGAAGATCTTGATGAGTTGACCAAGGTTGAAAGCCTTGCAGACCTTCAGGAGTTGCATTCACGCATCGTCAATCGCTGCTATGAAAGCAGTTTGGCCGAAGGTGAAAAGATGCAGGAACTGATGTTTTCGGCCTTTTCGGACGGCTTGAATGCGATCAGCAAGGCAACGAATGTTGCGCTGAAATGAGGCAATGGATGCATGTTGGATATCCCAGCACCTTCCAATCCCAAGCGGGTATGGCTTTTAGCTATGCCCGTTTTTTTATGTGTCTATTCGCGGCCCTGATAATTTTGGAGTGACAATAATCACGAAGTTTGTCGCCTGATCTTGCAGTGCGTTATTCGCAGCCTAAATGAATCGAAGATGGACAACGAACGAAACTCGGATGCACAATAAATTCCTAGTGAGAACCGCGTAGCGGACTTTGAAAGAGTTTGGCAATGACCTATCATGGAGATCATGCAGGAAATAAGGGTTCCGGTAAGTAGACGATGACTGAACAGGATAATGACGGCACTGATCTGCCGAACACGGGGATCGTAACAAAGACACGGCCCAAGACCAAAAAGCCGTCCATGTACAAGGTGCTGTTGCTGAATGACGACTATACTCCGATGGAGTTCGTCGTTCACGTACTGGAACGGTTTTTTGAAAAGGGACGTGAAGAAGCCACCGAGATCATGCTTCAGGTGCACCGCAAGGGTGTCGGAGTGTGCGGTGTATTCACCTACGAAATCGCAGAGACCAAAGTAAACCAGGTCATGGACCTGGCCCGCCAGAACCAGCATCCGCTGCAGTGTACCTTAGAGAAGGAGTGACATATGCTATCGCGCAATCTTGAGGAAAGCCTGCACCGTGCGCTCGCATATGCGTCGGAGCGCAGGCATGAATATGCCACTCTTGAACATCTTCTGTTATCGCTGACCGAAGATCAGGATGCGCTGGCAGTGCTGAAGGCCTGCCGGGTTGATATTGATCGGCTGCGCTCCGATCTGCTGGAGTTCGCCGATAGCGAACTTTCCGGCCTGATCAGTGCGCGTCTGGTAGATCCCAAACCGACCGCCGGTTTCCAGCGCGTGATCCAGCGCGCTGCGATCCACGTCCAGTCTTCTGGCCGCGAGGAAGTGACCGGCGCCAATGTGCTTGTTGCCCTGTTCTCTGAGCGGGAATCGCATGCGGTTTACTATCTGCAACTCCAGGATATGACGCGTCTTGACGCGGTAAACTACATTTCACACGGTATCGCCAAGGCAACCGAACTCAATGAGCGCCGCATCCCGCGCGGTGCCGATGAAGAGCCGGTTGCAGGCATGTCGCCAGAAAGCGATGAAAGCGGCCCGGCCGAGGGCGAGGCGCTTAAAGCCTATTGTGTGAACCTTAATGTCAAGGCGCAGAGCGGCAAGATCGATCCGCTGATCGGTCGCCAGAACGAGATTGACCGCACCATTCAGGTTCTGTGCCGTCGTACCAAGAACAACCCGCTTTATGTCGGTGATCCCGGCGTTGGTAAAACCGCCATTGCCGAAGGGCTGGCACGCCGTATCAATGATGGGGATGTGCCAGAGGTTCTCGAAAACGCGACGATCTTTGCCCTTGATATGGGCGCACTTCTGGCCGGTACGCGCTATCGCGGCGATTTCGAAGAACGCCTGAAGGCCGTGGTCAAGGAACTTGAAGAGTACGAAGGTGCTGTTCTGTTCATTGATGAAATTCACACCGTGATCGGTGCTGGTGCGACGTCGGGCGGAGCAATGGATGCCTCGAACCTTCTGAAGCCGGCACTGGCAAGCGGGTCACTGCGTTGCATCGGCTCAACCACCTACAAGGAATTCCGGGGTCACTTTGAAAAGGACCGCGCCCTTGTGCGTCGTTTCCAGAAAATCGATGTCGAGGAACCGTCAGAAGCCGATACTGTCAAGATCCTCAAGGGTCTCAAGCCCTATTACGAAGAGCACCATCAGGTCAAATACACCAACGAAGCCCTGCGTTCGGCGGTTGAGTTGGCATCGCGCTACATCAGTGACCGCAAGCGGCCCGATAGTGCAATTGACGTGATTGACGAGGTTGGCGCATCGCGCATGCTGGTCGCACCCAGCAAACGCAAGCGTACGGTGAGCAAGCGTGATGTCGAGGAAATCGTCGCCAAGATTGCCCGCATCCCACCAAAATCGGTTTCGACCGATGACCGCAAGGCGCTGGCAAATCTTGAGCGTGACCTGAAAACGGTTGTGTTTGGTCAGGACAAGGCGATCGAAGCAGTTGCCAGTGCGATCAAGTTGGCCCGTGCAGGTCTGCGTGAGCCGGAAAAACCGATTGGCAGTTATCTGTTCTCGGGCCCGACTGGCGTAGGTAAGACCGAGGTCACCAAGCAGTTGGCCACGGTCATGGGGATTGAATTCATCCGCTTTGACATGTCCGAGTATATGGAGCGCCACAGCGTATCACGCCTGATTGGTGCGCCTCCGGGCTATGTCGGGTTTGACCAGGGGGGCTTTTGACCGATGCCGTTGATCAGCATCCGCATGCGGTCGTGCTGCTTGACGAGATCGAAAAAGCCCATCCCGACCTGTTCAATATTCTTCTGCAGGTCATGGATCATGGCAAACTCACCGATAACAATGGCAAGACGGTCGATTTCCGTAATGTCGTTCTGGTCATGACGACCAATGCCGGTGCATCCGACATGGCGAAGCCGCCGATCGGCTTCAAGCGCGAGATGCGTGTTGGCGAAGACGAAGAGGCAATCAAGCGCACCTTCTCGCCGGAATTCCGTAACCGTCTGGATGCGGTTATTCCGTTCGCCAACCTGCAGCCGGAAGTCGTCAAGATGGTTGTCGACAAGTTCATCCTGCAGCTTGAAGCACAGCTGGCGGACCGCAATGTCTCGATCGAGCTGACCGAAGCAGCGCGGGCCTGGATGGCAGAGCGCGGCTACGATGCGGCCTTTGGGGCGCGTCCGTTGGGCCGTGTCATTCAGGAACACGTTAAAAAGCCGCTCGCCGAAGAGTTGCTGTTTGGCAAGCTTTCGAAGGGTGGGGCTGTGCTGGTCGATATCGAAGACGATGCTGTCACCTTCCGTTATCCGGAAGATGAGAATGGCGAGAAACAACAGAAAAAAGATCCGGAAATGGCCGGTTAAAATGGACCTTTTTCGGTTTTCAGGTTGTTGTTAATGATTGGCAGTATAGATTGGTGCCCGGGGATATCGTTCCCCGGGCATAATCATATAAAGAACGCCAGAATATCATGAGCCAAGCTGCACAACGAAAATTTCGGAACGAAGTCGAGGAGTTCCTATCCAGACTTGAGCTGCGTGCGCGAAAGTTGATCGCGCTGGCCAATACGCTTGAAAAGAACGCCGACAAGTCCGACGTCACCGGTTATCGACCGTTTCGTGAGGAAGTCGACAACTTCAAGGCGTTGTCTCTGGTGATTATGGAGCGGATGAACAAGCTCGAATCCCATCCTAAAAAAGAAGAACTGGAAAAACAGTTTCACAAGCTTCAGGTCGTTATGCTCAGGATTGTCATCAAGACGAGCCTGAAATTCTTCTTTGTCATGAGTGCAAAGGAAAACCTGCCGCTTGGTGCGCGCGAAATGTTCCAAAGTGAACTCAGGACCCTTTATGAGGCAGAGCGGATGATCTCCGATCCGCGCTATATCAGTCAGCTCGACGACTCTGCAAAGGACGACCTTGAGATCGCGAAATCCATTCTCGAGGAAATCATCGAGAAGGCGCCAGCGCTCCTGAACTTCAATAATCGGACGAAGAAAAAACGCGCTAAGTAGGTGTATAAGCTTACTGAAAATTATGCCGCTCTAATTCTCTCCGGTATATTTTTGCAAAATGCAAACTTATTAATTCGCATTTTGCAATCTTTGCATTTTGAAATGCAAAGATTATCAGGTAATGTATTTCAGTCATGTGGGATGGCGACCAGAATTTCCCGAAAAACCACGGTTTTTTGAGGGGGTTATAAAGTTGGCACGCATCCTGCTTATGACGGCATGGACAGTTGTTCTTTGCAGGGGCGCGTTTCGCGCCTGGAACAACGTAATCTTCTGCAGTTTGCTCGTGTCCCAACCAAACTCAGCGGCGGTTTTTACCGCCGCTTTTTTCTTGCCTGATTTCTGGCTTCCTCCCAACCGCCATGTCTGCCCGGTCGCATGTTGTTTCTATGCGCGCAATCCACATATAGAAAATGTGGAAGCTCCTCTCGTGCGGTTCCACATCGCTATAGATTCTAAAAAAGGTTGTATTTGTTTTTTGCCTTTTGTATAAGAATCTATACTAAAAGATAGTCTTGATCTGCCATTGGCATAGACTGGGGAGTAAGCGAATGAAATTCAAAAGTGGTGTGGCTTTGGCCGGTATGCTCGCAGCGACAGTTTTTGTTCTGCCACATGCTGCTTTTGCCAAGGCAGAGTTGCCAGGGGACCCCAATGCTCTGATTACGGATGAAGTGATCAGGGATATCCGGGAATGGTTGGCCAATCCGGTTGTTGAGTTGTCCATCAGTTCGCAGAACAGGCTGCGCAAGGACATGACACAGGAACAGATTGATGCGGCCGATCTGCAGTGGCGCGCCGAACGCGAAGCAGAAGATCAGCCTTTGGTTGCCGCAATTCTGACCAATCCGCTGTCGAGCTACCTCACACAAGTTCAGGCACGCTCCGGTGGTATGTTTGCCGAGATCTTTGTGATGGATGCCGTTGGCCTGAATGTCGGTCAAAGCTCCATCACGTCCGACTTCTGGCAGGGGGATGAAGCGAAGTTCCAGAATACCTATCCGAATGGTCCCGACGCTGTGTTTATCGACGAGGCCGAATATAACGAGGGTTCTGACGCCTGGCTTGCCCAGCTCAACATGACCATGAGCAACGCAGATCGTCAGCCGATCGGTGCCGTGACCGTTGAGGTCAATCTCAATGAACTCGCGCGTCGCCGCGGTCTGTAGGGAGAAATGTGATGAAATTCTTCAAGAACCTCTCTATCCCGGCAAAGCTGATGAGCTGCTTTGCTATTATGATTGCCGTAATCCTGATGGTTGCCGTTGCTGGCGTTTTTTCCACCATGCAAGTCAGCAACGCAAATGATCAACGTGATTACCTTTCTAAATTTGAACGTGACTACCGCGACCTTGACCGTGCCTATCTTGTTGCGCGTCAGGAACTTATCTACTTTCTAACCACCGGTGATCGTGCTGGTTTGTCGGGTTATGAAAACTCGCTTGAAGAAATCGACATTCGCACTGACGTCCTGAAGACCTATGCATCAATCAGTCCAGAAGTTGCTGCCCTGATCGAAGAGATGGACGGGGCGATTGACCGCTGGGAAGAAATCGCCGCGCAGCAGGCTGAGCTGATGCATCACTACCTGACGGTTAACCATGCCCGCGCGATTGAAGCGTCCGGCGAGCCGCGCGAACTTTCTGATCAGGTCACCATGATTGCGGGTGAACTTGCCAAAAACATCGATCAGATGATCCTTGATGTTGAGGCAGAGGTTGCCCAAGCGATGCAAATATTCCAGGTCACACTTGGTGTTGGTGTTGTTCTTCTGATTGTGATGGCGGTCTTGTTCGGTGGCACTCTGTCACGGATGATTGCGACGCCAATCCGTAAAATGACCGACGCGATGGGTAAACTGGCTGCGGGGAACCTTGATATCGAAACGCTTGATATGAAGCGTACCGATGAAGTAGGGGCCATGGCCAAGTCGCTTGAGGTCTTCCGGGAAAACGCACGTGAACGTGCCCGCATGGCCGAACAGGAGAAAGTCGAAGCCCAGCGTCAGATTGAACGCACCCAGCGCATGGGAACGCTTACCAAGGGCTTTGACGAAAAAATCCAGGATGTTCTGCATGCGGTGAATGCTGCCCTTAATGATGTCCGTTCGGCATCCGAGACGCTGACATCACACGCACAACGCGCCAACCAGGATGCGCAGGACGTGGCAGAACAGGCCCAGGAATCCTCGACTAATATCGAAACTGTTGCATCTGCAACGGCTCAATTGTCGGCCTCTATCTCCGAGATTTCCTCGCAGATTGCCCGCGTGACCGAAATCACGCAGGAAGCTGTCGGTCAGACGGAGCGCACCAACGAGCGTGTTGAAAAACTCAATGAAGCGGCACAAAGCGTTGGCGAGGTGGTCAACCTGATCAGTGACATCGCCGATCAGACCAACCTGTTGGCCTTGAACGCAACCATCGAGTCCGCACGTGCGGGCGAAGCCGGCAAAGGCTTTGCCGTGGTTGCCGGCGAGGTCAAAAACCTCGCGTCCCAGACGGTCAAGGCAACCGAGCAGATCACAGCCAAGATTGCCGAGATGCAAAGCGAAACCGGCGCTGCTGCCGAGGCTGTGCATGGCTTTGCCGACACCATCAACAAGATTGATGAACTGATGTCGGTTGTCGCCAGTGCGGTGGAAGAGCAGGGCGCTGCAACCGAGGAAATCTCGCGCAGTGTCGAAGGGGCTGCGAACGGTAACGTTGCCATCACCAATGCTGTCAAAAGCGTTGCCAGTGCGACCACCGAAAGTGGTGACCTTTCCAGTGGTCAGCTTGACAGTGTCGGGCGATTGGCGGCCGCCAATGACGAACTTCGCAGTCACGTTAACGGCTTCCTCAATGACGTCCGTACTGTCTGACGCCTAAGGCACATCAATCCAAAAGGCGCGGGAATTTCCCGCGTCTTTTGTGTTTTGGGCATTGGGGGCCGGGTTAAGACGCTGATGGTTCCTTGCGATAGGGGCTGTGTTCGGAAAGGATGTAATCACGGTCCTGACTGATGTGATTGCGTTCCTGGGTCAAGAATTGCGCGACCGCGCGTTTCAGTCCCGGATCAGCAATCAGATGGGCGGAATGGGTTATTACCGGTTCATAGCCGCGCTGGATTTTATGTTCGCCCTGTGCGCCCGCCTCGACGGTTTTAAGGCCATGCTCAATCGCGATATCAATCGCCTGATAGTAACAGGTTTCGAAATGCAGAAGCGGCGTACGGTCGATCGTACCCCAGTTGCGGCCATAAAGGGTTTCAGACCCGATCAAGTTAAGAGCACCAGCCACCATTTCGCCGTCATTGAACGCACAAACCAGCACCGTACGATCACGCATACGGTCATGCAGCAGATCAAAGAAGTCGCGCGTCAGATAGGCCTGTCCCCATTTGCGGTCAGATGTATCGCGATAGAAATTATAAAACCGGTCCCAATGGTCGGCTTTCAGATCATTCCCACGCAGTGCCTTGAAACTGTATCCGGCCTCCAGAACCTGCTTGCGTTCCTTGCGCAGGTTTTTGCGTTTGCGCGAATTCAGTGCGCCCAGAAAATCATCGAAACTCTGATAGTCGCGATTGCGCCAGTGATACTGCATGCCCGTGCGCGCGAGAAAACCTGCCTGTTCCATCAGTTGGCTTTCATCGCCACTGCAAAACGTGACATGCAGGGTCGCCATGCCAAGCTTTTCCGGCAGGATCGTCATGCCGCTGATTAAGGCGTTGCGCACGCTGTCAGGATCGGGATGATCCTTGGCGACAAGCAGCCTCGGGCCCGGCACCGGGGAAAATGGCACAGCCGACTGCAGTTTGGGGTAATACCGCCCACCGGCACGTTCATAGGCCTCTGCCCATGACCAGTCGAAAACATATTCGCCGTAAGAATGGCCTTTGACGTAAAGCGGCACGATGCCGATGACATCACCAGTCTCATCTTCTGCCACAAGGTGAAATGGTTGCCAGCCGGTTTCGGCGGTGGTTGATCCGCTGTCTTCCATTGCGGACAGGAAGGCAAAGCTGACAAACGGGTTGTCAAACCCGGCACACTTGTCCCACTGGGCCTGTCCGATTTGATGAATATCGGTGACGGTTTTGATTTCGACAGCCAAATCTGAATTCCTGCAGATGGTCCCCATGGCGCCCGGTTTAACTCCCGAGGCCTTATTTTTATACGCATTAGCCGGTATATGCGTTCAGAAGATAGGCGCAATGCGCATTTACGCAAGGGAAAGCCTTTGACGGAAGCGCATCTAAGTCCTATTTCATTGTGCCACAGGCCATTTGGAATTGGTCTGAAAACGGCTCGGGGATTTTCCCGTGTCGCCCTCGCGAAGAAAAGGATGGTGCGCCGTGAACAGCAAACTTTCGTTGGAGAAGGACAAGATCAAGGTTGTCCTGCTCGAAGGTATCCATGAAAACGCTGTAAAGATGTTCAAAGAGGCCGGCTACTCAAATGTCGACCATTACCCTGCTGCGCTCGACGCGGACGAATTGAAGTCCGTTGTCTCCGAAGCGCACTTTTTGGGCATTCGTTCCCGTACCAAGCTGACCGAAGACGTTATCGAAGCTGCGTCCAAGCTGACCTCGATCGGCTGTTTCTGCATCGGCACCAACCAGGTTGATCTGCAGGCCGCTGCGATGCGCGGTATCCCGGTGTTTAACGCACCGTATTCCAACACCCGTTCGGTTGCCGAACTGGTGCTGGGCCAGATCATCATGCTGCTGCGTGGTATTCCTAAACGTAACGCAGCCGCCCATGAAGGCGACTGGCTGAAAAATGCCCATGGCTCATACGAGGCACGTGGCAAGACGCTTGGTATCATTGGTTATGGCCATATCGGTTCGCAGCTTTCGGTGCTAGCGGAATCGCTTGGCATGAATGTCATTTATTTTGACGTCATCAATAAGCTTGCCATGGGCAATGCGAATTCCTGTTCGTCGATGGATGAACTGCTTGCCAGATCGGATGTGGTGTCGCTGCATGTTCCGGCCAACGAGCAGACCAAGAACATGATCACGGCGACTGAGCTCGCCAAGATGAAAAAGGGCGCACATCTGATCAATGCGGCACGTGGCAATGTCATCGTGATCGAAGATCTGGCCGCCGCCCTTGAAAGCGGCCATCTGGCAGGTGCGGCGATTGACGTGTTCCCGGTCGAACCGGTTGGCAAGGATGAAAAATTCGAAAGCCCGCTGCGTGGTATGGAAAACGTCATCCTGACCCCGCATATCGGTGGTTCGACCCAGGAAGCCCAGGAAAATATCGGGATCGAGGTTGCTGACAAGCTGATCACCTATTCCGATAACGGCTCGACCCTGGGGGCTGTGAACTTCCCGGAAGTATCGCTTCCGGTCAAGGACCGTACCCACACCCGCTTCATGCACATTCACCGCAACGTGCCGGGCGTGCTGCTTAAGATCAACGATGTGTTTGCCCGTCGCGGCATCAACATCAGCGGCCAGTATCTGCGCTCAGAAGGCGGTGTCGGCTATGTGGTGGTCGAGGTCGACGAGGAAATCAAACCGGGCGAGGGCGTTCGCAAGGAACTCTCGGCGATCGAAGGCACCCTTCGCGTCCGCTTCCTGTTCTGATCGGAACAGATTTTAGAGAACAAAAAGGGCGGGTGCCGATGGTTCCCGCCCTTTTTCTGTCTTGATGTCTGTGTTGCTTACAGCTTGCGATACATAACCAATGCATCAGTTTCGCCCAATGTCGGGTGCATGAAGGCACCGGGCAGGCGACCGACAATCTCAAATCCAAGCTTTGGCCAAAGATGTACCGCGGCGGCGTTACTGGCGATGACGAAATTGAACTGCATCGCGCGGTATCCAAGATCCTTGGCACGGACCAATGAATCTTCACACATGCGCCGCGCAATGCCCCGACCACTTGCCGCAGGGGATGTCATATAGCCGCAATTACAAACATGCGATCCGCCGCCGCCCTGATTTTGGCGGATGTAATAGGTGCCAACGATCTTGCCGTCTTCCTCGGCAACCAGTGTGACCTTGTCCTTTCCCATCCAATAGGAAATGACCTCATCGTCGCTTAGATTGCTATCAATGGCATAGGTATCCCCGGCCCGAAGGATGGGGGCGACAATATCAAGAATGGCGGGAACATCTTGTTCGGTTGCGGGGCGAATTTGCATGGGGTGCTCGTCTTGGCGTGAAGGTCAATCGGTTCGGCGGAACTCAGGACGGCGAGTGTGGCTTACTATCGCCGCCTGTCAGGGTTTCTTCAAGGATTTCGGGATCGACTTCAAACGGAAGGTTGGCGCGCCCCGTCAATGCCTTTGCCAGCTCGTTGCGATACCGTTCGCGCGGGATTTCCTCAACCCCGAACTGTTTGAGGTGGTCATTGACAAACTGCGTATCAAGCAGGCTGTAGCCCCCCTGACGCATCAGTGCGACCAGATGGACGAGGGCGACTTTTGACGCATTTGTCGCGCGTGAAAACATGCTTTCACCAAAGAACGCCTTGCCCAGACTAACGCCATACAAACCACCAACCAGCTCGCCATCTTTCCATGCCTCGATCGAATGCGCGCAGCCCATCTTGTGAAGCGCACAATATGCATCAAGAATGTTGCTGTTGATCCAGGTATCGTCGCGGGTATCGGTGGGCTCCGCACAGGCGCGGATGACATCAGGAAAGGCCCGGTCGACATGGATCTTGTACGTGCCCTTGCGCACAGCCTTGCGCAGGCTGCGCGGGACATGAAACCCGTCAAGCGGCAAGACGCCGCGCCACTCCGGATCAATCCAGTACAGGGTTGGATCGTCGTGGCTTTCGGCCATTGGAAACAGGCCGACGGAATAGGCGCGGATCAAAAGATCAGGTGTCAGCTGGTTTGACATGATCGCAGTGATAATTGCTTTGATCCTGTTTTTCTGGTGGTTGTTTACATATGAGTGACCCGGTCGCATGCGACAAGGTCGTTACTATTTCCAGTTTGAACCGGTCCCTTATAATAGGGAAGCGCGATTAAATTTTTGATTTAAATCTCAAACGAAAAACGGGAACCCGAAGGTTCCCGTTTGAAATCGTCTTAGGCGCTGATCACAACGTTTTATTCATGCCCATGAACTTTTCCAGCCAGTGGATGTCATAATCCCCTTTCTGGATGTCCGGGTTGGCAAGAAGTGTCTGATGCAGCGGAATGGTGGTTTTGATGCCACCAATCGCGTATTCCGCCAGCGCACGGCGCAGACGCATCATGCATTCTTCACGGTCGCGACCATGAACAATCAACTTTGCGATCATGCTGTCATAATAAGGCGGGATCGAATAACCGGTATAAATACCGCTATCGACACGAACGCCCAGTCCGCCAGGTGCATGATATTCCTTGATCTTGCCCGGTGACGGGACAAAGGTCTGCGGGTCTTCGGCGTTGATGCGGCATTCAATAGCGTGACCATGAATTTCAAGGTCTTCCTGCTTGAATGACAGCTCAAGACCAGCTGCAACGCGGATCTGTTCGCGCACAAGGTCAACACCGGAAATCATTTCGGTGACCGGGTGTTCCACCTGAAGGCGGGTGTTCATTTCGATGAAATAGAACTCGCCATTTTCATAGAGGAACTCGATGGTGCCGGCATTGCGATAGCCCATGCCGATCATGGCATTGGCAACCGTGGAACCGATCCGTTCGCGTTCTTCGGGCGTCAGGGTCGGAGAAGGGGCCTCTTCAAGCACCTTCTGGTGGCGGCGCTGCAAGGAGCAATCGCGTTCAAACAGGTGAACGGCGTTGCCGTGCGTATCCCCGATGACCTGCAATTCGATATGGCGCGGTTTGCCAAGGTACTTTTCCATGTAAACGGCGGCATTGCCAAAGTTCTGCAATGCTTCCTTACGGGTCATGGAAAATGCTTCGGCAAGGTCTTCTTCGCGCTCGACCACTTTCATGCCGCGACCGCCGCCGCCGCCTGATGCCTTGATCAGGACCGGGAAGCCGATCTCTTTGGCGCATTTGCGGGCTTCGTCAACGCTGGTGATTTCACCATCAGATCCCGGAACACACGGAATGCCAAGCTTTTCGGCCGTCTGTTTTGCCGTGATCTTGTCACCCATCATGCGGATATGTTCCGGCGTCGGGCCAATGAAGGCAAAGCCGTGCTCTTCGACCATGGAGGCGAAATCGGCGTTTTCCGACAGGAACCCATAGCCCGGATGGATGGCCTCAGCGCCGGTGATTTCAGCAGCCGAAAGAATGGCCGGAATATTCAGATAGCTGTCTTTGGATGCAGCCGGGCCGATGCAGACCGATTCGTCGGCCAGACGCACATGCATGGCGTCCGCATCAGCAGTGGAATGCACCGCGACAGTTTTGATGCCCATTTCGCGGCAGGCGCGCTGAATACGAAGCGCGATTTCGCCACGGTTGGCAATCAGGATTTTGTCGAACATGCGGTTGATACCCCGGCTTATTCAATAATGACTAGCGGCTCGTCATATTCGACCGGATGGCCGTCGGTCGCGATAATCTGGGTAATCTTGCCAGATTTTGGTGCGCGGATCGGGTTGAAGGTCTTCATCGCTTCGATCAGCATCAGGGTCTGGCCTTCGGCAATGCTTGCGCCGACCGAGATGAACGGAGCCGCACCCGGTTCCGGTGCAAAATAGACAACGCCGACCATCGGCGATTTAACCGCACCCGGATGGGAGGCGGCATCAGACGGCGCCGCAACAGCCGGCGCGGACGCAGCCGGAGCCACAGCCGGAGCAGCAGCAACCATGGTGCCCTGACGGGCGACGCGAATACGGTTGTCACCTGCGGCAACTTCAATTTCGGTCAGATTGGTGTCGTCCAGCAGCTCGGCGAGCTGGCGAATGGCGTCATTGTCGATGTTGAACTTGCTCATTTCGATATCTTTATGATGGTGTGTGGATCAATCCGCGCATGGCATCCAGGGCGTTCTTGGTGCTCCGGGAGCCAAAGCCGTAGATCATGCCGTTTGCAGCTTTCGAGACGTTTAAATCGTGTCTGAATGCATTCCGCTTTTGAATATTGGACAGATGAATCCCGAATTTCGCCATGAACAATGCGGCGAAAGCTTCAAGGATCGCAACCGATGTGTGCGTATATGCCTTAGCATTGCCAAGAATGCCAGAGTCTTCTTGTCGGTTTTGCTTAAAACCAGTCAACTCGTTCACTTCCATTCTTGCTTCGAAGCATCCATCGCGCATCAGTCCGCAGGGTGTCTCGACCGTTCAGGAATGCCCGAACCGCGAAGCAATCCGCTTCTGAATGCCCAACATTTGGAGTTGCGTTTATAACACGACCAAAGTCTGACGCAACTTTGCATTGGCCTTTGCAACGCGGCCTTGATGCTTCCGGGGTGTATGATTGGTCAGCAAGGCGAGCTTGCCGGGCCATCAACACCAAAAAGCCATGCAAGACGGCTTGCTTCGGGCGAGCGTGCTGCGCATACTGCGCGGCAATTGTGAATAATTTGATACCACATGGATGAAACGGAAAGATGCGTCTTACGATCAACGGTGAAGACCGCACCATCGAAAATGCTGGAAACGTTGCCGAACTTCTTGGCGAGCTTGGAATCGCCCAGACCAAGGTCGCGGTCGAACGCAATCTGGAAATCGTTCCCAAAACGGCCTACGGCGAAACTCGGCTGGCCGAGGGCGACAAACTTGAAATCGTGCATTTTATCGGCGGTGGGTCACATGAAGCAGGCCTTGCCGCAGCAGATGACGACGGGTTCGTTGTTGCAGGCAAGAAATTCTCGTCCCGTTTGCTGGTGGGGACCGGCAAATACAAGGATTTTGAGGAAACCAAAATCGCGATCGAGGCATCCGGTGCCGAAATCGTCACGGTTGCCGTGCGCCGCGTGAACCTGACCGACCCGAACCAGCCGATGCTGGTCGATTATGTCGATCCGAAAAAATATACCTATCTGCCCAATACGGCCGGCTGTTTTACCGCCGATGATGCTGTGCGCACCTTGCGTCTGGCACGCGAAGCAGGCAGCTGGAATCTGGTGAAACTCGAAGTGCTGGGCGATCAGGCCACACTGTATCCCAATATGCCCGAAACGCTTAAGGCGGCCGAAGCCCTGATCAAGGATGGCTTTGATGTCATGGTGTATTGCAGCGACGATCCGATTCAGGCCAAGATGCTTGAAGATATGGGCTGCTGCGCGATCATGCCGTTGGGATCTTTGATCGGTTCTGGCATGGGGATTTTGAACCCGGTCAATATCGCGCTGATCAAGGAAAACGCCAATGTGCCGGTTCTGGTTGATGCAGGCGTTGGCAGTGCATCCGATGCTGCCGTTGCCATGGAACTGGGCTGTGACGGTGTCTTGATGAATACCGCAATCGCCGGGGCAAAGGACCCGATCCGTATGGCGCGCGCCATGAAACATGCCATCATTGCCGGGCGTGAATCCTTCCTGGCGGGTCGCATGCCCAAAAAGAAATATGCCGATCCGTCCTCGCCACTGGCCGGGATTATCTAGGCGATATCCTTGCGATAAGCTGTAATGAGAAAGGCCGTTTCAGTATCGAAACGGCCTTTTGCTTTTCATTGAGAAGGCGAAACAACAAAACTGCACATGTTGGCGTTTGTGTTTGGTCAGATCGTTTTGATCAGGACGCGTCTTTCAGTCCGGCATCGACCAGCGCATTGACGCGGTCCATATCCGCACCCGAAACCATGGTGCCATTGATCAGGAAGGCCGGGGTGCCTGAAATACCAACGGCGTGCGCCATGCTCGAATACTGTGCCAGCATACCGGTGATTTCGGGCGCCTTCATGTCTTCAAGCATCTGTTCAACGTCGATACCAACACCCGCTGCCAATTCATTGATCCGTTCCTGATCAAGCAGGCCGCGGTTGGTCATGAAGGCTTCGTGCGCTTCCATGTATTTGCCCTGTTTGTCGGCGGCGAGTGCAGCACGAGCGGCAAGGGTGCTTTCCTCGCGCAGGATCGGGAACTCGACAAAGATCGTGCGAACCTTGCCATCACTGTTTTCTGCAATTTCCTTCACGCCGTCAAAGGCTCGCTTGCAATAACCGCAGTGGTAATCAAAAAACTCGATCACGGTTACTGGCGCATCAACCGGACCGACCGAGGGCACGGTACTGTCAGCAACCAGCGCATCCCATACAGGGGTAATAGCCTCTGCCTGTTGACGGGCCTGTGCGGCCGCTTGCCAGGATTGGACATTCTGGATCGCGCGCAAAAGAACATCCGGGTTATCAAGCAGGTATTGTTCAATAACGCCTTCGATTTCGGTTTTCTGTTCAGCGCTCAGGCTATCCTGCGCGAAGGCAGTTGGCGCGCCAAACAGCATGCCGATACCAAGTGCTGTGCCAGCAAGAAAGCGTTTTGCGATATGGGAGTTCATTGGACGTCCTTTTGTCTCTGGCCAGTGTGTAATGCTGTGGTCCTGACCCTGATGAAATGTGATGGTTTTTGATACGTGATCTCGTTGCTAACGTGAAAGTAAAATATGCGTTAGATGTATCACACTATTCTGTGCGGCGATGTAATCATCGCCCGAAACTATGCCAATCCAGACAAGGCGCACCTCGTCGGCCTCGGCATCCGGCCAATATCGACGATAAAGCGTCGCCAGATCGAAATATTCGCGGTGCCATTCACCGTACCGCACTTCATACTGGCCAACGGCGATACGGACTTCCTGATCCATGGTTGGTTTGCCGGAACCAAGGTCGCTTTCTGTCCAGCTTCCCTGTGCCTGCCGTCGGAAACCAAGTACCAGTTCAACATCGCCGACTTGGGCGGCTCTGTTGAATTGCCAATCAAAAGACAAAAAGGGCGAGGCCAGCACGATCACATTTGTCCGCCGACCGATTTCAAATGCCCCCATGCCGGGGCGCGCGGCAAGGGCGATGCGTCCGTCCTTGTCCTCCCAACCAAGCGGGGCCGGGTTCACGTCAGACTTTTGATTGACCTGCCAATAGCGCGGCGGGTTGGACAGTGAAAAGGGCGCATACAGAAGTTTCAGGTCACCACTGACATCCACACCAGCACCGGGCAGGCTGCAACTTGCCATGCCGAGTGACCCCAGCACGACCATTACAGACGCCAAAACCCTTCTGGATGTGAAGGCGCGCGGTGTCCGTGGCCTGGCACGCAGTGCAGTCGAAGACGTCAATTGGCGGCGTCCTTGCCCGGTACACCATCAGGATTGGTCGCCTGAAGAATGTCCTGCGCACGAACCCATGTGGCCGTGCCTTTTTCAAGTTTCCGGTCGGCTTGAACCGCATGATAGCTCGCCGCTTGCCGGTCACCGGTCAGAAGGCTGTACTCAGCCTGCGAAAGGGACGCTTCGCCTTCATTACCCAAACGGTTTTCAACAATCGCACGGAACCGCCATGCCGATGCATTGCCGCGTTCGCGCGACAGTACCCCGATCAGGTTTTCCTTGGCCGGGGCCAGATACGCCTCATCGCCGGTTTCGATCATCGCATGCGCCAGAAGAAGTCGGATCAGCGGCGCACCGTTTGAAAGTTCAGCCGACTTTTGCAGTGGTGGGATGGCATCGCGCGCACGCCCGAATTCCAGAAGAATCTGGCCTTTCAGTTCTTCGAAATAGGGATTGGACGGTTCCTCGGCGATCAGGCCTTCGATAATCTCAAGCGCGGGCTCAAGCTGTGAATCCCGGTAATAGGCGATCGAGCGGGCATAGCGTGCGGCGATGCTCGTATCGCTTTCGGGATAGGTGCGCATCGTATTTTGAATATGATTGGTAAAGGCAAACAGTTTGGCGCGCATGCGGGCATGGCGCTCATACAGATCCGGGCTGACCTTGGCATCCTTGAGCGACGAGTTGGATACATAGTTTTCAAGGAAATCGACACGTTCGACGGTAAGCGGGTGGCTGCGCAGATACGGGTCCTGGCTTGCGGTACTCAGCAATTCCTGACCTTCAAGGGTCTGCATGAATTCCAGCATCCCGCGCGAAGAAATGCCTGCCTCTGTTAAATACTTCACACCGGCCTGATCAGCACTGCTTTCCTGGGTCCGCGAATAGGCAAGGAAGTTACGGGTGGCCACGTTCTGACCGCCCAGAATGGCGGCAGTACCGACGTCGGAGCGCCCCGCAGCAACACCGGCGGCAACACCGGCAATTGTGGAAAGAATCGAGATTGCAGACGCATTGCGCAACTGGTCATGAACGCGTGAAAGATGCCCGCCCGATATGTGGCCAGTCTCGTGGGCAACAACGCCGATAACCTGTTCGGGAGTCTCTGCTTTTAACAACAGCCCAGTATTGATAAAAAGCTTTTGGCCCCCGGCAACAAATGCGTTCAAGCTGTTGTCGGAAACGATATAAATGGACACGCCATTCGGATCGAGGCCCGCTGCCCTGAAAATGGGCGTGGCATACATCCGAAGGGTTTCCTCGATCTCTGTGTCGCGGATAAAAGAACGACCCTGCGCGAAAACCGTGCTAGGCAGGGCAACAAGGAAAATGGCAGTGAGAGTAATAATGCGTCTGAGCAAAATGTGCGTTCCATATTTTCGTTCGACTGATGTCGGTTCCGTGCCGACGCGCAAGCCATCATGGCGGATCGCGGTCGCAATCGCAATGACTGCCGGTCTTGCCGCATGTAGTGCTAATGAAACAGAAAATCTTGGTCAAATAGGGGCAGTGTCCGGTTATTTCGGTGGTGTGGTCGCTGATGAGCCACGTGCCGTCCGGAATGCACGGGATGTTTTGTCGGCCGGTGGCACGGCTGCGGACGCTGCTGTGGCGCTTTACGCCACCATGACCGTGACCAAGCCATCTGTTGCCGGAATTGGCGGTGGCGGGGTTTGTGTTGTGCATGACCGCGCAACGAAAAAGGTTGAAGTCCTTGATTTCTGGCCACGTCCGGGCACACGTACCGGTTCCGATCAGACGCCAACTACCATCCCGACCGTTCCGCGCGGCCTTTATGCTTTGAGCGCACGTTATGGCCGTTTGCAGTGGGGTTCGCTGATCAGTGCGGCCGAACAATATGCCCGCCTTGGCGTGCCGGTATCGCGGTCACTGGTTAAGGATATCGAGGCAAACCGTGCCCGGATTGAAGCCAGCCCGGCATTGCGCGCCACCTTCATGCCAGATGGCAAGATGCTTGAAGTCGGCGACCGTATCCGTGCGGTCAATCTGGCGGCCCTTTTGACGTCACTGCGCGTCAAGGGACCGGGCGAGTTTTATAGCGGTGCGTTGGGGGCTGATATCGCCAACGCTGTCACTGCGGCGGGCGGGACACTTACCGCCGATGACATGCGTACCTATCGCCCGCAGTGGAAAACCGCGACCGAGGTCAAGGTTGGCAATGAAACACTTTATCTGGCCTATCCGCCGCGCTCTAATTCCGGCACTTCGGTGATTGCCGAGGGCGGCGAGCTTGCCGATATCCTCAACCG
Source organism: Thalassospira indica (assembly GCF_003403095.1). Classification (NCBI taxonomy): domain Bacteria; kingdom Pseudomonadati; phylum Pseudomonadota; class Alphaproteobacteria; order Rhodospirillales; family Thalassospiraceae; genus Thalassospira; species Thalassospira indica. The sequence goes on along the minus strand of NZ_CP031555.1, from coordinate 3,120,266 downwards.
TTATCTGGCGGATATCGCATCGGGTTCTGAAGCCGCGCAGGCTGGCGCTGGCCGCAGTGGCTTTGTTGTTGTCGACCGTGCGGCCAATGCTGTGGCCTGTGTAACCACCATGAACAAGCCGTTTGGCGCTGGTCTTGGTGCGGATGCGTTTGGCCTTAATCTGGCTGCGGGGGATGCGAACATGATTTCAACCCCGTTGATGGGCCCGGCATTGATGGTGAACCCGTTTGTCTGGGAATACTATTACGGCATTGCCGGCACGGGCACGCCGGCCGGTGCGACCAAACAGATCGCCACCATGGCCGAAGACCTGATTGGTGCTGGTGCTGCATCGGGTATTTCGATGAATTCCGACGGGGCTTCTTCGGTCAATGTCATCAAGTGCCTTGAAGGTACGCCACCCCATCCGGAAAGCTGCCAGTTCCTTGCCGACCCGGCAGGCGGCGGCATGGCCGGAACCCGATAATCAAGAAACCAACCAACAGGGCAGGGCACATCCTGCCCTGTTGCTCTTAAACACATTTCAGGACCCCACAAATGGCATTGAAACAATCCCTTCGTGGTGCAATTTCGCCCTTTATCGTGATGGATGTGATGCGTGCAGCCAATGCGCGCGAAAAGGAAGGCAAGGCTGTCTTTCATCTTGAAGTCGGCCAACCCGGAACCCCGGCACCGCGCAAGGTGCGCGAAGCCGCTGCCAAGGCGCTCGAGTCCGATTTGATCGGCTATACCAACGCCATGGGTATTGATCCGCTGCGCGAAGCCATTGCCGGGCATTACAAAACCAAATTCGGTGTTTCGGTGGATCCGGCACGGGTTTGTGTCGCCAGTGGCTCTTCATCGATCTTTGTGCTGGCGTTTTTGGCGGCCTTTGATGCCGGTGATCGTGTTGCGATGGCGGCCCCCGGTTACCCTGCCTATCACAACATTCTAAGTGCGCTAGGTATTGATACGATCAACCTGCCAGCTGGACCGGAAACCCATTATCAGCCGACGGTTCAGATGCTGCGCGATCTGGATGAACCGGTTGATGGCCTGATCGTTGCCAGCCCGTCAAATCCGGCTGGCAGCATGATCGATGTTGAAACCTACCGGGAACTGGCAACTTATTGCCGCGAAAACGGCATTCGCCTGATCAGTGACGAGATCTATCAAGGCATTTCATTCGGCGATGTTGCCGAATGCACCGCGCTTGAATTCGGTGATGAGGCGATCATCATCAACAGTTTCTCGAAATACTTTTCCATGACCGGCTGGCGTCTGGGTTGGGCGATTGTGCCGCCCGACCTGATGCGCGCAGTCGAATGCCTGCAGCAAAACCTGTTCATCTCGGCACCGGCGTTGTCACAGTTGGCGGCGGTGGCGGCCTTTGAGTGCGAGGACGAGCTACAGGCCAATATCGCGGCCTATGCGCGTAACCGTGAAATCCTGCTGGATGGTCTGCCGAAGGCGGGCTTTACCAAGTTTGCCCCGGCCGATGGCGCGTTTTACCTCTATGCCGACGTGCGCGACCTGACCAATGATAGCGAAGCGTTCTGTAAACAGATGCTTGAAGAAACCGGCGTTGCAACGACACCGGGGACGGATTTCGACCGCATGCGCGGCAAGGGCTATGTCCGCTTCTCGTTCGCGCATAGCGAAGACACGATGATCGGTGCGGTCAAGGCGCTTCAGAACTGGAAACGCTGATCTTTCAATAGATCACCACGAAAAAAGGGCTGCCCGATGGGCAGCCCTTTTTGTTTGTTCAGATGCCCGATCTTAACGACCGAGGCTCCACCAGCCGCGTTTCTTCGGCTTCGGTTTTTCGTCTTTTGCCGGTGCAGGCGCCGGTTCAGCTTTCTCAGCCTTGGCAGGCTCAGCCGCTTTCGGTTCGGTCGGTTTTTCTACAGGCTTCTCGGCAGGTTTTTCTGCCGTTTTTTCGACCGGAGCTTCTGCCTTTGGCGTTTCTTTCTTCGGTGCCGGTGCGCTGACTTCTGCCGGGGCAGATGCCGGTGCGCTTGCGGCTTCCGATTTCGCTTCCGCCTGGGTTTCAGGCTTCGCTTCCGGGGCCGGGCCCGACTGGATCGGGATGTTTTTCACATCACCACGATCTTCATCACCGTCATTGCGATCAGAACGGCTGTTGCGATCACGACGGTTGCGGCGATTGTCATTGCGATCACGACGCGGACGGGCCGGGGCCGGGGCAGTGGTGCTGCGGGTACGACCGGCACGAACGCCTTCCTGATCAAAGCTGTCGGCATCCTGACCTTCGCTGTCGGCGTCGATCACGGTGTTTTCATCCGTGCCGTCCGGTGCTTCGTGATCACGATTGCGACGCGCAGCCGTCAGGGCCGGATCATCAGCCGGTGAACGGGTGCGGTTGCCATCAAAGTCCTGACGACGCGAACGACGGCGACCACCACGTTTGCCACGACGGCGGCGCTTGCGATTGCTTTCGTCATCATCGTCATCATTATTGTTGCCATCTGCATTATCAGATGCGCCATCGCTGTCGTCTGATGCTTCCTGCGGCTGATCATTGTTGCGATCATCGCGGTCATCATTGCGGCCACGGCGGCGACGACGGCGACGACGGCGCTTGCCGCCCTGATCGTCGTCTTCGTTGCGTTCGATTTCGTCGTCTTCTTCTTCGAGATCAACCGGGTTTTCAATCGCGGTCAGCGACACACTGTCGGTATTGAGAACCGCAGAAACCTCTTCGACCTCGTCACCTTTTTTCGCGCGTGTACGCTCGATACGGTGATCCGGTGAAATCAGGCTGTCATCGCCAAATATCATGACGCTGAAGCCATAACGGCTTTCGATCTCGCCAAGCGAGTCACGTTTGCGGTTGAGGATATAAAGCGCGACTTCACTGGCAACATGAACGGTCAGCGCGCCGGAACGGCGACGCATGCCTTCTTCCTCGATCACGCGCAGCAGGTGAAGGGCTGCACTTTCAATCGAACGGACAAGGCCGACACCACGGCAATGGGTGCAAACTTCAAATGCGCTTTCGACCAGCGACGGGCGCAGGCGCTGACGCGACATTTCAAGCAGGCCAAACGGGCTGATACGGCCGATCTGAAGACGCGCACGGTCGTTGCGCATCGCTTCTTTAAGCTTGCGCTCGACAGATGCCTGATTGCGGTGGTCTTCCATGTCGATAAAGTCGACAACGATCAGACCGGCAAGGTCACGCAGGCGCAGTTGGCGTGCGAGCTCTTCGGCCGCTTCAAGGTTGGTCTTGTAAGCGGTTTCTTCGATGTTGCGTTCACGGGTCGAACGGCCGGAGTTAACGTCAACCGCGACCAGTGCCTCGGTCGGGTTGATAACCAGATAACCACCGGATTTAAGCTGCACGACCGGGTTGAGCATCGCATCAAGCTGGCTTTCCACCTGGAAACGGTGGAACAGCGGCACGCCCTGATCCTTGTAGGGCTGCACACGCTTGGCATGCGACGGCATCAGCATCTTCATGAAGTCTTTGGCAACCCGGTAACCATCGTCACCTTCGACCAGAACTTCATCAACATCACGAGCATAAAGGTCACGGATGGAACGCTTGATAAGGTCGGCTTCCTCGTAAATCAGGCACGGGGCCTGGCTCTGAAGGGTGGTTTCGCGGATACGATCCCACAGGCGCATCAGATAATCGAAGTCGCGTTTGATTTCGGCTTTGGTCCGTTCTGAACCAGCGGTACGAACGATCACCGCCATGCCGTCCGGAATCTCAAGCTCGGCCAGAATGGATTTCAGGCGCTTGCGATCCTTGGCATTGGTGATCTTGCGCGAAATGCCGCCACCACGCGGGGTGTTTGGCATCAGAACGCAATAACGACCGGCCAGCGACAGGAAGGTCGAAAGAGCCGCACCCTTGTTGCCGCGTTCTTCCTTAACGACCTGAACTAGAATGATCTGGCGGCGTTTGATCACTTCCTGAATTTTGTAGCGTTTCTGAAGCTGACGGCTGTGTGACTCAACGAACTCGTCACCGTCGTCATCACCACCCATATCCTCAATGTCTTCTTCAACATCGGCGGTCGCGTCAAGCGCGGTTACTTCTTTGGCGTCGTCATCGACATCAACTTCAAGCTCGGCGATTTCCGCAGACATGGCGGCATTGCCACCAGTCGGGGTATCGTCACCGTCCGAGCCGTTGTTGTCGTTGCCGTCGGTGGATGCTTCTGCGTCGGTGCCAGATGCTTCGACATCATCGCTTTTCTTGCGACGATTGCGCGGGCGACGGCGACGCGGCTTGGCTTCTTCTTCCTCGCCAGAACCGGCATTGTCGGTTGCGGCATCTGACGGGGCAGCGGCATCTTCCGATGCGGCGGCGTCAGTGTTTTCTGCCTCAGGCGTGTCGGATGCTTCGTCCTTGCTCTGGGCGCGCGGTTTGCGGCGCGAACGGGAACGCGACGGTTTCTTGTCTTTTTTCGGGCTGTCTTCGGTATCGCCGATATTGTCTTCGACGATTTCGGCGTCCTTGACCTGTGTGTTGCTCTGCTGGGCAAGAGCTTCACGGTCGGCAACCGGAATTTGATAATAGTCGGAATGGATTTCGCTGAACGCAAGGAAACCATGACGGTTTCCGCCATAGTCAACAAAGGCCGCCTGAAGCGACGGTTCTACTCGCGTGACTTTCGCGAGATAGATATTACCCTTGATTTGCTTTTTTGTCGAAGTTTCGACGTCGTATTCTTCTAGGCGATTTCCGTGAATAACAACGACGCGGCTTTCTTCCGCGTGCGTTGCATCGATAAGCATACGTTTGACCATTCGGAACCTGTTCCTGGAGGCCCCGCCAGTTCAATGCTATGGGCGCAATTGCGCTGATATGCAAACAAACCGGCGTGTCCGGAGGCGCCAACCATAAAGGTCGCGATATGTCCTGTATGTATCTGGGTCATCGCGTGTCGGCTGCTCTTCCGGTTGGACCTGGTTTTGGTGTTGAAACAAAAAGAATTAGATTGCGTGTCTTCGAGCGCGCCAAGACAGCCTTTTTAAGGAGGGCTCTATCGGGAGCGGGAATTGCCGCGTCACCGAGACACCGACCGTAAGAACTGCACTCGTCGCGTCCTCAGCCTGGTGGCATTTTGGTTGCTTACCACAAAGCATAGGAATCTCGGGTGCAACATATCCCTTTTATGCGTATGCTACAAACAGTTTTGTTGCGTGATGTGACGACTTTCTGACAGTAACGTGTAAAAACACACAGAAATCCGCGCGATTTTCCTTTGGATGATTTGGTTCGAGCAAATATATGAAAACACACTGTTTTTACAGTTTTGTCCCAGGTCATGCCCATCGCGGAAAGTTGAAAGGTCTGTCATGCAAGTTCTGTTGTTGGTCAATTGCCCGTTAACCAACGCATTGCTATAAGCGCTTAACAGATGCTCTTGCAGGGTAACAGGCGCTGAAACGACAGATGTATTCACAGCACGCGACTTCATTTTCCACGCCTAAAAAAGCACCATCGCGATCGTTGCTGGTTAAAATTGCCAGAACGATGATGGTGGTGTTTGCGCTGTTGTGTGCATCCCAGATCATCGTATCAGGTGCGTCAGCCCAAACGGCCAAGGTGCTTGGTGCGCGGCTCGGGGTTTATCCCGACTACACGCGCTTTGTGATCGATCTCGATCAGGAAGTCGACTTTACCTATTTCCTGCTGCCCGATCCGTACCGCATCATCATTGATATGCCGGAAATTGACTGGAACGCCCCGCCGGGCAAGGTGACTTCGGGTGGTGGGCTTATTTCCGGTCTGCGGTATGGCCTGTTTAAACCGGGCACGTTCCGTGTGGTTCTTGACGTTGCCCAACCATCGTTGGTTTCAAAGATTTTCTCGTTACCGCCCGGTGGCGGGAAGCCCAATCGTCTGGTGGTTGATCTTAAACCGACACAGCGCGATGGGTTTCTGACCGCATCGCGCCAGAGCATGGAAGCCTATTCTGCTCGCAGTCGTAACGATACCAGTGCGACCGAACAAAGTGTCGATGTCGCGGTGCAATCGGGCCGCGGTGGCGAAGAAAAGCCACTGATCGCGATTGATGCCGGGCATGGCGGGGTGGACCCGGGCGCGATCGGGGTTGGCAATGTCTATGAAAAGGACCTGACCCTTGCCGCCGCACGCCAGTTGGCTGAAACCCTGACCGCATCGGGGCGCTATCGCGTTTTGTTGACGCGTGACAAGGATGTGTTCCTGAAACTGCGCCAACGTGTGGACATCGCACGCAAGGCCGGGGCTGATTTGTTCATATCCCTGCATGCAGATTCAATCGGTAATCCCAAGCATCGCGGGGCATCGGTCTATACCCTGTCTGAAAACGCATCGGACAAAGAGGCCGCGGCACTGGCATCCAAGGAAAACAAGGCCGACGTCATTGCCGGTATTGATCTTTCCGATGAAAACACGCTGGTGCAAAGCATTCTGATCGATCTTGCGCAACGCGAAACCATGAACCTGTCGGCGACCCTTGCGGCCAACATGGTCAGTCAGCTTGCCCAAAGCATCGAACTGCAACGTCGCACCCATCGCTTTGCCGGTTTTGCGGTTCTGAAGGCACCGGATATTCCTTCGGCCCTGTTTGAAATGGGATATCTCTCCAATGCGACCGACGCCAAGTTGTTGCAAAGCCCAGCTCATCGCAAAAAGATTGCCGATGCGGTCTTGCGGGCAATTGATATCTATTTCGAGAAACACAAATTCTAATACTCGGGCATGATGCCGATGATTTCGCTGGGGCCGAGACGGGTGGCGAAATTATTGGGTGCGTTGTTTGCGCGAACAAATGCTGTCTGGCGTGGCGGCTGTCACAACCTTGTCATTATTTTGCCGCTATAATGCGGATACATCCGTTTTTTCGGCACAGACAGGCGAAATGTCTGCCTGGACATTGCATTTCCGGTAAGAGTGCATGAATATGCGCCCCTACCGGATCAGGCCAACAAAATGAAAAAGACCTGCTTACATGCGAATTTTACTTAGTATTTTCGGTTTTCTGTTCTTGATGGCGGTTGCGGGCGGCGCCGGTATGCTGGCGATCTTCTGGCACTTTGGCCAAGGACTGCCCGATTACACCCAGCTTGAAAATTACGAGCCCGAGGTCATGACACGTGTTCATGCATCCGACGGCGCGTTGATTGCCGAATATGCGCGTGAAAAGCGTGTTTTTGTGCCGATTTCGGCCATCCCGCCCAAGGTGGTTGATGCCTTTGTCGCGGCCGAGGACAAAAACTTCTTCTCCCACCCGGGGATCGATTTTGCCTCTGTCTTGCGTGCTGCTGTGACCAACGTTGTCAATATGGGTACGGGCAAACGCCCGGTCGGTGCATCTACCATCACCCAGCAGGTCGCCAAGAACTTCCTTTTGACCAACGAAGTTTCCTATGAGCGCAAGATCAAGGAAGCCATTCTGTCCTTCCGGATCGAGCGCGCCTTTTCCAAGGAACACATCCTCGAACTTTATCTGAACGAGATTTACCTTGGCAGTGGCAGCTATGGCGTCGCCGCCGCAGCCTTGCGTTACTTCGACAAGTCTCTTGATGAACTTAATATCGAGGAAGCCGCCTATCTTGCTGCCCTGCCAAAGGCACCCTCGAACTATCACCCGGTCCGTAACCATGACGAAGCCAAGGCGCGTCGTAACTGGGTGATTGGCCGGATGCTGGAAGAAAATTACATCACCGAGGCCGAAGCACAGGCGGCATGGTCGGCTCCGCTTCAGGGCAAAAGCCGTGAATCGGTTGATACCTATCAGGCTGATTTCTTTGCCGAAGAAGTCCGTCGCCAGCTTGTCGATCGTTACGGCGAAGGCATGCTGTATGACGGTGGCCTTTCTGTGCGTTCGACCGTGGTTCCGCGTTTGCAGGATATCGCCGACAAGGCGCTGTTTGACGGTTTGGTCGAATATGACCGCCGCCATGGCTGGCGCGGTCCGATCACCAACATTGATCTGTCTGGCAACTGGCAGCAGGCCCTGCGCGAAGTTGAAACGCCCGCCGATATCCCGTGGGATCGTGCGGTTGTTCTTGATACCGATGCCAACGAGGCAAAACTGGGCCTGATGAATGGTGAGCAGGGCCGCATTCCGCTGCGCTTCCTGACATGGGCGCGCCCGTGGCAAAAGGGCCAGACATTGGGTGCGGTCGTTAACCGACCGTCAGATGTCCTCAAACCCGGCGATGTCATTTACGTCAAACATTTCGCCGAACTTGATGGCGAGACGCTTCCGCCCAATACCTATGGCCTGCGCCAGATCCCGAACGTCAACGGTGGTCTGGTGGCGATGGATCCGCATACCGGTCGCGTACTGGCGATGTCGGGCGGTTTTTCGCATGATCTGTCGAAATTCAACCGTGCGACACAGGCCCGCCGTCAGCCGGGTTCGGCCTTCAAGCCGTTTATTTATCTGGCGGCCCTGGACCAGGGCTTTACCCCGTCCACACTGGTGCTTGATGCGCCGTTTGTGATTGATCAGGGGCCGGGGCTTGGTAAATGGAAACCGGGCAACTATAGCGGCCAGTTCTATGGTCCTTCGACCATGCGCCTTGGTATCGAAAAATCGCGAAACCTGATGACGGTGCGTCTGGCCCAGACCATCGGCATGCCCACGGTTGTCGATTATGCCGAACGGTTTGGCATTGTTGATGAAATGCCAGATGTCCTGTCGATGTCGCTTGGCGCGGCTGAAACGACGGTGATGCGACTGACCGCGGCTTATGCCGAACTGGTCAATGGTGGCAAGAAAATCACCCCGACCCTGATCGACCGTATTCAGGATCGTCGCGGCAATGTGATTTATCGTCGTGACGAACGCGAGTGCACCCTGTGTCAGGATGTGGAATTCCGCAATCAGATGCCGCCTGATCTGCCTGATACCCGTGAACAACTGACCGATCCGGCCAGTGCGTTCCAGATGGTTCACATCATGGAAGGCGTTATTTCACGTGGTACTGGCCGGACAATCGCCGAACTTGGTTATCCGTTGGCTGGTAAAACCGGCACGACCAATGATTCACGTGATGCATGGTTTGTCGGCTTCTCGCCGGATTTGGCCGTTGGCGTTTATGTCGGCTTTGATGACAACCGATCCCTTGGCGACAAGGAGCAGGGCGCAAGTGCTGCTGCCCCGATCTGGAAGGAATTCATGCGCGGTGCGCTTGAAGGCACCAAAGCCATTCCGTTCCGTACACCGCCGGGCATTCGCATGGTGCGTGTTGAATCGCGTACCGGTCTTCCGGCTGGCCCGGGTGCTCAGGACGTGATCTGGGAGGCCTTCAAACCCGGCACCATCCCGGCATCAAATGACAATGTGATTGATGGTGGTTATAGCGGATCGGGCAATTCGGATAACAGCGCTGGCGCTGTGTCCGGGCCGGGTGGCATTTACTAGGCCGCGCGACAACGATGATATAGTGGCGAAATTCGCCGCTTAAATATCAACAAAGCCGGATGTGATCAGCATCCGGCTTTGTTCGTTCAGGGATGTGTTCATCTGAAAGAATTTGTTTTCAAATCAGGCCTTTCGCGATGTTGCGCTGTCATCAAACAATGACAAAACGATCAAACGGGTGACATCGCACTGTCATTTGATTTTGTCATTCTCCTCAAGGTGATTTTCATACCTTGAAGAGGGTTTCGTTATGTCGTTTCGACTTTCCCGCCGCAAATTTCTTGCCACCAGCGCAACAGCAGGTGCTGCATCCGCCATGGGTGGTTTCTTTATGCCATCTATTTCCCGTGCTGCTGATCGCCCGATGATTACCCATGGGGTGCAAAGTGGTGATGTGACCGCCAATACCGCCTGCATCTGGGGGCGTGCGGATCGTGCATCACGCATGATCACTGAAATCGCAACAACCGAAGGCTTCAAAAATTCGGTCCGCATCCCGCATGTCGATGTGCTGCCTGAACGTGATTTTGCCGGCAAGCTTGCACTGGCGGACCTGCCAGCCGGCCAGGATGTTTTTTACAAGATCCATTTTGAAAACCTTGATGACGCACGCGCATCGTCCGAGCCGATTATTGGCCATTTCCGCACTGCACCGGCGGCGAAACGCAATATTCGGTTTGGCTGGTCAGGCGACACGGCCGGGCAGGGCTGGGGCATTGATGAAGATCGTGGCGGGATGAAAACCTATGCCACCATTGCCAAACACAACCCGGATTTCTTCATCCATTCGGGTGATACCATCTATGCCGATGGTCCGTTTGCCGAAACCCAGAAAACCCCGGATGGACAGATTTGGAAAAACATCACCACCGAAGACACCGCAAAGGTTGCCGAAACCATTGACGAGTTTCGCGGCAACTACAAATACAACATGCTTGATCAGCATCTGCGCGAATTCAACCGCCTGATCCCGGTCTATTATCAATGGGATGACCACGAAGTTACCAATAACTGGTATCCGGGCGAGATGCTGCTTGGCGATGATCGATACACTGAAAAATCGGCATCCCTTCTGGCTGCGCGGGCAAACCGTGCATTCCGCGAAATGCTACCAGTGACCGAACACGCATCCGAACCGGGGCGGGTGTATCGCAAGGTGTCCTATGGCCCGTCCTTGGAAATCTTCTTCCTTGATATGCGGACCTATCGCGGCACCAACGATGCCAATAACAGTGCAACACCGACAGACAATACCGACTTCCTTGGTCGTGCACAGATGGAATGGCTCAAACGCGGTCTTTTGAATTCCAAGGCGACCTGGAAAGTCATCGCGGCTGACATGCCGATTGGCATGATTGTCTATGATGACTGGAAAAACAAAAGCACGTTTGAAAACCTTGCCAATGGCGATGGTGCGCCTGCCGGGCGTGAGTTTGAAATTGTTGAACTGCTGCGCTTTATCAAGAATGCCAAAATCAACAATACCGTCTGGCTGACGGCCGATGTGCATTACACCGCAGCCCACTACTATGACCCGAACAAGGCGCAGTTCCAGGACTTCGAACCGTTCTGGGAATTTGTATCCGGTCCGCTGCATGCCGGGACCTTTGGTCCCAGTGACATGGACAACACGTTCGGTCCGCAGGTGAAGTTCACCAAGTACCCAACCAAGGAGCAGGGCGTTAACTTGCCGCCATCTTATGGTTTGCAGTTCTTCGGTCTGGTCGATATCGATGCCGAAACCGAACAATTCCGCGTATCGCTTCGCGATGTTGCCGACGAGGAGCTTTATACCGTAACGCTTGATCCTGTTTTGGGCTGATCCCTTATCAGACCATCTGAGCTTTGTTGCGAAACCCGGCACAAATTCTGTGTCGGGTTTTTGCATGGTTGCAGGGGTTTCAAGCGGGACAAAAACTGTTATAAGCCACGCCGACATTGCGACATCTTTGATGTGGCAAAACAGATTTTCAGACGAATAACGGAGACATCAATGCGCGCCGAAGCACAGGCATTGGTCGATGAAATCAAGCAGTCGATGGCACTGCTGAGGAGGCATCTTTGACTGGGATAACGCTCTTAGACGCCTAGACGAACTGAACGCACTTGCCGAAGACCCGACCCTTTGGGACGATGCGGCAAACGCGCAAAAAGTCATGCGTGAACGTACCCAGCTTGATGACGCCATCAATGGTTATAAAAAGCTCGCCCAGGAGCTTGAAGACAGTGTTGGTCTGATCGAACTCGGCGAAGCCGAAGGCGACAACGAAACCGTCGAAGAGGCCGAAGAGGTTCTGCGCTCGATCCGCGACATCGCGGCGAAACGCGAACTTGAAAGCCTGCTTTCAGGCGAGGCCGATGGCAATGACGCCTATCTTGAAATTCACGCCGGCGCCGGCGGGACCGAGGCCCAGGATTGGGCGTCGATGCTGGCGCGCATGTATTATCGTTGGGCGGAGTCCAAGGGCTACAAGCTTGAGATGCTTGAAGAAAGTGATGGCGAGGAAGCCGGTATCAAATCGGTGACCTACAAAATCACGGGCCATAATGCCTATGGCTGGCTCAAGAACGAGGTGGGTGTGCATCGTCTGGTGCGTATTTCACCCTATGACAGCTCCGCTCGCCGCCATACCAGCTTCTCGTCGGTTTGGGTCTATCCGGTGATTGATGACGATATCGAAATTGAAATCCTTGATAAGGATCTTCGTGTCGATACCTATCGCGCATCGGGTGCCGGTGGTCAGCACGTTAACAGAACCGATTCTGCTGTGCGTATCACCCATATCCCGACCGGCATCGTCGCCCAGTGTCAGAACGACCGTTCGCAGCACAAAAACCGCGACACGGCGATGAAGATGCTCAAAGCCCGCCTGTATGAGGCGGAGCTGCAAAAGCGCGAAGCCGAGGCACAGGCTGTCGAAGACAGCAAAACCGATATCGGTTGGGGTCATCAGATCCGCTCTTACGTCCTGCAGCCTTATCAGATGATCAAGGACCTGCGCACGGGCACGGAAACATCTGATACCCAGGGCGTTCTGAACGGTGATCTTGATGCCTTCATGGCGGCTGCCCTTGCTGCCAAAGTCACCGGATCGGCCGGGGAAATCGAAGACATCGATTGATCGGCTGTCCTGGACCACCTGCATTTGAAAACACCCCGTCCGGATTTGGCGGGGTGTTTTTTGTTTTGTGATGGTCAAACCGGCAGAAAATCGCAAATCGAGCGCAAATATCCTATTTCTGTCACAGAATTGCCGGATAGCTCTGCAACAGTGTGGTCAAGCGCGATCTGTCGCATACAACAAAACACCCGGGTAATACGGGACACGGGCAGGTCGTGCGGAGCAAACATCCATACTCTCACGGGAAGATCCAAATGGCCCATCAGTCCCATGGTCCGGTCGCGGTCGGCGACCAGTTCAAACTCGCTACACCCAACGGTCCGATTTTCGAAGTCATCAAAATCCGCGAAATGGCCCCGGTTGATCATGCGCTGATCACCAAGGTACGGGATCAAAAATCCCCGACGCTGATTGCGATCACCACCTTGCTTGATCGTGATTTCTATATTCCGGTTCCGCCGGAAAGACGCCAGATGCCTGATAATGATGGCATATTGCGCGGTCTTTGATTGTAAAGCGTATCGATAGGCAGTTTAGCGCCTGTTGATATGAAAAACAGGTTGGCTTGGCGGCCCGGACGCGATGAAATGGCAACATTTAGAATCACCGCCATCCGGGACCGCCAACATGACCGATACCAACGCTGATCAGAATATCCTCGCCCGCCTGTTTTCCGTGCTGGAGGACGACATTCTGCCCAAAACCCGTGCCGGCGTATCGGGCGGCAACAAACTGTTTGGTGCGGCGATCCTGCGCAAGGATGACCTTTCGCTGGTCATTGCCGAAACCAACAATGAAACCGAAAATCCGCTGTGGCATGGCGAGGTCCATTGCCTGAAGCGGTTCTATGAAATCCCCGCAGATCAGCGCCCGGCAACATCGGAGCTGATTTTTCTTTCAACGCATGAGCCGTGCTCCATGTGCCTGTCGGCCATCACCTGGGCCGGGTTTGATAATTTCTATTATTTCTTCTCGTATGAAGATTCCCGTGATGCCTTTGCCATTCCCCATGATCTGAAAATCATGGAGGAGGTCTTCACCCTTGAGGACGGCGAATACAACAAATCCAATGCCTTCTGGGATAGCCATTCGATGATGGCCATGGTTGCGGAGCTGCCGGAAGATCAGAAGGCCGCCTATGTGACACGCGCCAAGGCAATTTCAGATGAATATGACCGGTTGTCGTCCCAATATCAGGACAGCAAATCTGATAACGACATCCCGCTGAACTAGGCCCGACGCAAAGCCCTAAACGCACAAAAAACGCGGCCCACCTTTAAGCGGGGCGCGTTTTAGTATTTTCGGGCAGTTTGATCAGGCGGCGCGAACCGTTGCGATGAAACTGTCGACTTCTTTGCCAAGGCGGGCGGCCGATTTTGAAAGCTCTTGCGCGCTGGCCAGGACCTGGGTCGCGGAATGGCTTCCTTCGTTTGCCGCCTTGGTGACATCGCCAATCGCATTGGTCACTTCCTGTGTGCCGTTGGCGGCCAGTGCGATGTTATGGCTAATCTCGTTCGTGGCGGCGTCCTGCTGTTCAACTGCTGCTGAAATCACCGTCGAGCTTTGCTTGTTGTTTTCAATGACATCGCTGATTTCATCAACCGCGGTGACCATTGTGTTGGTAATGCCCTGTACTTTTTCGATCTGGGCGGTGATGTTTTCGGTCGCACGCGCCGTCTGGTTGGCCAGATTTTTGACTTCCTGTGCGACAACGACAAACCCCTTGCCGGCATCCCCTGCGCGTGCTGCCTCAATGGTGGCGTTCAGGGCCAGAAGATTGGTTTGCTCGGCAATGTCCTGAATCAGTTCCACCACGCTGGAAATTTCGCGTACAGCACCCGCAAGCCCGTTTGCCGTTTCGCGGGTGGAGCTTGCCGTTTCTGTGGCCCGGGTGGTTATATTCGTTGCGTTCTGGACCTGCGCGCTGATTTCGCGAATGGATGCGGCCATCTCTTCGCAGGCAGATGCCACCGTTTCGACATTTGTACTGGCAAGGCCAGACGCATTTGACACAGACGTTGCCTGTGCATTGGTCTGTTCCATGATCGCGGTAAGGCCTTGGGCGGTTGCTTCCAGTTCGGTTGCCGCAGATGCCACAACTTTGACAATCGTGCCGACATTGTCCTGAAACGCATCGGCCAACTTGTTCATTTGTTCGCGCTTTTCTTTGGCGGCCTGCACCTTGGCTTGCTCTGCTTCGGCTTCAAGTTCCTTGGCGCGGATCATGTTCTTTTTAAAGACTTCCGTTGCCTTGGCGATATCGCCAATCTCGTCGGGACGATCGGTGCCAAAGACTTCGGTATCAAGTTTGCCATCGGCAAGGGTGCCAAGATTGCCGACAATTTTTTTGATCGGTTGGGTCACCGAACGGGCAAAGAGGATACTCGCCGCGATGCCAAGAACTGCCAAAAGGCCGACAATCACCGCCGCAATCATCAGGGCGCGATAAACAGGGGCAAATGCCTCGGCAGTGTCAATCTCGCCCAGAACAATCCAATCGACGCCATTAAACTGGATCGGCATATAGGCCGAAATGACCGGCACGCCGCGGTAATCAACAATTTCGTGAATGCCACTATTGCCCGCCAATGCATCGCGGGTTGCATCCTCGTTCACACGGGTTTTAAGGATCGTGCTTTCTTCGGAAAACCGGGAGTCACTCCGCATCAATCCGTCTTCACCCACGATATATGTTTCACCACTTTCGCCCATACCAACCGATGCATTCATGATGCTGTTGATGCGTGAAATCGGCATCTGGAAGGCAATCACACCAAGCAATTCCCCTGCTTCAGACCGGACTTGATGGGCGATGAAACTGGCCGGGGCATCAGCACTGGGTGCATAGGGGCTGAAATCGGTAAAGGCGATGTCCTTGGGGGAATTCAGCGCCAGTGTATCGCGAAATACCCGGCCCAGATCGGTCTCCGCCCATTCGCCTGTTTTGACGTTGGTGGCAAAGTCCGCCTCCTTGAAGACGGAATAGACAAGCTCCCCGTCGGCACGGATCAGGAAGATGTCGTAATAGCCTTTGAGTTCAAGAAACTCGCGGAAATGCGGGTGATAGGTCCGGTGGGCCTGGCTCCAGTCCGATCCATCCCCGGCATCGGTCAGCAGATGCTTTTCGCCAAGCGGGTGGCTGTTTTCGGTGATGTAAAGATTTTGCAGGGTGGCCATCGGGTTACCATCCAGCTGTTCCCAGCTTCGGGAAAAAGCGTTTAGTGCATCTCGGGTAAAGCCACTGTCTGCCTCGATGATCAGGTCTTCTTCAATCGATGTCAGGTAGGACTGGATCGACTCTTTGCGTGCATCCGTAAGCGCCAGAAGCTTGTTCTGCACCTCGGTTTTCTGGGTGACCCAAAGTTCAAAGGATAAAATTCCGCCAGCGCTCAGTGCCGTCAGCAGGATCAGGCCTGCAATGATCGTCGGTAGCTTCACCGAAATACGTTTCATGACATTTCCTCTCGCAGTGCCGTTGCCCTGTTCCAGAGTTCTGGTCGGCTTGCACCCGTGGTTTAAAAGCAACAAAATGTGCCGCGGGTTTCTTCATTCGCTTTTTTGACGACGCGAAAATATCCCCATTTGGGGACAATACTTGTTTGTTGAGTATTTAATCATTAAACGCAAAAGTTGAAGTGTGATTAATTGTATTCTCAAAAAGGTTTTAAACGTCTGAGTCCGAATCTGGCGAGTTTTATCGTGCAGTTCTGCTAAACTGCGCGGCATGGAACAGCTCAATAACGATATTTGCTATCAGGCACTCAAAACCCGGGACCGTCGGTTTGACGGGCGGTTTTATACCGCGGTTCGGACCACCGGGATTTTCTGTCGCCCGATTTGCCCGGCGGTCACGCCCAAGCGCGACAATGTGGAATTCTATCCCAGTGCCGAGGCCGCAATTGCCCATGGTTTTCGCCCATGCCTGCGCTGCCGCCCCGAAGCCGCGCCGGGCAGCCCGGCAAGTGCCGGTGTGCATGCCACGGTCGCCCGTGCGGTGCGCCTGATTGATCAGGGCGTGCTTGAAAATGGCTCGATCACCGATCTGGCCGACCGGCTTGGTGTCGGGGACCGGCATTTGCGGCGCATCTTCAAGGAACATACCGGTGTCACGCCGCAAGAACACGCCAAAGCACGCCGTCTGTTGCGGGCGCGGCAGTTGATTGTCGATAGCAACCTGACCATGACCGAAATCGCCGATATCGCCGGTTTTGGCAGTTTGCGGCGTTTCAACGATGCGATGAAACAGGCCTATGGGCAGGCACCGACGGCCTTTCGGCGCGGTGTCAAAACTCTGAGCCCGGAAAAGCCGGGGTCGGATGATCCGTTTGCTGCGCGCAATGATGATTTGATTTTACGTCTGCGTGCCCGCCAACCCTTTGATGCCGACTATCTTCTGGCCTTCTTCCGCGCACGTGCCATTCCGGGCTTGGAAACCGTCCGTGAACGCACCTATGCGCGCGGTTTCAAAATTGATGGCAAGCTCGGATTGATGATCTGTCATTTCAGCGCCGACCAAGCCGGCGTGGATGTCATCCTCCGTGGCCCGGCCCGCGAGGCGGTGCTTGAAATCGGCGCAAGGGTGCGCAGGCTTTTTGATCTTGATGCCGATGTGCCGTCCATCACCGCACAGTTTTCCGACGATGCCTTGCTGGCACCCTTGGTACAAAAACGCCCCGGCCTTCGCGTGCCCGGATGCTGGGAGCGGTTTGAACTGGCCCTTCGGGCTGTTTTGGGCCAACAGGTTTCGGTGGCGGCGGCACGTACCTTGGCCGGGCGGCTTGTGGCCCGGTTTGGCGATGCCTTGCCCGATGATCTGATTGCGGGGACGGGGATCACGCATGTTTTTCCGACACCGCAAAGTCTGATCGGACAGGAACTGATCCCGATTGGGCTGACCACGCGACGGGCGCAGACCCTTGCCGATGTGATTGATCTGTTTGCCAGATCAGATTGTGATCAGATGTCTGGTGAGGGGCTGATTGCTGCCATGACGGCGATCAAGGGCATTGGCCCTTGGACATTGAACTACTTTGGTCTGCGCGGGCTTGGTGACCCGGATGCTTTCCCGGCCGCTGATCTTGGCATCCTTAAGGCATCTGGCATGGGCGGCGGCCCGGACAAGGTGAAGGCACTGGAAAGCATTTCGGAAAACTGGCGGCCATGGCGGGCATATGCCGCGCAATATCTTTGGTCCGCATTGGAAGGAGAATGACGATGTCCACCCAAATCAATGTCGTGCGTTATGCCAGCCCGATCGGGAAACTCTCGCTCGCTTCAATTGACGGTAAGCTGGTGCATCTTGATTTCGAAGACAACGATGATCGCCTTAAAACCATTCAGACACGACGGTTCAAGAACCTTGAATGGAAAGAGGGCGGGGCAGCACCGGCCCCGATCACAGACTGGCTGGATGGCTATTTCGACGGATCCGTCGGCGTGCTGCCGATCAATGCGATCAACTTGGTCGGAACACCATTTCAGAAATCGGTTTGGGATGCCTTGGTCAATATCCCGAGTGGTCAAAGCGTTTCATACGCCGGGCTGGCTGATCAGCTTGGCAACCCAAGGGCGGTTCGGGCGGTGGCGCGGGCCAATGCGTCGAACCCGGTATCGATCATTGTGCCGTGTCATCGGGTGATCGGATCGAACGGCACATTAACCGGCTATGCCGGTGGGCTTGATCGCAAGAAATGGTTGCTCGATCACGAGGCCGCCATGCTGGCCAAGGTGGCCTGAACCCAAAAGAAAAGGCTGCCGGATGGCAGCCTTTTTGACTTTGGCGTGATGTCGCAGTCGATCAGATCGACATGACAATACGACCATCGATCTTGCCATCGCGCATACGATCAAAGATCGAGTTGATGTTTTCCATCGGCTCGGTCGTGAAGTGGGAATGCACCTTGCCGTCACCGGCAAAATCAAGCGCTTCCTGAAGATCGGCACGGGTGCCGACAATCGATCCACGGATGGTTTTGCGTGACAGGACGGTATCGAAAATATCAAGCTCGAACGTTCCCGGGGGCAGGCCACAAAGCGCCATGGTCCCGCCACGGCCCAGCATGCCTACACCCTGTTTGAAGGCCGCGCGCGACACGGCGGTGACAAGCACGCCATTGGCACCGCCCATCTGTTTTTGCACTTCGGAAACAACGTCGGTTTCGGCCGCGTTCAACGTCCAGTCCGCACCAAGATCTTTGGCGAGTTGCAGTTTCTCGTCGGCAATGTCAACAGCGATAACTTTCATGCCCATGGCCTTGGCGTATTGCACGGCCATATGACCCAGTCCGCCGACGCCGGAAATCACGACGGTTTCGCCCGGCTTGCATTCGGTTTCCTTAAGCCCCTTATAGACCGTGACACCAGCACAGAGCACCGGGGCTGCATTGCCAAATTCAAGCGGATCGGGCAGGTGGCCAACATAGTTCGGATCGGCCAGGACATATTCGGCAAAGCCGCCATTCACCGAATAGCCGGTATTAAGCTGCTCGCCACACAATGTTTCCCAGCCGGTAACGCAGTGATGGCAATGCCCGCAGGCTGAATGCA
This sequence comes from Thalassospira indica, assembly GCF_003403095.1. Taxonomy (NCBI): domain Bacteria; kingdom Pseudomonadati; phylum Pseudomonadota; class Alphaproteobacteria; order Rhodospirillales; family Thalassospiraceae; genus Thalassospira; species Thalassospira indica. The sequence goes on along the minus strand of NZ_CP031555.1, from coordinate 3,101,218 downwards.
GCCACGGCACACCAACACGGTCGCCTTCCTTGACGGATGTCACGCCTTCGCCCACTTCGGCAACAATGCCGACACCCTCGTGGCCCGGAATAAAGGGCGGGTTCGGCTTGACCGGCCAGTCGCCTTCGGCCGCGTGAAGGTCGGTATGGCAGACTCCGGACGCTTCGATCTTGACCAGGATTTTCCCCGCCGTGACCTTGGGCACGGTGACTTCTTCAATCGACAGCGGCTTGCCAAACGCCCTTACGACGGCGGCTTTCATGGTGGAGGGCATGGTGACATCTCCTTGCTGATGATACGGAAAAGAACGTCTTTTCTTCAAATATCGCGAAGGGGAGTGTCGTTGATTTCAGTTTGCACCACCATGAGGTGTATCAATTTTTTGATGAATTCTTATCAGGCGGGCAATGGCCTTATTCGCCATCACCGTCAATGTCAGGCAATTCAAGGACATAGTCCTGATAATAGTCCGGCGGCATACCTGCTTCATAGCGCGCTTCGTCATTAAACGGCGGCTTGAGCGGCCCACGGAAATGCTTGCGCAGCATATCATGCCATGTGGTGTAATAGGGCAGGTCGCGCTGATCACAGACATATTCGTAATATTTCCGGCCCGCGGCGACATGGGCGATTTCATCATGGGCGATGATTTTAAGGATACGCGCACTTTCCGTATCACCATGCGCGAGAAGCCGTTCGATGGTCGGCGGGGTGGCATCAAGGCCACGCGCCTCAAACACCATCGGCACCACAGCCAGACGTGGCAGGATGTCATAGGCCGTATCCATCGATGTCTGCCAAAGCCCGTCATGGGCGGGCAAATCGCCATAGGCCGCGCCAAGTTCCCCAAGGCGCTTATTGATCATTTTGAAATGGCGGGCTTCGTCATCGGCGACCTGAACCCATGCATCGTGAAAATCGCGCGGCATGTCTGCCTCGGGAAAGCGCACACACAGATCCCATGCCAGGTCGATGGCGTTGAGTTCGATATGGGCCAGGGCATGCAAAAGCCCGATGCGGCCCTGAACGCTGCCTTTCTTGCGCTTGGGCATCTTGTTGGGGGGCAGCAATTCCGGCTTTGCCGGGCGACCAGGACGATCGGGCAGGTCGGTTGAACCCACTTCAGTGATCTCGCCATTGCGCCACATCGCCGCCATTTCGGCAGTGACATCGGCCTTTTCGGTGGCGTCTTCGGTCAGAAGGGCACGTTTGGCAGCATCAGCGAGGGTCAGTTTGGTCATGATCGTCCGAAGTATGGGATTAAGGTTCACGTGCGCTTTGTCTGCCACTTGCCGGCCATCGGGTCAATTGGCAAACAAAAAGGGCGGCCCGCCATCAAGGTTCGGACCGCCCTTTGAAATCGTTTGGCGCATGCGCAATCAGGTGATGTTGAAGCGCGCCAGTGCCTCTGCCAGATCCTCGCCAAAGGCATTGCCCTTGCGGATGATCGCGGTCCGGCACGGCAGATCCTGAAGCGACGGATGGTTCGGCGCATCCGAGGTCAGAACTGCGGTCGGAATGCCGCGCGTTTTCGGCATCGCCTGCAGGGCATTGGCCAGATCTACACCTGTCAGTTCATCAATGGTCTTGGCGACAATGATGAAATCCGGGCGGGTGCGTACGGCAAGTTCGATCGCCTCGAACGATGTCTGGGTGACCGAACTGCGATAACCACAAGCGGCCAGTTCGCGTTCCAGAATGGTTGCCAGGGAGCGTTGCGGAATGACCAGCAAGGCTTCGACATTGGCCTGTTTCAGCCAAGCCGGGTCAATATCAGGGGTCCGTTTGGACGGCAGTTCGCGCACGAATTCGGCGGTGTCGGTCCCGCCAGCCGTCATGTCACCATCAAGCAGGGACTGGATCTTGTCGACAAACGCCTGGATATCTTCAATCGCGCCTTCGTTCAGTTCCTTGCAGGTCGTGACGTAATCCGCAAGACGATGACTGGTCAGGTTGATCAGCGGCGCTGATACTGACTTGCCCTTGTATCGCAGATTGAATATTTCGCGCTGGATGGCGGTCAGATGGGCGGGATCTTTTTTGCCGCGTGCGTTTTGCAGATGAACGTCAATCGAATTGATGATGTCATGTGCTTCGTCGCGAAAATCCGCCAGCATTTGATCGTCGAGATCAACAACATTGTTATTCATTTGATTACCCGCTTTGCCGGCATGCCGGTGAGTTTTCATCGAACAGGTGAGAATTAGACCTCACCCATCACTCCCATATCCGAATTGTTAGCCCGACAAACAAGGGATGGCAACAAAATCAGCAAAACGCAATACGGCCAGCCGTCTGAAAGAAAACGATTTTACCGCCAAAAAATCAAAGGCCCGGCAAGTTTTCGCCGGGCCTTGATACGAGAAAAATCTGAATTCAAAGGGCTTTGACGGCCTCGAGAACCTCGGCAACGTGGCCCTTGACCTTTACCTTGCGCCAGGCATTGCGAATGACGCCGTTGCCATCAATGACAAAGGTCGACCGCTCGATGCCCATGAATTTTTTGCCATACATGCTTTTCTCTTTCCAGACACCGTAATCCTCGCACGTGGTGCCGTTCTCGTCGGATGCGAGAATGAAGTTCAGATCATGCTTGGCCTTGAATTCGTCGTGCCGGTCCGCACTGTCCTTGGAAATGCCGATGATCTGCGCATCGACAGCGCTGAAATCAGGTTCAGCATCGCGGAATTCGCAGGACTCGGTCGTGCAACCCGGCGTCATGTCCTTGGGATAGAAATAGATCACCACCGGTTTGCCTGCCAGATCCGACAGTTTCACGCTGCCATTGCCATCGGTTGGCAGTTCGAAATCCGGGGCCTTGTCACCAACATCAACTGTCATGGTCTATCCTTTTATCTTTTGGGACCGCATAGCGGCATGTTGCAACCGTGAAAATACAAAGCCTTATAAGGATGGCAAGGGGGCTTGGATCATTGCGGCGCATCTGTTGGCGCAATCTTTTCCGCGGGGGCTGCAACCACGCGATCATAGATCTCCTTGATGCGGGTTGCAGTCATTTCCATTTTGTCCTGAAGGCTTGCGAAATCATCACATTTTCCGGCATTTGCCAGCATTTTTTGCAAATCCTCGCTGGCTTTTTCAGGATCAAACGGGCCCTCGGTCGTCAGGCGCAACATCGCCTGCAAGGCCAGCCAGAATGATGCGGAATTGGCCAGAAACTCGGCCTCTTCGCCATCAAGGATCCCCACCGTCGCCAGATTTTTGAAAACCTCGCGGGTTGTCGGTGACAGGACCTCCGGGTGGTCGTGGGCGTGGCGCAGTTGCAGATATTGCGCAATGAATTCCAGATCGACCAACCCGCCACGGCGCATCTTGATTGCCCACGGGTGGTTGTCGCCTTTGCCAGCCTCCATCCGGTTGCGCATATCATAGACTTCGCTCACCAGTTTTTCCGGATCACGTTGTTTGCACAGCACGTCGTTGGTCGTGGCCAAGACCTTGTCACACAGTGCTTTGGGGCCATAAACCGCACGCAGGCGCGTCAGCGCCATGTGCTCCCACGTCCAGGCTTCGTTGTTCTGATAGGTTTCGAAACTTTTGAAATGCGTCGCAAGCGGCCCTTTGGATCCGCTGGGGCGCAGACGAAGGTCCGTTTCAAACAGAACCCCTTCGGCGGTCGGGGCCGACAGGGCGTTGATATAACGCTGGCTGAGCCGGATGAAATAGTGTCCGGGCGACAATGGTTTTTCGCCATCGGACTCTTCGGCATCTTCGGGCACCTCATAGATGAACACCATATCAAGGTCGGACCCGGGGGACAGTTCCTGCCCGCCATGCTTGCCCAGTGCAAACACCGCAAGCCCGCCATCGGCAAACGAGCCATGTTTGGCAGCAAAATCGTCGGCAATACGCGGGAAAAGTGCGCGAATGGCAACATCGGCAACATCGGCCAATGCACGGCCAGCTTCGTGCGGGGTGTGACGGTTCTGGATGGTTTGCACATCAATCTGGAACTTCTGGTCATTGGCCCAGCGCCGCGCGGCATCCAGCCAGTCTTCGACCATGTCTTCGCGCGACAGGCGGGTATCAAGTTCCGCCAGCATTGCATCCGCATCAGGCAGTTCTTCGTGGAAGCCCGACATCAATACGTAATCAAGCACCGCGGCATTACGCCCGATATATTTCGCCATGCGCGGCGCGGTGCCGGCAATCTGGGCGAGTAGTTCAAGCAATTGCGGGTGTGCGGTAAACAGCGAAAACAACTGCACACCGGCCGGCAGACCTTTGAGAAAGTCGTCGAAGGCACGAAATGCCATGTCCGGATTGGTTGTTTTACCAAGTGCTGCCAAAAGGGTCGGCATCAGTTCGGTCAGGATTTCACGCGCCCGGCGTGATCGGGTTGCCCGGTAACGACCATGATGCCAGCCCCGCACCGTGACCGAGACGTTTTCGGCATTCTCAAAGCCCATCTCGCGCAGATTGACCAGGGTTTCCGGATCGTCCTCGGTGCCCGTGAAGACAAGGTTGCCACTGGCACCGGCAAGGGTCGTGTCGTCTTCAAACAATTCGGCATAGTTGTTTTCAACATTGCGCAGATGCAGCAGCAAGTCCGCCTTGAAGGCATCAAGCGTTTCATAGCCAAGGAAGGTCGCCAGTGCCAATAATCCCTGATCGGTATCGGGCAGAGTTTGGGTTTGTTGATCATTGATCATTTGCAGGCGGTGTTCGACCGTGCGCAGAAAATCATAGGCGGCTAGCATTTCATCGCGGACTTGCTCAGATACCTGACCGAACTTGGTCAATGTGCGCAAGGTGTCGCAGGTCGCCTTGCCGCGCAGCGCAATCTCGCGTCCGCCCCAAATCAGTTGTTGGGTCTGGGCAAAAAATTCAATCTCGCGGATGCCGCCACGACCAAGTTTGATATTGTGACCGGGGATATTGATCTTGCTGCCGCCCTTGTGGGCGTTGATCTGGCGCTTGATCGAATGAATGTCCTGAATGGCAATGAAATCAAGATGCTTGCGCCAGACAAAGGGCCGCAGGATTTCAAGGAATTCATTGCCCGAAACGCGGTCGCCGCCGACAATGCGGGCCTTGATCATGGCCGCACGTTCCCAGTTCTGACCGACGGTTTCATAGTATGTTTCAGCCGCAATCATCGACAGGATCGGCGGGGTCGATGCCGGGTCCGGACGCAGGCGCAAATCAGTGCGGAAAACATATCCGTCGCCCGTGCGTTCTTCCATGATCCGGGTGATATCGCGCACCATCCGCACCAAATCCTGATGAATGCGATCGGGGTCGATATAGGTCACCACATCCTGATCATAGAGGAAGATCAGGTCGATATCCGATGAATAGTTCAGCTCCCCGGCGCCGAGTTTCCCCATCCCAATCGCAAAGATCCCGGATCCCTCAAGCGGATTTTCCGGGTTGGGCAGGTCATATTTACGAAGCCGCGCCATGGCGGACAGACAATGCGCCATGGTGAAATCAAGGGTGTATTCTGCCGTTTTACTGATTGCCGATGTGACCTGATCAAGTTTCCAGGCCTTGCAGATATCGGCAATCGCGATAACCAGTGCCGCTCGGCGTTTGGCGTGACGGACAGTCGCCATGGTGGTCGTCTGATCAAGGTCGCTTGCATTCGCACTGACTTTCACGGGCTCAAGCGCGTTGGCAAATGCCTGATCAAGGCCGCTGTCAAACACGTCACAGACCGTATCGGGATCGCGCAGGCACAGATTGGTTAGATAGGGGCTGTTACCAAAAAGCGCTTCAAGAACCGCACGTTTTTGGGGATTGGACGCAATCTCGCCAATTTTGTCTGACAGGCTTTCAAACGCTGGTCGACCCGCCAATGTGTTCCAGCGTTCTAGCGCATTGGTCACACGGTCGGCGTCAAAGGCTTTGGGCAGGTCCTGTGAAATCCAGGAAAGAGACACTTTTTGCGTTCCTTGTATTGCGAAATGGTCACAAACCGCGCTATGCAAAGGATTGAGCCTGATTGCATAATCTCTGCAAGGAGTAGGACGTCCTGATCAACAGGATGACTTATATGTTTCTAGCTTTTCTGTGATCGGACAAAAAGGGGTATAGATCAATAACTGTCTGGTATTTTAGGATCCAATGATCCATCGACAACCATGCCAGACAAGAGAAGTTATTGATATCGCTGCATATGACATCGGGAACACAAGGTAAAATGAGTGCGCCACGTTAAGACCTTTGCCGGATGGCTGGCGCTGACTTTATCAGCCATCGTCCTGTTTGTCGGCGTATTTGCAGCAGTCACGATCTGGCGGCTGTCTCAGGAACCTGTGTCCCTGCATCGTCTGACCCCGTATCTGGTTGATCATCTCAACAAATCGATGGGCAATAACCGTCTGGCAATCGGCGACGTCGTTTTGCGCTGGCGTGGCTGGGACGAAAAGTTCGATGTCGGTTTGCGTGACGTCAGCATTTTTGGCCCTGATGATCAGGAAATGCTTCACGTCCCCGAAGCCGATGTCGTGTTTTCCAGCAAGGCGCTGTTTGAAGGCGTGCTTGCCCTGCGCGAGCTTAATCTGATCGGCCCGCGCATTCGCCTTGAACGGCGGGCCGATGGCACGATTGATGTCGGCTATGTCGCCGAAGAAACCGCCGCAGATGTCACAAACCAGTCGGAAAATACGCGCAGCGATGACGGTGCGGCAACCGGGCAAAGTTATGACAAGGGGCGCGGGGCCTCGGTTACGATTGAGCTCCCCGATGCACCGGGCGTGAATGCCGATCAACTTGCGCCAGAACCTGAAAACACTGCGGATGAGACCGAAACTGTCGAACGTTCCGGCAATACGGTCCTGCAGGATGTGTTTGCCATTCTTTCGGGCGAACGCACAGATATCCCGGCGGCGGCCTATTTCGAAAGTTTCGGGGTGGTGAATGCCGATCTTGAAGTGCGCGATGACAAGATCGGCATTACCTGGGCGGCACCGCAGGCTGATATCCTGTTGTCACGCCGGGCCTTCGGGATCGGTGCGGAAGCCTCGATGCAGGTCAGTGCCGGGGATATATCGACCCAGGTGCGCGTCACCGGCGATTACAGTATCGAAACCGATCAGGTCGACCTTGAAGCTGAAATTGGCGAGGTGCAGCTTGCTGATCTTGTCAGCATCTCGGATCTGTTTGAACAATTGCGCGATGCCTATGTCCCGGTTTCCGGAAAGCTGCGCGCAAGCTTTGATGCGAATGGCGAATTGCTTTCGGCGGCCACGGACCTGTCAGTTGGCAGTGGGGTGATCACCTTCCCCGACGAAATACGGGCGACCTATCGGGTTTCGGACGGACAGATTGTCACAAGCTATGTGCTCGGTCGGTTCAGCATTGATGATGTTGTGCTGAATGTTGGTGATGCATCCGCCAAACTTCAGGGCGTCGTGCTTGACCCGTTCGGGCAGTGGCAGGTCAATCTTGATGCGTCCGCCAAGAACGTCGCAACCAACGATCTGGATCGTCTCTGGCCCGAAGGGGTCGGTGTGGATGCGCGGACCTGGGTTGTTACCAACCTGTCCGAGGGGATTGTTCATCAGGCAACCTTGCACACCGAACTGCGCCAGGACGATGCGGGCGAGTTCATTGTTGATGATCTTGGTGGTCAGATGACGATGTCGGGTGTGACCGTGCATTATCTTGGTGAAATGCCGGAAGTGCATAATTCTGCCGGGCGTGCCGAATTTGATGAAACCAGTTTCAGCATCTATGTGAATACCGGCGAGGCCGATGGCATTCAGGTAACCGATGCCAGCATCATTTTCACCAAACTTGATGAACCGACCCCCTATGCCGATATCGAAATCGTCGCACAGGGCAGTGCGCGCAAGGCACTTGAACTGATCGAGGCAAAACCGCTTGGCTTTGCCACGCGGCTTGGCATCAACCCGGCCCAGATCAGTGGCGAACAGGCAACCCGTGTGCGCCTGCATTTCCCGTTGCTTCGCGATGTGACGTTTGATGATGTTGATGTAGCAGCGGCTTCACGCATTGAAAAGGCCGGGATCGTTGGTGCGTTTCGCGGCATGGATGTCACCGCGGGCAGCTTTGAACTACAGGTCAACACCAAGGGGCTTGAACTTGGCGGCACGGCCACGATTGGCAACGGCAAGACCAACATCAACTGGGTCGAAACCTTTGCGCAAGAGGCTGAGGTCCGAAGCCGCTATAAACTATCGGGCGATCTTGACCTTGCCGTGTTGCCTGATATCGAACTTGATCCCGGCCCCTACCTGAAAGGGATGGCTAAGGGGGATCTTGATATCCGCGTCGGCTCGGATCAGGTCCGTTTGGTCGGTGATGTTGATTTGACCAATTCGGCGATTTCGGTTCCGCTTGAAAAAGTGGGATATCGCAAGGAGCCCGGTGCAAATGCTGCGGCGAAGTTTGATATTGCCGTGCGGTTTGATGGCGGCGGGGTACTTGACAGTTTCGCACTGAGCGCACCCGCCCTTGAGGTAACAGGCCGTGGCAACTGGCGCGGTGATAACGCCATGGCCGACAAATGGTTTGTCGAGCTGCAAGACACCCGTTTTCGCGAAAATATCGATCTTGCTGGCACCATTCGCATGGAAGAAGGCGACAGATTGCTGGTCGATCTGCGGGGTGCGCAATTCGATTTGCGTCCCTTCCTTGAAGATGACGCATCCGGTGAAATGCCCGCGGACGGCGAACCGGATGAACAGAGCTATCTTGTGACGCTTGAAGCTGGCGGTTTCCTGCTTAAGGGGGCTGAGCCATTGCTAAATGATGGCAAGATCACCTTGCGTCAGGAAACCGACAAGCGCGAACTGGAAATCTCGGCACGTCAATTGATCGCGACCCCTTGGATCGTCGGTGACGAACAAAGCAATGATGACGCAGGCAAAGCCGCGTCGGAAACGAATACCGGTGGCATTGGCGAACGTGCCGAACGGACCGGCGGCACCACCGAAGTGTTCCTGAATATCGAACAAATGGTGATGGCCAACGGCGAACTTCTGGCCGACCTGCGCGGATCGATCCATACGGTTGGGCAGGAATGGGACCGCCTTGTTCTGAACGGTGCATTCGGTGACCGTGCCAATGTGTTCGTGCAAGTCGCCCGCGAAGACTCCCGGACCCGCAAGGTCACAATGACCAGCGAGGATGCCGGGCGTTTCCTGCGTGCGGTCGATATGTATGAAAATCTTCTGGGCGGACGCCTGACGATTGAAGGCACTGTCGATGAACGCGATATCGCCCAACCGTTCACCGGTCAGGTCACGGTCAATGAATTCCGTGTGGTCAATGCGCCGATTGCGGCCCGCGTGCTCAGTGCGGCGTCGCTGACCGGGCTTGGCGATGTGTTGCAAGGCAATGGTATCGCCTTTAGCGAAATGAACGGCGACTTCACCTATGTGAATGATGTGCTGTCACTGTCAAAGGTGGCGGCAAACGGCGCAGCCGTCGGGGTCACCGCCAATGGGTCGATTGATTTGGCCAAATCTGAAATCCGACTGGCCGGATCAATTGTGCCGATTTACGCGCTGAATTCCGCACTGGGTGCCATTCCGATCCTGGGCGATATTCTGGTCGGCGAAGAGGGCGGTGGCATATTTGCCCCGACCTACACAGTGGAAGGCGATCTGAACGACCCCAGCATTACGGTCAATCCGCTATCGACCTTTGTGCCTGGCGTGTTCCGCAACCTGATCACCGGTGCCGAGCCGGGCTAAGTCGGCAACCAGTTACGAAAAAAGCCCCGAACGATCACTCGGCGGGGCTTTTTGATTTTATGCTTGGTCTTCTTTGATCAGACCGGCTTGATCAGGACGTGCCGTTTCTTGCCGGCAGATACCTTGATCACGCCATCTGCATTTACCGCATCGGCGGTGATATTGGCGTTTTCATCGCTGACCTTTTCGTCATTAATCTTGGCACCGCCGCCCTTGATCAGACGACGTGCGTCACCGCCCGATTTGGCAAGGTCAGCACGACGGAATAGATCAAAGGCCGGGATACCGGCATCAAGTTCGGCCTTGGCAATTTCCACAGTCGGGAGATCGTCTGCCAGAACACCTTCTTCAAAGGTCTTGCGCGCAGTTTCAGCCGCCGCAAGGGCTGCTTCTTCGCCGCGGCACAGTTTGACCGCCTCGAATGCCAGAACTTTCTTGGCTTCGTTGATCTGCGATCCTTCAAGCTTGGCGTATTCTTCGATCTGATCGAGCGACATCTCGGTGAACAGACGCATAAACTTGATCACGTCGGCATCTTCGGTGTTCCGCCAGAACTGGTAGTAGTCATAAGACGACAGACGTTCTTCATTCAGCCAAACTGCACCGGCCGCAGTCTTGCCCATCTTGGCACCCGATGCCGTGGTCATCAGCGGTGTGGTAAGGCCAAACAGCGATTTCTCATCAACGCGGCGACCAAGCTCAACACCATTGACGATGTTGCCCCACTGGTCCGATCCGCCCATCTGAAGCGTGCAGCCATAGTTGCGGTTCAGTTCGACAAAGTCGTAAGCCTGCAGGATCATGTAGTTGAATTCAAGGAAGCTCAGCGACTGTTCACGTTCCAGACGCAGCTTGACCGAGTCAAAGGCCAGCATCCGGTTGACCGAGAAGTGGCGACCGAAATCACGCAGGAATTCGATGTAGTTCAGCTTGTCCAGCCAGTCGGCATTGTTGACCATGACCGCATCAGTCGGGCCATCGCCAAACGTCAGGAACTGCTGAAACACCTTTTTGATGCCGGCCATGTTGGCTTCGATGATTTCATCGGTCAGAACCGGGCGCGCGTCATCGCGGCCGGTCGGGTCACCAACGCGGGTGGTGCCGCCGCCCATCAGGACGATCGGTTTGTGGCCGGTTTTCTGCAGCCAGCGCAACATCATGATCGACACAAGCGATCCGACATGCAGGCTGTCTGCGGTGCAATCATAACCCACATAGCACACCACCGTATTTTCCGATGCATAGGCATCAAGGCCTTCAAGATCAGTACATTGGTGGATGTAACCGCGGTCATTCATGACGCGGAGAAAATCAGACTTCAGTTCAGTCATGGTTTTTGCGCTATGTTGGTTGTGATAGAAAATTTGATCCGCCAATTGGTGCGGAGGCGATGATCTAGCACAGAAAACATCCGCTCGGCAACGCATCGGCGAACAGATCTGCCATACGGGTAACGAATTCGCGATAATTTCCTTTTAGGCTGCTCAAAACCAACAGCGATCGCGCACGGAGCACGACATGACACACGGCTGGATAACAGCAATCGGCATGATGAGTGGCACCTCTCTTGACGGGGTGGACGCAGCCCTGATTGAAACCGATGGCATCGAAGTACGCCGCACCGGGCAATCGGTTTTTGTGCCTTATGCGCCGGAGTTGCGCGAACGCATGCGGGCATGTTTCGGTAATCGCAGCGCGACCAATACTGAACATGTGGTTGCCGACGATCTGACACAGGTGCATGTTGATGCTGTTAATATGCTGATGGATAAATCCGCTATGTCGGCCGCCGATATTGGCGTGATTGGCTTCCATGGGCAGACCGTGTTTCATGAACCGGCATCGGGCCTGACGCGCCAGATCGGAACACCGCATATGCTGGCGGAAAAAACCGGTATCCCGGTGGTGGCCGATTTCAGATTGGCCGATGTCGCCGTTGGCGGGGAGGGGGCGCCACTGGCACCTGTCTATCACGCTGCCCTGATCAAAAGTGCTGGTGTTGAGTTGCCCGTGGCAGTTCTTAATATCGGCGGGGTTTCCAATGTTACATATATCGACGGCGACGATGCATTGCTGGCCTTTGATTGCGGGCCAGGCAATGCGCGGATTGATGACTGGATGTTGCGCCATACCGGCAATCCGGTTGATCTGAACGGCGCAACGGCGGCTTCGGGCACCGGTGACCCGATGGTCGAGGTCAAATTCCTTGAAGACCCATATTTTGACCGCATCCCGCCCAAATCACTGGACCGCGAAGATATGGCGGCCCGCATTGACGGGCTGGTGGTTGAGGCCAAGCTTAATGTGTCTGACGGGGCGGCAACGCTTGCCAATTGCACGGTGGCGGCCATCGTTGCCGGTGTAAACCATCTGCCGACTGCGCCCAAAGGCTGGTTTGTCTGCGGTGGCGGGCGTCATAACGATTATATCATGGAAACACTCGCAACCCGTCTTGGGGTGCCGGTGCAATCTGTTGACGTGCTTGATTGGGATGGTGATGCGGTGGAGGCCGAATGTTTTGGCTTCCTTGCTGTGCGCCATTTGCGCGACTTGCCGCTCAGCTTCCCGGGAACCACGGGCGTGCCAGAGCCCTGTTGTGGCGGCAAGCTGTATCCAACAAAAAAGGCCGCCTGATCAGGCGGCCCTTTACTTGTGTGTTCAGGCTGCTGGCGGTTTAAGCACCGCGCTTGTCCAGATAAGCAATCGAGTGCTTGATCACTTCGTCTTGCTGTTTGGCAAAATAGTGATCGGCACCGTCAATCGCGCACATATCAACTTCAATGCCTTTCTGGGCATTCAGCTTGTCGGCAAGCTTGTTGACCGAGGCGACCGGAATGTTGGTGTCCTGCGTGCCATGGATCAGGATGCCGGATGACGGGCAGGGGGCAAGGAAGGTGAAGTCTTGTTCACTTGCCGGGGCTGCGACCGAAATAAATCCGTCAATTTCCGGACGGCGCATCAAAAGCTGCATGCCGATCCACGAACCGAACGAATAACCGGCAACCCAGGTTGCGCGCGCATTGGCGTTATAGGTCTGCATCCAGTCAAGCGCGGATGCCGCGTCAGACAGTTCACCGATCCCCTGATCGAATACGCCTTGCGAGCGGCCGACACCACGGAAGTTGAACCGCATGACGGAATAGCCGCGATCCTTGAACATGTTGAACATGTTGAAGCACAACTTGTTATTCATTGTGCCACCCTGTTGCGGGTTCGGATGGAGGATAAGTGCGATGGGCGAATCGTCAGCGCCGTTATGGTGGTAGCGACCTTCAAGGCGACCTTCGGGGCCGTTAAAAATGACCTCAGGCATGGATCAGACTGCTCCTGTCCACGAATGGAAAGATGTGTGTAACAAAAATATCCGAGTGTTTTTGTAAGTTTTTTCGTGTTTGCGCATAAATTGCTTTGGGCAAATACTTGACCAAGTTACTCGGTTATCCTATATTCCGGCTAACCCGATGGTGCCTGTCGAACCCGACAATTGCTTATGTGCAAGGACGGGGCTGGGCGTGGCTGCCGGGAATCGAAGGTACTAATTACACAGTGGACCGCCCCATGTTCAAGCTAATTCGTCAGGAAATTGACGCGATGATCGCCCGTGACCCTGCGGCGCGATCCCGTTGGGAAGTCGTGATCAGCTATCCGGCGTTTCATGCGATCATGGGCTATCGCGGGACACATTGGCTGTGGCAGCGCGGTTTTCGCCTGACGGCACGCTTCCTGTCGCAGATTTTGCGCTGGTTGACCGGTATCGAAATTCACCCGGGTGCGACGATTGGCAAGCGCTTCTTTATTGACCATGGCATGGGTGTCGTGATCGGCGAAACCGCCGAGATTGGCGATGATGTCACACTGTATCAAGGCGTTACCCTTGGTGGGACATCGCCAAGTGTTAACAGCGACGGCCAGCGCGGCCTGAAACGTCACCCGACCCTTGAGGACGGCGTGATTGTCGGGTCCGGCGCCCAAATCCTTGGACCATTTACCGTGCGCAAGAATGCACGTGTTGGCGGCAACGCCGTGGTTCTGGGTGAAGTGCCCGAGGGTGCGACCGTGGTCGGTATCCCGGCCAAGATCGTCCGCCGCGAACAGGATGACCGGTTCTGTGCCTATGGTACGCCGCTTGGCGATCTGCCCGATCCGGTTGCCCGTGCGCTTGAAGAACTTGGCCGTGAGGTCGAAACGTTGCGCAACAAGGTGGTCGCCCTTGAGGGTGAAAAGGCTGCATCTGACGCCACACCGGAAAAGCCGCGTATCGTCGCATCATCGGAATAGAATACGCGCCACCGCGCAACATGAATGAAAAGCCCGCTCGGGGTTAACCCCAAAGCAAGGCAGGAGGACGCACCGTGAAGCTGAGTACCAAAGGCCGCTATGCCGTTATGGCGATGGTCGATCTCGCTGAAAGCAGCAAGGACCGACCGGTCGCGCTGGCAGATATTGCGGACCGCCAGGAAATTTCGCTTTCTTATCTTGAACAGCTGTTTGGCAAATTGCGCAAGGGCGGTCTGGTCCGTTCGGTGCGCGGCCCGGGTGGCGGATATTTGCTGGCACGCAATGCCACTGAAACCCGTGTTGCCGATGTCATTCTGGCGGTTGATGAACCAATCCGTGCAACCCGTTGCAAGTCCGGTTCGCCCAAAGGCTGCAAGACCAACAAGGGCCGTTGTCTGACCCACGAACTGTGGGAAGAACTCGGCAACCAGATTTATCTTTATCTGGCCTCTGTCAGTCTTGCCGATGTGGTGGATCGCAACGTGGCGGGGACGCTTCGGACGTTCCCGGGTAAAACGACCCAGATCGAAGAGCCGTCACAGGTTGCGGCACAGTAGTTGGTCCTCTATATCGAGGGCAGATGCGAATAAGGATGATTTTAAACTGATGACCGACCAGGTTTATCTCGACTACAACGCCAGCGCGCCGCTTTGCGAAGATGCAAAGCAGGCCATGATCGCTGCGATGGATGTTGCAGGTAATCCGTCTTCGGTTCATGCCAGTGGCCGTGCGGCCCGCAAGATCGTTGATCATGCCAGACGCACCATTGCCGATTTGCTGGGCGGTGATTCAGAACGGATCATCTTCACCAGCGGCGGCACCGAGGCCAACAATCTGGCGCTGAACGGGTTGGAAGATGTCACCGTATTTACCAGTGCGGTCGAACATCCTTCGGTCATCGAAGCAAGACCGGACGCCAAACGCATCCCGGTGGATGAAAATGGCGTGATTGACCTGAATGCCCTTGAAGCGATGCTCAAAGACGCATCGGACGCCGGACAAAAGGTTTTGGTTTCGGTCATGCTGGCCAATAACGAAACCGGCGTCATTCAGCCGGTTGCCAAGGTTGGTCTGCTGGCGCGTGAATATGGTGCCAAGGTCCATTGCGACGCTGTTCAGGCGCTGGGCCGGTTGCCGGTCGATATGGGGCGCTTGCTGGTCGATATGGTGTCGATCTCGGCCCACAAGATCGGCGGTCCAAAAGGAATTGGCGCGCTGGCGATTGCGCCGGGCGTGATGCTGGTCCCCCAGATCCGGGGTGGCGGGCAGGAAAAATACCGCCGTGGTGGCACGGAAAACGTTGTCGGGATTGCTGGCTTCGATGCCGCGGCCAAACGTGCCGAGGCCAACATGGCAAGGATGGCGGATATCGCGCAGATGCGTGATCGCCTGGAAACGGAATTGGCATCAGAGGCGCCAGAGCTTCTGATTGCCGCAAAGGGAACGGATCGACTGGTGAATACAAGTTGTCTGATCCTGCCTGGAATGCCCGGGGAAACCCAGGTCATGGCACTGGATCTGGCAGGTGTGGCCATCAGTTCGGGATCTGCCTGTTCATCAGGCAAGGTACGTGAAAGCCACGTACTTAAAGAGATGGGTGTTGACGAGCCAGGCTCGGCCATTCGGGTCAGTCTGGGGCTGGAAAGCACCGACGACGATATTGATACATTTGTCCGAGTTTGGAGCCGGATGAGGGGCAATGCAGCGCGCAAGAAAGCGCGTCACGCTGCCTGACAAGAGAGTGAGTGAGGAAGCCTTTAAAATGAACGAGCTTAAAGCAAAGCCGATCTATCTGGACTACCAGGCAACGACGCCCACCGACCCGCGGGTTGTTGAGGCAATGCTGCCATACTTCACCGAGAAATTCGGTAACCCGCATTCGCGCAACCACAGCTTTGGCTGGGAAGCAGAAGACGCGGTTGAAGTTGCACGTGGCCAGATTGCCAAGATCATTGGCGCATCGGCTAAGGAAATTATCTTTACCTCGGGTGCGACCGAATCAAACAACCTCGCACTCAAGGGCGTGATGAAGTTCTATGGCAAAAAGAAGCCGCACCTCATCACGGTCGTGACCGAGCATAAATGCGTGCTCGACAGTGCCCGCCACCTTGAGCAGGAAGGTTACAAAGTGACCTATCTTGGCGTTAAGGAAAACGGCCTGATCGACCTTGAAGAACTTAAAGCTGCCATCACCGACGAAACTGCACTTGTGTCCGTCATGGGTGTAAACAACGAAATCGGTGTTATTCAGCCGCTTAAGGAAATCGGTGAAATCTGCCGTGAACGCAAAGTCTTCTTCCATACCGACTGTGCGCAGGCGGTTGGCAAGATCGACCTTGATGTTGATGACATGAAAATCGACCTGATGTCGATTTCCGGTCACAAGATTTACGGCCCGAAAGGCATTGGTGCGCTTTATGTTCGCCGTCGCCCGCGTGTACGTGTCATTGCCCAGATCACCGGTGGTGGTCAGGAACGTGGCATGCGTTCGGGTACGCTGCCAACCCCGCTGATTGTGGGTCTTGGTAAGGCGTGTGACATTCTGTCCAACGAAATGGCAGAAGAAAACGCGCGCATCGAAAAGCTGCGTGACTACACCCTGCAGCGTTTCCGTGATCGTCTTGAAGACATCTATGTCAATGGTGACGAGCATGAGCGTGTCAGCGGTAACCTGAACATCTCGTTTGCCTATGTCGAAGGTGAAAGCCTTCTTATGGACATCAAGAACATCGCCGTATCGTCAGGCTCTGCCTGCACCTCGGCGTCGCTGGAACCGTCTTATGTTCTGCGTGCTCTTGGTGTTGATGAGGAATTGGCACATACGTCCCTTCGTATCGGCATTGGTCGCTACACCACCAAGGAAGAGCTCGACGAAGCCGTTGATGCCATCTGCACCGCAGTTGAGCGTCTGCGCGAAATGAGCCCGCTTTGGGAAATGGCGCAAGAAGGCATCGACATCAAGTCGATCGAGTGGGCTGAACACTAAGCACGGCCGAAAACAAACGTTTGACGTAATCAATCTCGTGAGAGAGACACAGGACTTTTAGGAGGATTCCTATCATGGCTTATAGTGAAAAGCTGATCGACCATTACGAAAACCCGCGCAACGTTGGTTCCATGGACAAAAATGAAACGTCTGTTGGTACCGGCCTTGTTGGTGCACCGGCCTGCGGCGACGTCATGAAGCTGCAGATCAAGGTGACCCCGGAAGGCATCATTGAAGATGCAAAGTTCAAGACCTTTGGGTGTGGTTCGGCGATTGCCTCAAGCTCGCTGATCACCGAATGGGTCAAGGGCAAGTCTCTTGATGAGGCCGGTTCGATTGCAAATTCCCAGATCGCGCAGGAACTGGCACTTCCGCCGGTGAAAATTCACTGCTCGATCCTGGCTGAAGATGCCATCAAAGCCGCCATCAGCGACTACAAAACCAAAAACGGCGCAGCGGACGTTGACGCTGCTGAATAAGCAGCGTCACGTTCCCATCGTTTTCGGAATATTGGGAGAATAAAATGGCTCTGCCGTCACCGATTTCTGTCACACCGGTTGCGCTTGATCACATCAAGGCGCTGCTTGATAGCCGTGGGAAACCTTCGCACGGTATCCGGCTTGGCGTGCGCAGCAAGGGGTGTTCGGGCCTGTCTTACACGCTTGAATATGCTGACGATGCCACTGGCTTCGAAGACGTGGTCGAGTTGGAAGACGGCGTGAAGCTCCTGATTGACCCGAAAGCCATCATGTTCGTGCTTGGTACAGAGATGGATTACGAGGTCAACAAGATGGAAGAAGGCTTTGTATTCCGCAATCCCAACGAAAAAGGTCGTTGTGGCTGCGGTGAATCCTTCCACGTCTGATCAGGCCGGGCTTTCCCTGCTTTCTGAATGGTTATGGCCCTGGCGATCTCGCCGGGGCCATCGCCTGAAAAGGGTGATCTGACCAAATTCCGGTCACTTTTTTTACACTGATTTGTTTTTTGTTTTTAATCCTCGGAAGTGCATCGCGTGAGCAATACGGAACATTCCGCACACAAAGCTTGCTGGTCGTGCAAAGGACCGGTTGAAGTCGGCGCACTGTTTTGTGACACCTGCAACGCCATTCAGCCCCCAGGCCAGTTGGATCATTTCACGCGCTTTGGTCTTAAGCGGTCTTTTGATCTCGATATTGACGAGATCGAGGCCACCTATCTGAAGCAGCAGCAAAAACTGCATCCTGATCGCTTTGCTGCGAAATCGGGCCGGGAACAGGCGTTCTCCTCGCAACAGGCTGCCAGTCTGAACGAAGCGTTCGAGACGCTGAAAAATCCTGTGGCCCGGGCCCATTACATGCTGCGTCTCGAAGGCATCGAGCCCGAAGGCGGCGAGGGCCATACCGTCAATGATCCGCAGCTTCTGATGGAAGCCATGGAAATGCGCGAGGCCCTTGATGATGCGGCAGATAAAATCACCATTGATGCGATGATCAAGGATACCCGAAAACAGGCCCGTGCCTGTGAAAAGGAACTGGGCACCGCCTTTGACAACAAATCCTATGACGCGGCCAAGAAACTGGCCACCCGTCTAAGGTATCTCGTGAAAATGACCGAGGAAGCGCGCGCGAAGAAATCGCGCCTTGCCGCTGCCTGATCATACAAAAAGACTGGACGTAAAGATGGCCCTGCTAAAAATCCACGAACCCGGCGAAACACCCCTCCCGCACGAGGAAGAACGTCAGATCGCTGTCGGGATCGACCTTGGCACCACCAACTCGGTGGTTGCGATTTCGAACTCGGAAAAGCCCGAAGTGCTCCGCGATAAATCCGGTGGCAATGCGATTGTCCCGTCTGTCGTCTATTACGGCGATGACACACCGGTGGTTGGCGAAGCCGCACGTGATCAGATCAATACCGATGCCAGCCGCGTGGTTTCATCGGTCAAACGTCTGATGGGCCGTGGTCTGGAAGACGTCAAATCGGTTGCCGGCACGCTGCCTTATCACGTCGAAGTGCCGGAAAAATCTGAAACCGAAAACGGCGAGCCGATGATGGTCCGCCTGAACGTTGGTAATCGTGTTCTGACCCCGGTTGAAGTATCGGCCGATATTCTGCGTGCCTTGCGCGCACGTGCGGAAGAAAGCCTTGATAAGCCGGTCGAAAAGGCCGTGATCACGGTGCCTGCCTATTTTGATGATGGTGCGCGCACCGCGACCAAGGATGCCGCCAAGCTGGCCGGGATCGAAGTCCTGCGTCTGGTCAATGAACCAACCGCAGCTGCCCTTGCCTATGGCCTCGATAACGGGGCAGAGGGGCTTTATGCCGTCTATGACCTTGGTGGCGGGACGTTTGATATCTCGCTGCTTAAAATGCAAAAGGGCGTCTTCCAGGTGAAGGCGACCGGTGGGGATGCCGCCCTTGGTGGCGATGATTTCGATCACGCCATTGCCGAACATCTTCTGGCCGCACGCAAGGATGGTGGTGCAACCGATGACCTTGATGCGTCGGACGCCAAACGCCTGTTGAAAACGGCCCGCACCGTCAAGGAAAGCCTGACCGATCAGGACAGCGTCGAAGTGACCGTTGCACTCAATGGCACGGAAACCAAACACACCGTAACGCGCGATCAGTTCGATGCGATGATCGCCAAACTGGTCGCGCGCACGGCCGCGATCACCGAACAGGTTCTTGATGACGCCGATGTCCTGCCCGAAGACGTCAAGGGTGTCGTTCTGGTCGGTGGCTCCACCCGTGTGCCCGCCGTGCGCAAGGCCGTGGCCGATCTGTTTGAACAGGAACCGCTGTCGGACATCGACCCGGACGAAGTCGTTGCCCTTGGTGCCGCCCTTCAGGCAGAGGCTTTGACAGGCGGCTCGGACAACCTTCTGCTTGATGTGACGCCGCTGTCGCTGGGCTTGGAAACCATGGGCGGGATTGTTGAAAAGGTCATTGACCGCAACACACCGATCCCGGTGTCCAAGGCACAGGAATTTACCACCTATCAGGATGGTCAGTCGGCCATGATGATCCATGTGGTGCAGGGCGAACGCGAAATGGTTGATCAGTGCCGCTCGCTCGCGCGCTTTGCCCTGACCGGTATTCCGTCAATGGCCGCAGGGGCTGCGCGCATTCGCGTTCAGTTCAATGTCGATGCCGATGGTCTTTTGACCGTCTCGGCGCGCGAAGAAACCACGGGTACTGAACAGGAAGTCGCGGTCAAGCCGACCTATGGCATCAATGAGTCTGACATGGCGACCATGCTGCGCGATAGCATGGTTCATGCCCGCGAAGACATGGAAATGCGTGTCCTGACCGAGGCACGCGTCGAAGCACGTCGCAACATCCTGGCGGTCAATGCCGCGATGGAGGCTGACCGTGCGCTTCTGACCAAGGAAGACGAGACCAACATCAAACAGGCCATTGCCAATCTTGAAACGGCCGCCGCAGGCGATAACCGCGATGCGATCAATGACGCCGCCGAGGCGCTTGAAAATGCATCCCGCCCGTTTGCCGAGGCCCGTATGGATAGCCGGATCCGCCAGGCACTTGCCGGGCAAAATGTCGATGAAGTTCACTAGGAAGTGAATTAATCGACACCGGTGGAATTGACAAACCGGCGAACTGCGGCGATTGTCCCCGACAACCGCCAAGGTCAGGCCGGATAAGCGACCCGTATCGCGGGGCGCATAAACAGAGATCGAACGAAAAGTATTACCGAGGAGAAAGGCACAAATGCCTAAGATCGTTTTTGTCGAGCCGGATGGCACCGAAAAGGAATTCGAAGTAGCCGACGGCCTGTCTGTTCTGGAAGCTGCCCACAAGAACGGCATTGACCTTGAAGGTGCTTGCGAAGGTTCGCTGGCATGTTCGACCTGCCACGTCATTCTTGAAGATGACTGGTTTGACAAGCTTGATGAACCGTCCGAAGACGAAGAAGACATGCTTGACCTTGCCTTTGGCCTGACCGAGACCTCGCGTCTTGGCTGCCAGATCATCATGAGCGACGAGCTCGACGGTCTGCGTGTCAAACTTCCGTCCGCGACCCGCAACATGATGGTCGACAAGTAAGTTTCACCTTCTGCTGACCGGGCGCATTGCCGCCCGGTGTCAAAGGAGACGGATATGCGTTGGACAGACATTCAGGACATCGCGATCGAGCTTGAAGAAGCCCATCCGGACAAGGACAACCTCAACCTTCGCTTTACCGACCTGCATAAATGGGTCACCGAGCTTGAAGGTTTTGAAGATGATCCTTCGAAGTCGAACGAGAAGATTCTCGAAGCCATCCAGATGGCCTGGATCGACGAGCGCGACGACTGATTTTGATGAGTGTGATGTGCGCCAACCGGCCTGCACCCTGATCACGAAATACCGGACCGGCCTGCAAAATGCGGGCTGGTCCGTTTTTGTTTGAGCAAACAGAAGAAAAAGGGAAAGCACCATCATGGGTCAACCCGCCACCTTCACCGACATCATCCCGGTCAACAGCCTGTTTGGTAAATTGCGTACCTGCGCGCCCGAATCCTGGCAACGCTATGTCTGTCATGACTTCGTCAAACAGCTTGGCAATGGCACCCTGCCAGAAGCCGCATTCAAGCATTACCTCATTCAGGATTACCTGTTCCTGATCCAGTTTTCGCGCGCCTATGCACTCGCGGTCTATAAGGCCGAAGACCTGCATGCCATGCGCGCATTTTCCGGTACCGTGCATGCCATCCTTGATATGGAAATGAGCCTGCATCTTGATTTCTGCAAAGGATGGGGCCTGTCCGAGGCCGATATCGTCGCCCATCCCGAGGCACGCGCCTGTGTCGCTTATACCCGTTATGTGCTTGATCGTGGCCATCAGGGCGATGTAGTGGACCTTCAGGTTGCCCTGATGCCCTGTATGGTGGGCTATGCCGAAATCGCAAACCGTTTGATGGCAAGTTCTGATACAAGGCTTGAAGGCAATCCATACCGGGCATGGATTGAAATGTACGCGTCCGAAGAATTCCAGGACGTGGCAAAGGCCGAGATCGAGTTGCTTGAACACACCGTGGCCACCCGTGGCGGTCATCGCCGCCTTGAAGGGCTGGTTGAAACCTTTACCATGGCAAGCCGCCTTGAAGCCGATTTCTGGCAGATGGGACTTGATCTGGCAAAATAGGCCAATATCGCCTATATAAGCTCGAAGAATGACGTGCGGGTGGCGGAAATGCCGCCCGTTGCCTTTTTGGATTAACTTCTTGTCGCTGCGGCCTTGACCCGCAGATGGGTGGGAAAAATGAACTCTCTTGGCTTTGATAAAGCCCCGGAAGATACCCGCGTGGTTGTCGCCATGTCGGGCGGGGTGGATAGCTCTGCCGTTGCAGCCCTTCTGAAATCAGAAGGCTATGACGTGGTGGGCATCACGCTTCAGCTTTATGATATGGGGGCCAATGCCCCGACCCGTGCGAAATCCTGTTGTGCCGGGCGCGATATTTATGATGCGCGCAAGGTGGCCGAGGATATCGACATTCCCTATTACGTGCTCGATTACGAATCACGCTTCCGCGAAGAAGTGATCGATGATTTTGCCGACAGCTATATGCGCGGCGAAACCCCGATCCCGTGCGTCAAATGCAATCAGACCGTCAAATTCCGCGATCTGCTTGAAACGTCTTATGACCTTGGGGCGGATTGCATGGCGACCGGCCATTATGTGCAGCGGAAACTGGGCGCCAATGGCCGGGCCGAACTGCACCGCGCAGCCGATCCAAACCGTGATCAAAGCTACTTCCTGTTCACCACCACCCAGGAACAGCTCGATTTCCTGCGCTTCCCGCTGGGCCATTTGACCAGCAAGGCAGAAACCCGCGCGCTTGCCGCCAAATACGGCCTTGAAGTCGCCGACAAGCCCGACAGTCAGGACATCTGCTTTGTCCCGGATGGCAAATATGCCCGTCTGGTCGAAAAACTCCGTCCCGAGGCCGGCGAACCGGGCGAGATCGTTGACCTTGATGGCAATGTACTCGGCGATCATCGCGGCCTGATCCATTACACGGTCGGCCAGCGCCGTGGGCTTAATATCGGGGGCACGGCAGAACCGCTATATGTCGTCAAACTCTCGCCCGAAAAGCGTCAGGTCATTGTTGGTCCGAAGGCGGCCCTTGCCAAGAAACTGGTCTATGTCCGCGAGCTGAACTGGCTTGATGGCGATCAAATCGATGAAAACGGGGTTGAGGTCGAAGTCAAATTGCGCTCGGCCATGCAGCCGACCACGGCAACCATCTTCCCCGAAGCCAGTGGCGAAGCCCGCATTGAACTGCACGATGCCCAGTTTGGCATCGCACCGGGGCAGGCGGGTGTATTCTATCAGGGCGAACGCGTCCTTGGTGGTGGCTGGATCACCCGCGAAGAGCTGATTGGCAACACGGCAAGCGCCGCCTGATCGGGATTGCCCGATGAACGAATAGGACGGGCGAGGGCACATGTTCCTCGCCCGCCAGTTTTACCAGAAGTTTTACTAAGATGTTTTTTGACAAAATCGTCAAAAAGGCGCTTGACGGGGACGGCTCCCTGACTTAAAAACCGCCTCGTTCCAAGCGCACCGGAACACCACAAAATTCCTTGTGGCCGAGTAGCTCAGCTGGTTAGAGCAGCGGAATCATAATCCGCGTGTCGGGGGTTCAAGTCCCTCCTCGGCTACCACAAAATTAAAAAACCGTTGTAAATCAATGATTTGCAGCGGTTTTTCATTTTAGGCCGCTACCAATACTCCTTTTTGCGTAATTTTTCATGTTGATAACACTGCTACAGCAGGTAAGCCGTAGCGGCACTATCTTTACATCTATTGTTCCTGCGCAGTTGCGAAAACAGTTGTAACCATTCGCTTCCCGTAGTTTTGTGCCGCTAGTGCGACAAAAAAATAAATAGCTAGATAGGTCGACGTTGTGAGGGCTTGCTCCTCGACCGTATCCAAAAAATACGCACCAACTGGGACGCTTAACACAAGAAAAATGAGATTTATTGCGGTCAGATCTCTGCAGAAAAGATAGTTCTTGTGGACGCTTTTGACTGATGGCGCATCTCGGACTGATGAGTAGATTCTATACCAAGTGGCGTTTTGATCTTTAGGTTCCACTGGAAACTCTCCCAGTCGAGCCTTCCAAGTTTTTTCTGAAATGCGAGCGTCGTTTTTTATATGCACGCTGAACGCTCGGCACCCGGGGAGGGGGTGCTTTATTCTCCAGAAAACGAAAATGCTTTTCACTTCGGCAGGAATAATGCCCGTTAAAATTGTCGCTGCGATTCCTGACAAAGCCGCAGTTGAAATCGAATGCTTGGAATGCAAGGTCGCGAGCAGGTCACCGGCCCAAATGGGATGAAAATTTGCCCAAGCCGCCATCGTTAGCACGTGTACAATTATCAGCGGCGCCAGAAGCAAGACGTTTTGCTGTTTCAGCGATATTGGCATGCCTAGTCTTCCATGTCGGTCGGGTATGGAACTTGTTCCAGTGCGCTCCATCCAGGTCGCTTAGGTGCATTACCTATCAAAGTTCGAAAACCGTATGAGCCATTCATTGAAATGAACCCCCTCTATGGTGAATAGCTCTGATGACAACATTTCGAGGGTGGTCTTTGTCTTCATCAGAGGCGGAAATCAACGCTGTAAACAGCCGAGGGCTCTCGTCTGGTTGATCGGACAGTTTTGGTCCAACCAATTCGTCGAACAGGTCGGAGTTGATATTCCGTCGTGATCCGTGATGAGGTATCTGAAACTTATCTAAACCCGGTAAAGGGACGCCTATTTCTTTAAGGAAATCAATGGAGTCTGATAATCCCTTCCTACCGGTGTCGGCTGTTAGCAGAACCTTCTTATCCAAAATGTTTGCATATTGCACGACGCTCATCTCGTTCTCAGTTGATGTGTCTTCCTCAGAGAACTTTTCGGCACCCCATCCTGCGGTAACGAATGCAATTATTGATTTAAGTACCTCTCCAAGTTCGTCGGCAACGGACTTGATCCCCTGCATAGACTCAGGGGTTCTCTTCGAATTCACAACGCAATCAATAAAGTGATCATAGGTTGGCGAAGTGACCGTAAAGCTACCAATCTGTGTGCCTTGAAAAGGCTCGGCAATTGGAATGTGTCTTTCTAATGCGATTTCTTCTAGTGCCGCAATATTTGGATACAATGATTTCAAGTGGTTAGTTAACCTTGCGACGTCATTCCGACTTTGAAAATGCTGAATTAGGTCTTGAGTATATTCCCACGGCCTCAGCATCCAAAGAGTACCGATTTCAAACGACTCTAGAATACTCCTTATTCCGCCAGCATGGTCGCCATCAGGATGAGAAACAACTACGTGATCAATTGTTGTTGGTCGACCATAATACTCCCGGATGTTTTCCACCATGCTCTTGCCGGTGTCTTGATAACCAGCATCTACAACATAGATCGTAGTTTGCTCACCAATGCACTCTCGCATGGATATTGCGTCACCACTCTTCTTTGAACCAATATGATGAAAATCGATTTCGCAAAAATCTGCCATCAAAGCACCCTGTAATTTACCTGAGCAATCTTAGGTTATGCTAAAGTTGCTGGATAAAACTCACAAGTTGAAAATTTGTATTGATGTACTGCCGTGTAAACAGTTCGGATAGACATAAGAAAAAGTAGGGTATTGGTAGCGGGGCTGGGTAGCGTTCAAGAAATAAATTCTCGTAAGTCATTGATTAACAAGAAATACATATGAGAATTCGTGGGAGACTGCCTCGTTGGTAGGGGTCCTCGGCTACCAATTAAATAAGCCCTGCACCTGACGGTGCAAGGCTTATTTCATTTGTATCCTTGGATTGGGCTAGCCCCCCAGAAAAGAACAAGGGTTCGCGAGAAAGCGAGGCACGCAGCTTTCGAGAGATATCGCACATCGTGCGATGGTCCGCCGGGCTTCGTCCCAGGATAAAAAGCAGCCCAAAGGCTGATTTTTACAATTCCCTCCTTGGTTATCAATTAATCAAGCCTGCAAAATCAGCTTTGCAAGCTTCAGCTTCCTACTCATCATGCGGCTAAAATGAACTGGGCCCAACTTTCATTTTCAATTTTAAGTGTTGTTAGGTTTATATGATTGATAAGGTTTTATTAGTGTTTCCTTGATGATGAATGGTGGCCTATGGAGTTTTATGAACTTGATAGCTTCATTGATTCAATGAAGAGAATTGAATTGTTTCTGTCGGAACTTGCGGCGCGTGAAGTTGAGTTGAAATATTCTAGTGCGCTTGGGATGCGTGGGTGGGAAAGATACGAAGATATTAAAAAAAAAATCTGGAAGAATTTGAGAATAAACTTTTTGCCGTAATTCGCTTGTCGAAGTTTATTGATCAGAGCATTCATGAGCGAATCAATTCTGTAGTGTCAGAAGGTGACATTTCTAGGGGTATAAGTAAAATCTCTGTTGGATTGCGTGTGATGGATATGAAGAACCAGCGTGATTTAGCATTTAGGAGATTTGCTTTCAGTTTTATTGATACTTTCATGGATACAATAAGGTATCTAATTCCTAATATTTTTTCGAGAAAAGGTGTGTTTATTTTTAACGAAGAAGACGTTTCTTTGTCTTCTTTGCTTGTTGGCATGCACAGATTGATTGCGGCTGTGAGTGATTTGGATGACTTGTATTCAAGAAAATACTTTGGTGGTAATGAATCTTTTAAACCACAAAATATAGATATTGAAAGTGTGCTGAAGAAAATTGATATGTCGATAATACTTGTTTCTGAAGATTATCGCATAAATCAAGATATTAGGGATAGGATTGTTAGTTATTTAGAGGCGACCAAAGTCGATTTATCTTCTGGCACTCCTTCATGGAAAAAGATAATCGGTGCTCTTGTTATCGTTTCAACAATTCTAAGTGGTTTTGCTGATGCCCCTGAGGCTTTGGATAACATTCAGAATGCAATTTCTGAGATTCTCGGAAAATCAATTAATGAACAAAGCCCGAATTTGATACCGAAACATAATCCAATCCCAAAGATTACAAAGACGTGAATTTCAAGAAAAGGGAGCAGTCCCCCTTTTGCCTCAACGGTTAAAGCGCCTTCCGCCCAGCCTCCTCAAGGAAGCTCGAAACCGCGCGCTTGCCGTATTTCGCTTCAATCAAATCAATCAGGTTCGCATCAAGGGTCAGGTTGATCCGGCGCTTTTTCCCCGGAATGGTCGCGGTAATGGCGACAATACCGACGGCACCGTCTTCAAGCTCGACAACCGGCGAGGGGGTCGGGATGTCTTCGCCATCGGCATGCATGCCTTCGATGTGGAAGTTAAGGGCCTCTGTGCCCAACTCCACCAATTCCGTCATTGTATCAGCAGCAGAGACGCAACCAGGGAAATCCGGAAAGGAAATCCCGAAGCCGCTATCATCGTCAGTGTGGACCAAACCCCAATAGGTCTGTTTCATTCTGTTGCAATCCTGTTTTCCTGTGTTCGTCAGGAATCGGAAAGCCATTTACAGCAGCTTTATACCCGATTGCCTTTCAATGCTTTTTACTGTGCCCTTTGGGATATCCCGCTTGGGGTGTGGCACTGTCACGCGCCCCGGTTTTGTCGGGTGCGTTAGCTGATGGTGACTGCCTTTCGTGCGAACGATTTCCCAGCCATCATCTTTCAGCCGTTTGAGTATTTCCCTGCTATCCATGGCCCCCTTTCGTTACTTATATGCGCATTATGCGTATTTGTCGTGGCGGTGTCAATTTATATGCGCATAATGCGCACTATGTGTGATTGTTTTATTACTTTGAACTCCATGAAACGAGCAACTTCATCGGTATGCAGCCTTCCCATCCTACCAGCGTATAGATATAATCAGAGCTACACTCTGTTTGGGAAGCCCACGCCTACCGATGCCTGACGCCGTTCATTTTTTTATTCCCCTATTCCTTGCCATCATTGCCGTTGTTGCGTGGGTCTATGCGGCCCGTTTGCGCAGGCGCGAACGGGCGCGCCAAGACCTTTCTGATGCCGTGATGGCGAAGATTTCCGACGGTATCGTGACGCTTGGCGCGGATGGTTCTGTGCAGCATCTTAACGCAGCCGCCACAGCAATGTTTGGCCGGACGGGGGAAGAGGTTTCAGGGCTTAATCTTGCCGACCTACTGCCGGGCTTTTCCATCAGCGGCGATGCAAAGCCAAAAATCGAATACCGAACCGACGCCGTTCGCGCGGGCGGTTCGACTTTTCCGGTTACGGTGACGCTATTGGCGCTGAGGGACGGACGCGAGACCGTGCTGATCGTGCGTGATCTTTCGCGTATCCGGCCGGGCGCCACCGAGGAAGAGCAACGCTTCAAGCAAAGCCAGTATTTTGCCCGCATCGGGACCTGGGACTGGCGCGTGGATACCGACGAACTTTATTGGTCAGACGCGATTTATGGTATGTTTGGCTATAAACCGGGCGAGGTGACGCCGACCTATTCCCTGTTTTGTGATGCGGTGCATGCCGACGACAAGGAGCGCGTGCGCGCAGGTGAAATCCGCTGCATTGAAACCGGCGAAAACCACGACGAGGAGTACCGCGTGGTTTGGCCGGATGGCACCATCCGCTGGCTGCGTGAAACGGGTAATGTCACCAAAAACAAGGCTGGCAAAACCATCAAAATGATGGGTGTCGTGCGCGACATTACCGAGGAACGCGCCGAAACCGATCAAATCCGTAACCTTGCTTTCCATGACCCACTGACCCGGTTGCCCAACCGGATCATCTTCGAGGACCGGCTGCGCAAGGCAATGGATCGCGCCAAGCGCAACAAAAAGCGGGTTGCGGTGGTGTTTATCGATCTGGATGGCTTCAAACCGATCAATGATAAACTCGGCCATGCTGCGGGTGACAGTATTCTGATCAATACCGGGCAGCGGTTGATCAATTCCGTTCGGGCGTCTGACTCTGTCGCCCGCATCGGGGGGGACGAGTTTACGGTTATTTTGGAGGACCTTGAAACCAATGCCGAGGTCCATGGTATTGCCGACAAGATCCTTGGTGCCATAGGCGCGCCGATGGAATTGGGGGAGGGCAGCTATCGCGTCGGCGCCAGCATTGGTATCGCGATTTATCCCGAACATGCCAGAACACTTGATACCCTGATCCATATTGCCGATCAGGCGATGTATGCCGCCAAGGCAGAGGGCACGAACCTTTATCGCATCGGTTGGGAGATGGCAGATTGAATACCGATAACATCGAAATACGCCCCGCCACCCGTGATGACCGGGATGCCTGGGAAGGTTTGTTTCGCGACTATATGGTGTTTTATGGCTGTGTGGATTCTGAATCCGCACTCGACACCACCTGGGGCTGGATCATTGATCCTGATGGCCCCATGGAATGCTTGTTGGCCGTCAAGGATGGGCAGGTTGTCGGCCTTGCGCAATACCGTGCAGTGCCCGAAACCCTGACCGGCAGCTGGTTCGGCCATCTCGACGACCTTTTCGTCGCCCCCGAGGCCCGCGGCGCGGGCGTGGCAAATAGCCTGATGACAAAGCTCGGCGAGGTCGCCCGTGATCGCGGCTGGTTCAAACTGACCTGGATCACCGCAGAAGACAACGCAACCGCCCGCAGGCTTTATGACCAGATCGCAAACGCCTCAGACTGGGTGGTTTATGAGCAGATGCTCGCGGATTGAGGGCTGAGTGGCTGCTATCCGCTCTTCCTTCGCACCAGTCGCCCATCAATCACCGCCAGTCCAGCACCAATCACGACCATTCCGATCATGTGCTGCCCCAAAAGCACTTCGCCCAGAAAGCCGACCCCCAGCAAAATCGCACTGACCGGGATTAGGAAGGTGACAAGCAGCAGGTTGCTTGCCCCGGCACGCTTGAGGATCGCGAAATAAAGGATATAGGCGAGTGCTGTGCTGAGCGTTGCAAAGCCGAGCACGGCAAGGATGGTGCTGGTGGTGGGAACCGGCAGGTGCCATGGCTGGTCAATCATGATTGACAGCGGCAGGAGCATGAGGCTCGACGCGCTGGTCATGCCGGCTGCGGTCAGGATCGGCGGGGTGGAGGCAAAACGTCTGCCAAACACCCCGGCACAGCCATAGCTGAACGCGGCAAGCAATACGGCACCCGGCGCAAGCAGGCCCAAGCTGTTGGCCGATGTCGGCAGGCCGAAAATCACAATGACGCCGCCAAACCCGATCAGCACACCGATCATTTTGCGCAAGGTGAGCTTCTCGCTGTCTGTCGCGATATGGGCAATCACTAGGGTGAAGAGCGGGGTGGTGGCATTCAGGATCGCGGCAAGGCTGCTGGTGATTTGTGTCTGGCTCCAGACAATCAGGCAAAAGGGTATCAGGTTGTTAAGCCCGCCCATCACGGCAACGCCCGCCCAGAATTTCGGATCACGCGGGATGGCAATATCGCGTAACAATACCACCCACCACAGAACCATGGTCGCAATCGAGACCCGGCAGAGCACAAGCGTCAGGGGCGGCAGATCGCCAAGCGCGATTTCGGTAAAGAAAAACGAGCCGCCCCACAGGATCGATAGTGAGATCAGCATCAACCAGCTGACGCGGTCCATTGGTTGGGTGGGCGGTTGCTTGGGCTGCAAGCCACCTGCGGTAGAGAGGTTTCTTTGGCCATCAATACCGCGATGTTTCGGGCGGGAAGACAGTTCCATATCAAGCGATATCAAACGTGTGGTGTTTTCATGGGGCAGCATCGCAGGCTCCGTCGATCTGTTGGTGACCAACGAAGATTAGGCGGATTGTTTTTTTGCTGCTCGCCAGTTTCGGACCTGAAGGTGGGATCAAAAAAAACGGGGCCCAAGCGGCCCCGTTTTAATCATCAGACAATCAGGTGTCCTATTCCGCCGCGAGGGTTTTATTCCTCATACCAATGAACTTTGGAAGCCGCGCAAAGATCGTGATGTTGCCCAGCAACACCATCGCAAGGCCGGTCGCGCCAATTGGCGTCCAGACATAGCCTTCAAGGAAGGTTGAGACCGTCAGGGCCACAACCGGGAACAGGACGGTGACATAGGCTGCGCGGCCCGCACCAACCCGGTTGACCAGTGCCAGATAGGCGATAAAGGCCACGACCGATCCCGGAATGGCAAGGTACAGCAATCCACCGATATAAAGCGGCTCTGTCGGCATCACCGGCGTCTGGCCGCGCAGCATGGCAAAGATGAACAGCAGGATGGTGCCATAGACCATGCCACGCGCAACCGCATCGCGGTTGGGGATGCCCATGCGGTTGAGCTTGACCGATACCATGTTGCCGCAGCTAAACACCGCTGTACCGCCAAGCGCGAACAGCATGCCAGTGATCGCATCGGCATTATGCGACAGGGCGTAGATCTGATTGGCAAACAAACAGACAATGCCAGCCAGTCCAAACGCCGCACCAATGACAAAGCGCAAACCGGGGCGGTTGCCATAAAAGGCCCAGTTGCCCAGCGCGTTGAAAATGGTCGAGGTGGTGAAGATGACGGCAACAATGCCACTGGCGATATAGCCGGTTGCCGAATACATCAGGATAAAGTTGATGCCAAAAAGCCCGCAGCCCAAAAGCACGATCCATGGATGGGCCTGCCAAGGCACCGGCCGCCATTTGCGGGTCAGCAACAGGAACCCGCACAGCACAGCTGCTGCCAGCGCAAAACGATAGAAGATCGAAATTTCAACCGGGATCGGTCCGATCTGAAGTTTGATTGCATACCAGGTAAATCCCCAGCAGGCGGTGACGATCACGAATAAAAGGGCAGTCATCATCGGGGCTTTCAAAACAGCACGTGCGCAAAGATTTGGTGGCGCGCGGGGACCAATCAGGGGCTTTGGGATATAATGGGGCACATCCGTGCCTGCCAATAGGCCACAACAAGCGCCATCTGGCTTTCACGTTCTTGCGGTGTTTTTCTGATTTTCAGGGAACGTTCGACGCATAAAAAGACGAAGGGCGGATACTGCACCGTATCCGCCCCTGTTTGATATTCTTGGTCAGGAAGACCGTGTCATGGCTGTTGATCGATTGGTCGCCTCGGGGATCAAGCCCTTTGGCGCAAACCGCATCACAATCAACAGGATCGCCCCCATCATCAGATACCGCATATAGGCCGCACCGGCGACCAGATGCTGGGCCAATGCTGAATCATCGCCAAGCGGGGCGGTGATCGTTGACATGAACCAGTTGCCAAACGGCTCTGCCTCGACCCACAGGAACCAGATGATGAACCCACCCAGGATCGAGCCCCAATTGTTGCCCGAGCCACCCAGGATCACCATCACCCAGATCAGGAAGGTATAGCGTAGCGGGATGTAACTGGTCGGTGTCAACTGACCGTCAAGTGTGGTCAGCATCGCACCGGCAATGCCGCACACCGCACAGCCCAGAACAAAGGTCTGCAAATGGCGGCGTTTGACATCCTTGCCCATTGCGGCCGCCGCATCGCGGTTGTCACGGATGGCGCGCATCATACGGCCCCATGGGGACTTCAGTGCACGTTCGGCAAACCACATGATGATCGCCAGCACGACGACAAACAGCACCGCATAGCACAGCTTGACGAACAGGCCGGCGGCATCGGAAACCTCGTTCGCGCCAAAGAAGTGCGCAAGATTGATGAACCATTCGCTTTCGATCAGGTCGACCTCATAGGGCACCGGGCGCGGAATGCCGGTGACGTTTTTAACGCCACGTGACAACCACTCTTCGTATTTGATGATCGCAATGATGATCTCGGAAATGCCAAGCGTTGCAATCGCCAGATAATCTGCCCGAAGGCCAAGCGCGATACGCCCGATCAGCCAGCCCGCACCAGCGGCCACCAGACCGGCAAGCGGCCATGCGACAAGCACGGGCAAACCCGCACCACCAAGATAACCGCTAAGTGCCGGATCGATACTTTCAATCGCATCGGTCGCCGGTCCAAAGAACACCCCGATCAGGAAATAGCCTACGAGCAAAAGAACAAGCGTGACCGGAAGCTTCAATGCCGGGTGCACAAAGCGGCGGGCGTAGATGACCGCAACGATGGTCGCAGCAAGGCTCAGCAAGGACAGGGCAATATCCCCACCGGCAGCGGCCCAAGCTTCGCCCACAGGCGGCATCGAGACCAGAACTGCGGTAAGGCCACCGAGGGCAGTAAAGCCCATGACACCGACATTGAACAGCCCGGCATAGCCCCACTGCATATTAACGCCAAGCGCCATTACGGCCGAGATCACACAAAGATTGAAGATGCCAAAGGCGACGTTCCAGCTTTGAAGAAAGCCGATCGCGATTAACACCAGGCACATCAGGCCATATAGGAGCGCAACTCTCTTCGTCATATTACTTTCCCACGAATAATACCGGTCGGACGGATCAGAAGAACCGCGACCAGAATGATGAAGGAGACCGCAAACTTGTAATCCGTCGACAGCAACTGCACTAGCCCATCCGGTGCCCAGTCAGCCGGGCCGAGATAGGCAAGGAACTTCTTGAACGCATAGGTTACCGTCACCTCGGAAAAGGCAACAATGAACGCG
Source organism: Thalassospira indica (assembly GCF_003403095.1). Classification (NCBI taxonomy): domain Bacteria; kingdom Pseudomonadati; phylum Pseudomonadota; class Alphaproteobacteria; order Rhodospirillales; family Thalassospiraceae; genus Thalassospira; species Thalassospira indica. Next base: position 3,067,793 of record NZ_CP031555.1, on the reverse strand, counting down.
CCAAGGATCGCGCCAACCGGCTGTCCGATGCCGCCCAGAATGGTGGCAGCAAAGATCGGCAGCAAAATCTGCAAGAAGATGAACGGCTTATAGGTCTTATCAAGGCCATAAAGCGTACCGGCGATGGCGGCCAGTGCGGCGGCAATGACCCAGCAGATCATGACAACGCGTTCCGGGTTGATCCCCGAAAGCAGTGCCAGATCCTCATCATCGGAATAGGCGCGCATTGCCTTGCCCGAACGGGTTTTTTGCAAGAACCAGAACAGCCAGGCCACAACGACGGCCGTAACAACCACGGTGATCAACTGGCTTTGTTTGATCGCAATGCCTTCATCAACGCCAAGGGCCTTGCGGCTGTCAAATGCGCCGATGATAAAGCGCTGCCCATCGGCAAAGCTTTGATCAGCCGGGCCAATGACGATACGGATGATACCGGCAATCAGGAACATCACCCCGACCGAAACGATGGCAAACACAATCGGGTTGGAGCGTTGCTTGCGATAGAACCGGAAAACCATCCGATCCATCACAAGGGCCATGCTGATTGTCGCCAGAACACCAATTGGCAGGGCCAAAAGGGCGGTCGGGAACGGGGCGATAGAAACACCCATATTCTGCAGGAACCAGGTGACCAGGATCGTGATCATGGCCCCGAATGACATCAACTCGCCATGTGCGAAGTTGGCAAACCGCAGAATGCCGAAAATAAGTGTGACGCCAAGCGCCCCAAGGGCGAGCTGCGCACCATAGGCAGTCGCTGGAACGACCACAAAATTGGCAAACAGCGCAAGTGCGTTAAGGATTTCCATTCAATACCCCATTTATCCGCCCAGGAAGGACCGGCGGACTTCTTCGTTGGCGAGAAGGGCTTCGCCCGTATCGGTGAACCGGTTGCGTCCCTGTACCAGAACGAAACCGTGATCGGCGATCTCCAGGGCCTGACGGGCATTCTGTTCGACCATCAGGATGGCGACGCCGGTTTTGGCGACTTCCAGAATCTTGTCAAACAGTTCATCCATCACGATCGGCGAGACACCCGCCGTCGGTTCATCAAGCATCAGGAGTTTGGGCCGCGTCATCAGCGCCCTGCCAACGGCAACCTGCTGACGCTGACCACCGGAAAGCTCACCTGCGGGTTGGTTGCGTTTTTCGCCAAGAATTGGAAACAGATCGAAAATCTGTTGCTTGGTTTCCTCAATCCCGTCGTCTTTGCGGATGAAGGCCCCATATCGAGGTTTTCTTCCACCGTCATGGAAACGAAAACGTTGCGGTTCTGCGGAACAAAGCCCATGCCCTCTGGCACGCGTTCCTGCGGGGCAAGGTTGGTAATATCCTTGCCATCCAGAACGACCGACCCTTCACGCAGGTTCAGCATCCCGAACACCGCCTTCATGGCTGTTGATTTGCCCGCACCATTGGGGCCGACAACGACAGCAATCTCGCCTTTTTCGACGGTGATGGTGCAGTCATGCAGGATGTCACTGCCGCCATAGCCGCCGGTCATACCGGTTGCGCTCAGAAAACTCATGACGGTACCTTCCGTTCATGCTTGCGACCTGTGCCGAGATACGCCTCGATGACCTCCTCGTTATTCTTGACCTCTTCGATCGTCCCTTGCGTCAGGAGTTTGCCCTCCGCCATGACGATCACCGGGTCACACAGCCGCGCAATGAAGTCCATGTCATGCTCGATCAAACAAAATGTATAGCCGCGCTCTTCATTAAGGCGCTTGATCGAGGTCGCAATGGTATTGAGCAACGTACGGTTCACGCCCGCACCAACTTCGTCGAGGAAGACAATCTTCGGCTCGACCATCATGGTTCGACCCAGTTCAAGAAGCTTCTTCTGACCACCCGAAAGATTGCCGGCCAACTCATGCTTGATGTGGTCAATCTCAAGGAAATCAATAACTTCAAGCGCGCGCTCGTAGTTTTTGGCCTCGATCTCTTTGACGCGTGAATAGTTAAACCAGCTATGGCGCAGTTGTTCGCCCGGTTGTTCGCCGGGAACCACCATCAGATTATCCAGCACGCTCAGTGTCGAGAATTCGTGCGCAATCTGGAAGGTACGCAAAAGGCCTTTGTGGAAAAGTTCGTGCGGCTCAAGGTGGGTAACATCTTCATTATCAAGGAATATTTTCCCCGATGACGGCGGAAAAACGCCCGCGATAATATTGAAGAGTGTTGTTTTTCCCGCACCGTTCGGCCCGATCAGGCCGGTTATGGAGCCTTTTTCAATGGAGAGCGATACGCCATCGACCGCCTGAATGCCGCCAAAGTTCTTGGCGATGTTTTCAACCCGTATCATTGGGAGTTTTTGACCCCTGTCATTCTATCCGTCCCGGGTGTCTTCGCCGATTGGTATGATGAAGCCCGGTAATAGAGGAACTGCCAGAGACCGAAGTCCCTGACAGTTCCAGCGTCGTTGGTGATCAAAGGATGATCGGCTTAGTGGTACATCTCCGTTTCCCACTTGCCGCCCTTGATTTCCGTTTCACGGAAGCTACCAGCGGACTCGCCCGGCTCAATCAGTTCGAGCGCAGTACCACCGACATAGTCAATGTCACCACCATCAGCGAGAATCTGAAGCGCCTTGGCCAGTTCGCCCGGATAGATTTTCTCACCCGGTGCATTGGCGACTTTCAGAATGTGGTCTTTGTAGACCGCGCTGTCGGTCGAACCTGCGGACTGCATGGCAAGCAGCAGCAGGGCAGAAGAATCATAAGCTTCTGGAACATAGGGGTCATCGCCCTTGAAGCCCTTGCCTGATGCCAGGTCGGCCAGCATGCCTGCGCCCGGGCTATCGGTGCCCGGGTTGGTGCCGATCGAGCCGTCAAGCGCATCGCCGAAGTTATCGGTCAATGCTTCACCGACCATGCCGTCCGGCAGAACGAACTTTTCAAACGCACCGGTATCAAGCGATGCCTGAATGATGCCCTTGCCGCCCTGGTCAAGATAACCGGCAACGATCAGCACTTCACCACCTGCAGATGCCAGCGTACCGATTTCAGCAGAATAGTCGGCTTTGCCGTCTTCATGGGCTGCAACAGCGGTAATCTTGCCGCCTTTTGCTTCGTAGGCAGCCTGAATGGCGTCGGCAAGACCCTTGCCATAATCGTTGTTGGTATAAGTCAGTGCTGCCGACTTGATGCCGCGGCGATCAAGAACATCTGCGATGATCTGGCCCTGACGTGCATCCGACGGTGCAGTACGGAAGAAGTAACCGTCATCCTCGATTGACGACAGTGCCGGCGATGTTGCCGACGGCGAAATCATGACGATGCCGTTTGCGCGGACAACGTTATTAAGGATGGCCGTGGTCGCACCCGAACAGGTCGCACCGTTGATGCCGTGAACACCATCAGAGGTCACCAAACGGTTGGCGGCAGCCGTTGCCGCGGCAGCATCGATACAGGTGCTATCACCGCGTACCGACACAACCTCGCGCCCGCCCAGCAAAAGACCGCTGTCAGATACTTCCTTGATGGCCAGTTCACCGCCCATAGCCATCGGCTTGACGAGCGATTCCGTCGGGCCGGTGAAGCCTTGCAGCATGCCGATCTTTACCTGTTCCTGCGCAGCGGCACCGCCAATGATCGCCGTGGACAATGCAGCCGATAGGAGGAGGGTAGAGAGTTTTCCCATAGTGTAGCCTTCCCTGTTTTATTGGGCCTTTATATTCGTGGGGCAGTATACAGAAAACACAACGCGTTTCCAGTTTCTTAACTTTAAGTTACAAAATCGCTCTTGCATATGGGGCGGGTTGCGGCAGGTTTCGCGATCAAACGGACGGGCGCAGGTGTGGCTGAGTTCACACCTGTGATTGCGTGATGTCACGGTGAGCAATGGCCGCTGGATGTGGGGCACAGCAAGGGGCTTTGATGCCCGGGTGATCAGGCAAACACTCGCATGCCGCGTTCGGAAATCTTGCGGAACCCGGCAACGACATGTTCGGCCAATGCCTCCTCGACCGCGCCATGGCCATCGCGTTTGGCAAGGGTCATGCGGTATTCGCCGATTTCCGGCAGGCCGTGCGCCGGGCCAAGATGCACCAGATCGTCTGAAATCACACTGATCGGTAGCGGCGCAATCGCCAGATCGGCACGCACGGCGGCAATCTGTGCCTGGCAAAACTCGCTGGTATAGGCGATGCGGTAATTTACCCCGGCATCATCAAGCGCCTTCAATGCCATGGTCCGCCAGTAGCAACCCGGTTCGGCCATTGAAACGGGCAGGGGGCGCTTGTCAATCGCACTGCCATGGCGCGCACCCAGCCACACCAACGGTTCGGAATGGATCGGTGCTTGACGATCAAGCTCCGCATCAAAGCTGAAGACCGCGATATCGAGATCACCTTTGTCAATCTGTTGACGCAACGTCCGGGTCGGACCGAGATGGACGTCGATATCCACATGCGGATGGGTTTGTGCAAACCGTCTGAGGATTTCGGGAATGGCGACAATACCGGTGTCATTGGGCACACCCAGCCGCACGGTGCCGGAAAATTCAGGGGTATGGAAATGCGACATCGCCTCGTCATTGAGTTTCAGCAAACGTCGCGCATAGCCCAGCAAAACCTCGCCATCCTCGGTCATGGTGACCTTGCGGGTTTCGCGTTTAAACAATTCGCGTCCGACCATGGTTTCAAGTTTTTTGACCTGAAGGCTGATGGCAGAAGCGCTGCGATGAACCTTTTCAGCCGCACGTGAAAAGTTACCCGTTTCGCAGATCGCGACAAAGGTCCGTGCAAGGTCGAGATCAAGATTATGAATTGCATTGGTCGGGGAATTCATCGCCGGTCTCTTTCCTGTTGGCCGCAAAGCCGGGCGCTAGATATCTATGAGTTTTTCTAATGAATAAGATTAAATCTTCTCGTTTGATTAATTAATGAGGAATCCTCAATCTGAGATCAACATTGATTGGAGATGCTCATTATGAAAACGATGATGTCCTATTCCTATGACCCGATTTCCTGTGTGTCCGATGTATCCAAAGCCGCAGCAAAGCCGCTTGGTCTGTTCGGTCATCTGCGCGCTGCAATTGGTGCCTGGCGTGCAGAGCGCCAAGTCCGGAAGGCAGATGCAGCAGGTCTGACCATTGGTACGAAAGCCACGCGTAAATTGTCGGACCTGACAGCCGCTGAACTGTACGAGGCGCGGTTTGACCGAGGTGATCGATTTGCCCGGTCCAGTTTCACCCAGTCCAGTTTCACCCAATCCGGTTTGCTCAGGGCCGGTGATGTGTTGTCAGGGATGGTTCTGGCTTGGCCGAAACCATCCGACAAAAATCGCTGACAATATCGCCCGTTTCCTGATTTCCGGCCAACTGGATCGCCGGATGACCGCGCTTGCAGCCTTGTTCAAGCCGCTTGATCTTCCCTGCGGTAACACGTTGAAAAACCGGATCGTGAAATCGGCGATATTGGATTCCCTTGGGGGTGGTAGCGGTCATCCAACCGATGCGCAAAAACATCTTTATAGTGCCCGGGCCTTTGGCCGCAGCTCGGGCATTTCCGGTCGCCAGCGCTTTGACGTGTTGCTGTCTTTTCACATTCTTGCGCAAAACAGGGCTGCGTTGCATTTGCATTGCTTTGCAAATTCTGATCGCAATGCGATGATGTCATCTTAAGTTCAGGAACATTAAATGGCAGAGACCGCTTCAGCCTTTCAGCCCAACGGGCGTTATCAGAAGTTTGAAGTCTTCAATCAGTTGATTGGGGATGCAAACCTGTTACGCGCGGGCGACTTTGGCGAAAGCATTTCGGTTGCCCATTGGCGGCGCAATGCCGATGTTCTGACCCGGTATACCGATCCGGATCATCACACCATCAGCCTCTATGTGAATGGCGGGACAGGTATCCAGCGCAAGATCGGTGTTGACCCGATGAGTGGCGGGGGCCCCGGCCGGTGCTGTTTGATGCCAGCGTATCTGACCTCGGACTGGCTGGTTCATGGCGAGGTGGAGCTGTTTCACGTTTATATCCCGCATGCTTCCTGGGACCGTGCGGTGGTCGAGGCCTTTGATATTGAACCCAATGCCGTCGAAGTCCCTGAAAAGACATTCTTCCTTGATCCGCTGATTGAGCAGACCGTCCGGCAGGCGATGCTGCCGCTTGATTGGGATGTGCCGGCGGACCGGATGGCGATGTCGAATGCCGGGCAGCTTTTGATGGGCCATATGTTGCGCAGTTATTCGACGCGCCGGGATCTTGGTTTCAAGGTTCGGGGTGGGTTGTCACCTGCGATCAAGCGTCGGGTCTTTGATTTTGTCGATGCCAACCTTGATCAGCCGCTCACGATCGAGGAACTGGCCGAAGTTGCCGATTTGTCGGCCTACCACTTTGCCCGCATGTTTCGTAAAACCGTGGGCGAGGCACCGCACAAATTCGTTCTGCGCCGCCGGATCGAAACTGCGATGCATATGCTGCGTGTTGGCAGCGCCCCGGTTGCCGAAATTGCGCTTGCGACCGGTTTTTCCAGTCAGGCCCATCTAACCACCCGGTTTAGCCGTTTTACCGGCCTGACCCCTGCGAAATATCGCAGCATCTCCCGCTGACATCATTCCATTGAATTCTTTGGCGCCTGATCAAGTGAATTGATCGGGCTGCATCTTGTTGTTCCGCCCTTGGTTCGGGCGGCCAAAATGATGCCTGCTTGGCCTGTATTCGCCCCAATCTTGTTGCGTGATCTTGTTTTGACCCATGACAAGTTCCCGCAATGGATGGGTGACGAATTTGTTTAATCAATTGAAAATAAACGATTTTACAGGCTTGAGAATTTCGTTGACAAGATAGAGGCGAGATACCTAGAATTTCAAAGGAACTAAAATATCAATTTTGGCAAAAGCCAATCCATCGGGAGGACATCTCTAATGAAGCTCACTATGAAATCACTCGGAATGTGTGCGGTGCTTGCAAGTGCACTGGCCGCAACCATGCCGGCAAATGCGACGACGACCCTTCGGATCGGGACCGTTCTGGCCCCGAATGATCCGATGGGGCAGGGACTTGAAAAATTCAAAACGGACGTGGAAAAGGCCACCAATGGCGAAGTGGAGATCGAGGTCTTCCACAACTCGCAGCTTGGTGACACCACCGAAATGATCGATCAGGCGCGTGCAGGTGCTGCTGTCGGCACTGTGACCGATGTTGCGCGTTTGTCCAGCTTTGTGCCGTCGCTTGCGATCATGTCGGCACCTTTCCTGTTTGATACCTATGAACAGGCCGACAAATTTGCCCTTTCGGACGAATATATTTCCTGGGGCGAGGAACTGCGCGAAAAATCCGGCCTCGTGATGATTGCCTCGAACTGGTATCAGGGCGCGCGTCATGCCCTGACGCAAAAGCCGATTTCAAGCCCGGCTGATCTTTCGGGCGTGCGCATGCGGACCATCGGCGCACCGGTCTGGATTGAAACCATCCGCGCCATGGGTGCAGAACCGACCCCGATTGCATGGGGCGAAGTCTATAGCGCCCTTCAGCTTGGCACCATTGATGCCGCCGAAGCCCAGCCGACCGCGATCTGGAACGCCAAGCTTTATGAAGTCATCAAAAACGTCACCAAAACCGGCCATATCCAGCTTGTCACCGCCCTCGTTGTCGGTGCCGACGCCTGGGATGAAATTTCACCGGAAAACCAGAAAATCGTTCGCGATCTGGCGGTGGAAGATGGTCGTTATGCTTCTGGCCTGACGATTGAACTCGGTGAAAAGGCGCTTGAAGATGTCGCGGCAAGCGGCGTTACCGTCAGCGAAGTCGATCTTGCACCGTTCAAGGAAGCCGTGAAACCGGTTTACCAGATGCTTGATCTCGAAGCAGAAGCTGCTGTTGTTAACAAGGTTCTTGGCCGCTAAGCGCCACTTTCCTTGATCTTGCCTTGCGAAAGTGCGTTGCCTTATATCATGGGCAACGCACTTCAAACTTCACAATGGAAATTGAATTGATGCTCAAGCGGATTGAGTTTGCCTGTGGCGGCATGTTGCTTGTTGCCGTGGTCATTCTTGTGGCGGTGGCCTCTGTGGCGCGCGCCATGGGATCGCCGATCATCTGGTCAGTCGAGATGGCACAACTGATCTTTGCCTGGCTGTGTATGCTGGCTGCTGACATTGCCATGCAGGAAGACCGCCACTTCGGGCTTCAGATCCTGCGTGAAGTCCTGTCTGAACGGGCCAGCCATTGGGTGGAAATCATCAATATTCTGGTGATTATCGGATTTCTTGCGTTCCTTTTGAACTATGCGTGGATCAACATGATCTTGATGCATCCACGCCTTGTTGGGGCTGCGCAGATTAATGCTTCTTATATCCATGCTTCGATGGTTGTCGGTATTCTTCTGATGATCCGCACCATGGTTTCCCAACTTATTCGACGCATTCGCAGCAGGGGGATCAACTGATGCTGTTGTTGATTGCAGGTCTGTTTACAGTATTTCTTGTCTGCGGGATGCCAGTTGCCTTTGCGCTTGGCCTTGCCTCTATCCCGGTCTTTGTCATGACCGGCGCAATGCCGCCGACGGTTGTCATCCAGAAAATGGTCACAGCCACCCAAAGCTTCCCGCTTTTGGCGGTGCCGTTCTTTATTCTGGCCGGTAACTTGATGAATGTGACAGGCATTACCCATCGCCTTGTCAAATTTGCAAGTCTTCTGACCGGATGGATGGCCGGTGGTCTGGCGCAGGTTTCGATTGTGCTCAGCTTCATGATGGGCGGTATTTCGGGATCAGCTGTTGCCGATGCCTCGATGGAGGCACGCCTGCTGGGTCCCAGCATGATCAAAAAAGGTTATTCCAAGGCCAATACGGCTGCGGTTCTGGCCTTTGGCTCGATCATTACCGCAACCATTCCGCCCAGCATTGGTCTGATCCTGTTTGGCTTCGTCAATGAAGTATCCATCGGTCGGTTGTTCCTGGCCGGTGTTTTGCCAGGCATTTTCCTGACCATCGTTTTGATGATCACTTCCTGGTTTGTAGCCAAGAAAAACGGCTACACACCAGATCTTCCGGAATTGCCCAAGGCCAAGGACCTGACCGCAAGCTTCTTTGAAAGCATCTGGGCGTTGGCGTTTCCGGTCATTCTGATCGTTGGTTTCCGGTTCGGCATCTTTACCGCAACCGAGGCCGGGGCATTTTTGGTGTTCTATGCGCTGGGCGTGGGCTTGTTTGTCTATCGCGAACTTGATTTTGCCCGTCTGAAGGAAGCGATCTTTGGGTCAATCTCCGATCTGGGCATGGTGATGCTTTTGATCATTATGGCGGCTGTGCTTGGCTATGCCATGACGATTGAACGCGCACCGCAACAGATCACAGAATTTGTCACCACACTGACTGAAAACAAAACTGCGATTCTGATCCTTGTTGTAGGGGTTCTGGTGGTCAGTGGCATGTTCCTGGAAGGGGCGGCCAATATCCTTCTGGTCACACCGATCGTCATGCCGGTTCTGGTCAATGCCGGGTATGATCCGGTGCATATGGGCATTCTGATCGTGACCCTGATCAACTTTGGTGGTCTGACTCCGCCAGTCGGGGTGATCATGTTTACGGTCTGCGGCATTTTGGGTGTTAAGACTGGGGAATATACACGTGCCTCCATTCCGTTCTTTGTTGCCATGGCGCTGTTCTTCATTCTGCTGGCAGCAATACCTGCTTTGACATTGCTGTTGCCCAATACATTGATGTAATGACATTTGCAGACCAAAAGGGGCATGTGCGCAAATGCCAGGGAGACACAAGAAGATGAACACATCGACGGGGGGACTGATTTCGATGCATGACGGATCGGTGAAGACCAGCATGCATGTTCCGGCATCTGCGCTGGTGTATGAGGAAGTCCGTAACCAGATCGTGTCTTTGTCCCTGGTGCCGGAAACCACGCTTGTGCGGGCAGAACTGGCTGAAAGTTTCAATGTCAGCCAGTCACCCGTCCGCGAGGCCATCTTGCGTCTGGAACAGGATGGTCTGGTGGTGTCCTATCCGCAGTCGCGGACCGTGGTGACCAAGATCGATGTGGCCCGCATCCGCGAGGAACATTTCCTTCGGGTGGCCGCCGAATGTGAAGTGGTCCGGCAATTGGCAGAGGCCAAAGAATCCCCAGCCGTCGTCAAGGCCAAGGGCATTGTGAAAATGCAGGAAGCACTGGTTGGCGATATCGAACAGATCGACCTGTTCAAACAACTTGATGAAACCTTCCACGCGGCCCTTTTTAACGGGGTGAACCAGTCAAACCTGCATTTGCAGATCACCGCACGCAGCGGTCATCTGGCGCGTGTACGAACCCTTGATCTGCCACGTGCGGGCAAAATGGTCTCGGTGCTTGAAGGTCACAAGGCGATTATAGATGCCGTCCAGTCCGGTGATGGCGCATTGGCAAGCTTGGAAATGCGTAGACACCTTTCAGGCACCATGGAACGTCTGCCCCAGATCATCGAAGAAAACAAAACGCTGTTTTCCTGATCTTTGCCTGGCGATGGCGAATAGGGCCGTCCGGCAAGCAGGAACAAGATAAATCAAACGGCGCGCTGCATGATTGCTGCGCGCCGCTTGTGTTGTATCAGGCGCGTTTGGCCACGTCCCAGCTGCCGGTTTTCGCGGCTTCTTCGACGAAGTTGCGCAGGCTGTTGGGCTGACGGCCAAGAATTTCATATACATCGTTGGTCGGTTGGCTGTTGCGGCCATCAAGGACTTCGGAAAACAGATAACGGATCAGGCCACGGACTTCGTCGGGCATGCCGTCTGCTTCAAGTCCGGCATCCAATTCATCAACGGTGATGGCCACGAAATTGACCGTGTGGTTGGTTACACTGGAAATCATCTCAGTCACATCGGCAAACGTGACAGCACTCGGCCCGGAAAGCTCATAGGTCTTGCCGATATGGCCCTGATCAAGCAGGCAGGCAACCGCGCATTCGGCAATGTCATTGGCATCAACAAACGGTTCGGGCGTATCACCCGCGGGCAGGGCCAGGGTGCCTTGCTGGATATAGGACAGGAACAGGTCTTCGTTGAAATTCTGGAAAAACCAGTTGGCACGCAGCACCGTGGCATCCGCCCCGGAATGACGCAGGGCGTCTTCAGCGCGATGGGCGGCTTCTTCGCCGCGGCCAGATAGCATCACAATGCGTTTTGCACCATGCATCAGCGCGCGCTTGGCAAAGCTTGCGATGATGTCATCTGAGCCCGGAACAGCAAGATCGGGCTGGAACGTGACATAGACCGCATCGCGATCACGCAGGGCATCATCCCAGGTTGTCGGATCGGTCCAGTCAAAGGCGGGTGTCGTGCTGCGTGAAACAGCGCGCACATCATGACCAAGGGCAATGAGTTTTTCGGCAACGCGGCGGCCGGTTTTGGCCGTCGCGCCCAGAACAAGAAAGCGGGGATTGGTTGGCATCAAATTGGCTCCTGAATGGGTTTTCAAAATGTGAGGAATCCTCACATTTGCCAAATGTGATAAATCCTCATATTTTGATCGTCAAGAGCTTTGGCCCATCACAAGCCTGTGAAACCCGGACGGATGTGCCGGGGTATTTCGAGGATAAAGGATCTAACGCGTTGTCTGATAACGTGAAAAAAATGCGCCGTGCACCGACTCAAAAAAGAAGCCGCGAACGGGTCGACACCATCCTGAAAGTCGCCTGCGAGCTGATTTCAGCCCAGGGCAGTGATGCCATCAAGATGGGGGAGGTCGCGGAAAAGGCGGGGATTTCCATCGGATCGCTCTATCAGTATTTCCCCGATAAGGCGTCGATCATTCATGCGCTTGCCGATCGCTATAACGCCGAATCCCTGCATTGCATCGAAGAGGCACTGGCGGAAGTGAATTCGCCAGATGCCTTGCTCGCAGCCTTTGACCGGTTGATTGACACCTATTACGAACTGTTTCTGGCCGAACCGGTGATTTGCGATATCTGGACCGGAACGCAAGCCGACAAGACGCTGCGCGACATGGAAATGGAAGTGAGCCGGACAAATGCGGAGCAATTGGCCAAGGCGATCTTGCGGGTTCGTGGCAATGATGGTGATTTCAAAACAATTGCCGCACGGTGTTTGCTGATCATGTATTCCGGCGAAGCCACCATGCGCCTAGCGATCGCTGTCCCGCGCAGTGAGGGCCGCGAGATCGTGGCAAGCTACAAGCGGATGGTCGGTCGCGAATTGGCTGATATGGCCCGGGTTTAGGCCATTTGGGCGTGGTTAGCCTGCCTTGGCGGTAAAGGGGGTTGGGGCAGGGCGGCCAAGAAGGAAGCCCTGCACATAGTCAACATCGTGATCACGCAGGAAATCGAGTTCTTCCTGGCGTTCTATGCCTTCGGCGATCACTTCGATATCAAGCTGTTTGGCAAGCGCGATCAGCTTGCTGACAATTGCCTGTTTGAATTTGTCATGATCGACGTGATCGACCAGTTCGCGGTCGATCTTGATGATATCTGGGCGCAATTCCGGCAACATGTTCAGCGTCGAATAGCCGGATCCGACATCATCAAGCGCAACCCGGAAACCCGAATCACGATAGGACTGAAGAATGGCGCTCAGATGTGCCGTGCTGCGGACCTTTTCGGTTTCAATCACCTCGAACACAACACTGCTGCGATCAAGATTGCACTCCTCAACGACCTCGATGGTCGAGCGCAGGCAAGAATCCGGATCATAGATCGAGCTCGGCGTGAAGTTGATAAACAGGTTGCCTTTCACGCCAGCCTTGTGGGCATTGCGGACATTGGCTGCACGTGCCGCACGATCAAGCTGAAACAGCAGGGTTGCTGACTGGGCCGCATCAAAAAGCTGGCCCGGATTGATCACATCGCCGGTCGCGCTCTCGCCGCGGACAAGGCATTCGTGGGCATAGGGTTTACCAAGGTCATTGATGTCAAAAATCGGCTGGAATACCGAATTCAACCGGTTGTCACGCAACAAATCGCCCAGCCATTCTGCACCGATTGCCGCCCGGATCGCACCAAGGCTTGTAATCTGGGCGATGTCATCGATTTCGGGGTGCTGAACGCCTGGCATGATCAATGCTTTGGTGTCCGACAGTTCTTCGGGAAGGAGACTGCTTGATATGGCATCAATCAGCGCCCGCAGACCCGGACGGGTGTAGTGAATGGAAAGTGTTGCGACAGACGTTGTTTTTTCGACCTCTATGCCGATTGATTTCGCACCGGCCAGGATTTTGCCGGTGGTATGGGCAACTGGCGGCCAGAGAAAGAGTGTCCCGTTTGCAGGTGCGATTTCAGGAACCGCATCACATTTTTCACAATAGGTCACCTCAATCTCCCCGTCTGGTCCTTAGTAGCGCCGTTGGCTTTTCCTGATCGGCAATTCTTCTGATTAACATACTGTAACATATGGTGCGCAGTGACAATAAATCCTGCGTCAATCAATACATTCGTGCGGCACTTTATCCTGTACGGCGATGTTTGCGGCAGGCGATCAATCAAGACGCTGCGCGAAGGGATTTATCATTGCGAAAAGCGCTGATATTGTGTGCCCGTCATTCTGCGAGACCGAGGATCCGATGCAGTACAGCATGCGGCAATACCGCCCCGAAGCACAAAGCCACAGCCACGGCGATTTCCACCAGATCATCATCTCCGAGCTCGGCAAGCTTGAGATGGAGGTCGAAGGGCGCCGGGGGTGAGGTGTGTGGTCGCCAACTGGCCTTTGTCGAGGCGGGTAAAACCCATGCCTATCGCGCCGAGGGACTTAACCGGTTCCTTGTGCTTGATGTCGATGCCGATCTGGCCCATCGCACCGGTCTTGAGGCACTTTGGCATCGCCATGGCAGTGCTGCAACGTATCTTGAAGTGGGGTTGGGGCATCAGAGGGGGCTGGTCGCGCTGTTGCAGGCGATCGAACCACTACGCGATCACGAATCCCAAACTGATATGCTCGATTGTCTGAAGACGCTTTTACTGCGTAGTCGTCAGAGCCGTGGTGGGAATGCCTTTGGCATGGCGGCGCTGCCATCACGGCTCCTTCGTACCATGGCATGGGCGGAGGCCCGGTTGGGCGAAGACATCACGATTAGTGACATGGCGACCATTGCCGCCCAATCGGAGAGCAGCCTGTTTAGCGCCTTCCAGAGAAATATATCGGGACAAGCCCGATGCGCTGGTTGACCGAGCAACGCCTGCAAATGGCCATGGCGCTTTTGCGTGATCCTGAAATTCGCCTTTCGATGTCCGATCTGGCAAATGCGGTCGGGTTTGCCGATCAAAGCGCCTTTTCACGTGCTTTTTCCAGGCGGTTTGGCTGCGCGCCCAGATCGATCCGCCGCGATCCGACGGCCTTCTAGGGCCTATACTTCCCATCAAGTACTTGTGGCGAACTTCCGGAGTTTGGGCAAAGACCGGATCGTCAAACAGGCGCATCTTCCGGTTTGTAAAATCAGCAAACCGGGATGGGTGCGATGGATGAAAAACGCAAGGCAACGCTGATCGGTTCGGTTGCCGTAATTCTTTGGGCTCTGCTTGCCCTGTTCACGACCGAAGTGGCCGACATCCCGCCGTTTCAACTGGTCAGTTTGTGCTTTGGTATCGCCAGCATTTTCAGTGCGCTCTGGATCACGCTCCGCGGGGGTGATGTGGTTCGCGCCTTGCGTCAACCACTTGGTGCCTGGGCGCTTGGTGTGACTGGCCTGTTTGGCTATCACTTTTTCTATTTTGTCGCGCTGGCCAACGCGCCTGCGGTCGAAGCCAGCCTGATTGCCTATCTTTGGCCGCTGCTGATTGTCTTGTTTTCTGCACTTTTGCCGGGCGAACGCCTGAAATGGCAGCATATCGGGGGGGCAGTTCTGGGATTGTCCGGCGCCGTTCTTCTGGTGGGTAAGGGGCAAGCCCTGACCTTTGATCCGGCATTCGCGCTGGGATATGGGGCGGCAATTATCTGTTCATTGCTGTGGTCAGGCTATTCGGTCGTGAACCGGCGCTATCGCAATGTTCCGGTGGGGGCAGTCTGCGGGTTTTGCGCAGGTGCCGCCATTCTCGGCCTTGTTACGCATGGCATGATCGAAGACTGGGTAACGCCGGAGGCCAGACAGTGGCTGGCTATTCTGGGGCTCGGACTGGGCCCGGTCGGGGCCGCATTTTTCGTATGGGACCATGGCACCAAACACGGTGATATTCAGATCCTCGGTGTTCTGGCCTATGGCGCGCCGCTGCTCAGTACCTGCTTGTTGATTGCCTTTGGCAAGGCGATTGCAACGCCAGCCATTATCGTCGGCTGCATCTTGATCGTTGGCGGCGCCGTTCTGGCGTCGACAAATTTCAGTTCACGAAAACAACACCGAAATTCTGTTTCATGACGACAATTTCCGGGTGTGGCAGTTCAGTCACAATTACGTGAACGTCAGTCAGAAAGGTCCAAATTGTGCTTTGCAGTATTATTTAACTGACTTATAGTCGTTACGTACTTGGGGAGGGGGCGTAGAACAAAACATACGCATCCAAGGACAGATGAATGACGCAGTCACAAAAAGACATTGCGCTTGAAATGAAGCAAGCGATGTCTGCCGGGCAGTTTGACCGCGCAGCCGTGATTGGCGCGAAAATGCTGCGTTTTCATTCCAAAAGAACAGATATCCAGATCATGACTGCGGTAAGCGAGCTGCAGGGAGGTTCTGTTGAAAATGCAGTTAGAAGATTGAAAAATCTGTTCAATTCTCTTCCGTTGACGGACCGTTATTTCGCGCCGGTTGCACATAATTTTATGCAATATGCTTATCATTCAAATGACTTTTCTTCATTTGAATCAGCGATCAGGAAGCGGTTGCGTACTGCGACGCAAAAAGACCGGCTCCGCTATATGCTGGCTGACGTCATCTTTCAAAGACAGCTTAGTAAAAGCCCCGGATTGTGTTTTGCCCCTGCGCTGAGCGAAGCAATCGACGTTCTGAATGCGATTCCCGGCACAAGCCAGACATTCGATGAAGCCCAGATGCTGCTTGCGCGTATTTATCTGTATCAGGAAAAATACATACAGACATTTTCTGTTCTGGAAGGAATCGTCGCGCGCAAGCCTGATGGGCTCTCGATACGGATGTTGCTGGCCTCGTCCTATGCAATGGCGGGCGAAGTCGAACGCGCGGTTTCTGAAAGCCTTGAGATCATTCGCAGAAAGCCGTCAGCCAGCGCCCAGCCATACCTGATCATTTCCTTTATGCGTCCGCAATCCATGCCCGACAATGCTGCCGGTTTGCTGGACGCAATGCTTGATAAGCCCGATCTCGCAAAGATGGAGCACTACAAGGCCGCCTTTGCACGGGCAAAGATTGAGGAACTCAAGGGCAATATGAAAGTGGCCTTTGATTTCTATAAGTTGGGTCATCGGGCACACAGGACAGAACGGCCGTTTGATATGCCGCGCGAACTCAGGGAACTTGCGCGTTTGCGTGAAATGGTCCGTTCAGCCCCGGTTTTTGAAGATGTCAGTTCAGAGAGTGAAAATGGCCCGCGTCCGATCTTTATCCTCGGGATGCCGCGATCCGGAACAACCCTGACCGAGCGTATTCTCGGTGCCCATCCCGATGTGCATGCTGCTGGTGAAATCGGCGATTTTACCAAGGCGGTGATTGATGTCGTCGGACCTGACCAGACATCGGAACAATTGGCGCGCATCGATGCCAAGGCAGCGAAAAAAATTCGCCAACAGTATCTTGCCGCACTCAAGGCCTACGCGCCTGACAAACGGTTTGTCACCAACAAGACACCGGCCAATTTCCTGCGTGTTGAGATGATCCGGCGCGTTTTTCCCGATGCACCGATCATTCACACCCATCGTCATCCGCTTGCGACCTGTCTTTCGATTTATACAACGCCATTCTCGATGCCGATGCGCTATTCTGACGATCTTGCAGAATTTGCCGATTACTACCGTGGTTATGTCGATCTGATGAATACTTGCATGGAAGCAGATCAAAATGGCCAGATTTACGATCTTTCATATGAAGATCTGGTATCGGATGCGGAAGCTGTCGCGCAGGATTATCTCGCCCATTGCGGGTTGGACTGGCATCCCGCATGCCTTGAATTTTATAGGGCGGGAAAAGTTGCCGCAACGGCAAGCATGATCCAGGTTCGTCGCCCGATCAATCAGGACTCCGTTGAAAAATGGCAACGGTTTGAGCCGTTTATCGGGCCGTTGGCATCCTTGGGCGATGATCCGGAAATTCAGCAATGGAGTGCTGCGCGCAAATCATCGCGTCGTGCGGTTGCTGCGTGACCAAGCGGGTTGGTTTGGGGTAGAAGGTATCGTTTATGAGATGATGCCGACAAACCCGGAGCGCCGCGATGAACACGATCATTCCAAAGGCAGAACTGCACCTGCATCTTGAAGGGGCGATGACACCAACGCTTGTCCGCAGCTTTGCCAAGCGCAATGGTCTGACATTGCCTGATGATATCTATGATGCTCAGGATCGCTATATCTGGCGTGATTTTCCCGAGTTTCTCAATAGTTTTGACAAGGCGAGTGCCGCCATCCGCACCAAGCAGGATTATTCCGATCTGACCTGTTCGTATCTGGTCGAGCAGGCAAAGGTTGGCACGCTTTATGTCGAGATTTTCTGTTCGCCGACCCATGCGGCCAGTTGCGGATTGTCGTTTGACGCGCATCTTGAGGCAGTCGTTGATGGTATTGACCGTGCCGAAAAGGAAACCGGGATTATCGGCCGGATTATCATGACCTGTGTGCGCCACGTTGGGCCGGATGTAGCAGTCAAGGTCGCGCGTGAAACGGTTGATTGTCGCCACCCGTACATTGTCGGTTTTGGCATGGGCGGCAATGAAAGCATGTTCACACAGGAAGATTTTTACCCGGCGTTCAAGATCGCCCGCGATGCCGGACTTGGCTGCACCACCCATGCCGGCGAGGTCGAAGGACCGCAAAGTGTCTGGGATGCGATTGAAAAACTTCCTGTGACACGGATCGGCCATGGGGTGCGATCAATCGAAGACCCCAAATTGGTCGAAACACTGGTTAAGCGTGATATCGTTCTGGAAGTTTGTCCGGGATCGAATATAGCCCTTTCGGTTTTCCCGGATTACACATCCCATCCGCTGCGCAAATTCTACGATGCGGGGGTCAAGGTGACCCTTGGCTCGGACGATCCGCCGTTTTTCTTTACCTCGCTTGCAGCCGAATATCAACGTGCCGAGGAGGTGTTTGGCTTTAGCCCCGAAGAGCTTGGTGGTCTGACCCGCACCGCGATCGAGGCTGCCTTTGTTGATGATGCGACCAAGGCGAAACTTCTGGCAAAGCTCTAAGGTAAAAACCACTCAAATCATCGCCGAGGTCTCCAGGATTTACTTTTTTGCGTGCGCGCGATGTGCGCATCGAAAATTTGCCAGAACCTGTTTCGATAAATGTCGCGTTCCTGAAGGACTTCGTGGCGGGCTTCGGGGATCTCCGCGATGGTGATCGATGGGACGTTGCCAAACAGATCTTCTGTCGTCTGGTTTGAAACAACCTGATCGTTCCCGGCCAGAACAATGGTGATGGGGGGCAGGGACCATGTGCCTGCCTTCATCTGTTCGATCCGGGTGGTCAGGGATGCTTGCGCCTTGAAACAGGCATCAAGCCAGCCGGCAGAAACGCCACCAACCACAAGGTTTGGGCTGCTTTGTAAGATGGCAACATTTCGCGCATGGCGGACTGGATCGGAAGTCAGAATGTTTTCGGCCTCAAACCCGGCAAGCGGGCTTAGTTTGCGTTGGCCGGGCAGGTACTGTTTGTCAAATCCATAGCGACACATGCTGTCGGCGACAAATTGCGCCGCCAGTGACAACCAGTCAGGGCCGCCCAGTCCAAAAAATGGCGCGACCATTACCACGCTTTCCCACAGATCCGGTTGATCGAGCATCATCGCCATCGCAACCAGCCCGCCGGTCGAGTGCGTTATCAGCAGCGGGCAGGCAATGCCGTAGACTTTATTGACATGATCAACAACATGGCGTGTATCGGCGATATATTGCGCAACATCATGAACGTATCCCATGACCGGATCATTCGTTTCGCGCGACGACCCACCGTGGCCGCGAAAATCAAAGGTCACACAGCCGAAACCACGTTCGGCAAGTTCGTCTGCCGTTTCCTGATAGCGTTCAATATACTCCCCGCGCCCTTGCAGGATCAGGACATGCTGGCGCGCGTTTTCGGGCGTCTGAACACCAAAGCGCAGATTTATCCCGTCCGGTGTTTCGAAAATGTCGGTCGCAAAAGTCATGGGGCGGGTTCAGTTCCTAGTCCTGCGCAGTGATTGCCTTTGCGATAAAGGCAGCCATTTTATCCATCATACCCGGGAAATCGGGATTGAATGTGCCACGACGCATTGTGCCGGGAGGCGCGTTGTCAAAAAGATTGCGTTCGCCATACAGGACATCCGTGCCGGATTGGCAGTTTGAGCGGGCAGCCTCGTCATCATAATGCCCGCAATCGGGGACCGCGCCATCAAGGCCATAAATGGGATCCTTGGGGCTCATGGTAATTGCGGTGTGGGCATGGTTGAGTGTGCGCATTTCGTCGTCTTCCGAGCGGACAATTTCAATGCCGTCACAAGTTGCGCTGTTAGCCGGCGGGTCGATTTTGCCCTGATACCAGATCAGGTGTTTTTGCGGGCTGGTGACCTTGTTGCAGAAGAAATCACGCATCAGGGCGGGGTTGATGGTCTGATCGTCCGAACTGACAACGCCTAAAACCGGCACATCGAAATCGGCCAACTTTCCTTGGCCAAAGGGCTTGGTCAGCAGATAAAACTCTGCTGCTGCGTTCATGGCCATCGAACCATATTTACCCGGATCGTTATTTTCACCCTCACTGACCCAGTCTTTGACATATCGGACATAGGGGGTAAGCCAGGCCTGTTCGCTTTTGGCTGCGAGACCGGGCGAAAGCATAACGAGTGCGCTGATCCGATCACTGTTTGCCTGTTGTTCGCTATAGACCCGCCCAATCAGGGCGGCCCCGGTCGAAAAGCCCATCGGGATGATGTGATCGATCTCATCCCCAAAGCTGTTCATGCCGAAACGAACGGTTTCAAGCCAGTCTTCATATTCGACATCAAGCAGATCGCCCGGCACCGTGCCATGCCCCGGAAGAAGAACACCGTGAAACGTCGCACAGGGAAAGCGTTCGCGAAGATCATCACGGATGTCACTTAACCAATAAGGGCTGTCGGTCAGTCCATGCACCATCAGGAAGCCAACACCATTTCCCTGCGCAGGGTCGGTTTCGTCGGTGGTGCAGGTGACGCTCACCGGTCCAAGTGCGAAAGGCGCGCGCATATCGACAACCTGATCAAGGGTATGGATGCCAAACGGTTTTTCTTCATGCGCAAATCGTGTCGTGGAAAGGACGTCGCGGAGTTGCTGGCGTGTGGAGCGGACATAATCTTCAAACGGCAATCCTTCGGCGGGCGGAGCAATCGCGGCACCGGATGGCGAAAGCGGGTCGTCTGATTTTGCGCAGACACCTGTCGTCAAAAGTCCCAGCAGGGCAAGGGATGCCAAACCAGTCTTAAATATGCGGGACGTACTCATGATGATTGCTCCGTTCGGTTCCCGGGATTGGACTTGGTTTTTCTATTGTTGTCAGAAGATGTTAACGCGGGAAGTCACATGGTGCGAGAAACAAAAAAGCGATCTGTGAACAGATCGCTTTTTCATCAATATCGCCGCTATGAGTAACCGGATTATTCCACCAGTTCCCAGCTGTGCGTGACCTCTGCGGCCTTTGACAGCATGATGGATGCTGAGCAGTATTTTTCTGCCGAAAGCTCGACAGCGCGGCCGACCTTGGTTTCATTAAGGTTTTCACCCTTTACCTTGAAGTGCAGGTGGATTTTGGTGAAGACCTTCGGGTCAGTTTCTGCACGTTCGGCCTTAACGTCGGTTTCGACATCAAGAACGTTTTCACGACCCTTTTTAAGGATATGAACAACGTCAATCGACGAACAGCCACCGATACCAAGCAGAAGCATCTCCATCGGGCTTGGGCCAAATCCGTTATCCCTGTCGCCATCCATGACGACACCATGTCCGGTACCACTCATTCCGGTGAAGGTCAGGTTTTCAAGCCACTTTACACGCGCTTCCATCTTCGCATTCCCATATGTGAACAATTGTTGTCTTAACCTCTAGCCCGCCTTGCGCTTACCTGCAAGGTGAGATCATGGAAAGTCGGCCGGGCTGTTGTCGCAAATGCGACCGTGAGTGGTAAGTTGTTATAGGAGTTTTTACTTTCCGGATGGATACTGGTGTAATTATTCAGATCCCTATGGTGCAGGAGTATCAGTCATGACAGAGGATCCGACGCGCAGCAAAAGCCGTTTCATGATGGGCATGGAGCATGTCCTGCGTGAGATCAATCACGAAATCATCAGCCCGGCCATTCCGGATATGTCGGTCGAAAATGCTGTGCCGCTGATGATCACCGTTGCACGGCTTCGGGCGGATTATCTGAAATTCGCCTTTCATCTTTGCGATGATCGCGCAGAGGAGCACCCGACGGTGGACGAGCTGGCAAAGCTCAAGCATCTGAGAGAAAGCTTTCAGGAAATGCTGGCCGTCGCCAAGGAACTCGAACACTGCATTGATCGCGGTTACATCGATCTTCCTGCGAAAAAATAACGATATTCTGACCTGCACCCGTGTTTGATGTCCTGCTATTCAAAAAAATAATGACTTATTCTCCAGTATATGCAATGGGTTGCGCATATAAATACACAAGGCCGTCTTAAAAGGTCTGATCTGGGACATCACATAAAACACGAATAAAGGGAGAGCGCTGTTTTGCAGCGCGCCGGGTGTCTTGTCAGTCAGTGCGGATGTGGTGGCAACTGCGGCGTTGTCACGCGACAGTCTTATTTTTCTTGATCCGGACGGCCTTACCGTCGTCTATGTCAACGCGGCTGCGGAAAAGCAGCTTGGCGATGCAAAGTCTGTTTTGCGTAAAGGTACAGAGGTCAAACAGCTTCTGGCCTATCTTGCCAAAAACGGTGAATTTACCGATGGCGACGCGGTAGCAGCAGTTCGCAACGCCCTCGCATCCATTTCGTCGGGCAAACATGCCGAACTTCCGGCTTTCCGTCTGGGGAAAACGCCGTTTAACTGGCATTGCGATGTCGGACCGTCCGGGACATTTGCGCTGGTGTTACGCGATGCCGGGCGCGCCCAGGAACTTGCCAAGGCACTGTCAGAGCACAAGACGTTCATTCAGCACCTGATTGATGTTTTGCCAACCCCGGTTTACCTCAAAAACCGGGAAGGGGTTCTGACCCGTTGCAACGGCGCCTTTGCCGAACTGTTTGGTACGGATGTCGAAACGGCGATTGGCAAGAGAATGGCGGACTTCGCGCCCAAATCACTTGCCAAAACCGTCGGTGAACTCGAGGCACCGTTACGCGATGCCGAGGGGCAGGTACGTGACGAGATTACCTTTGCGATTGATGACAAGGAATGCACGGCCCTGTTTGCAGCCGCCACCCTTAGGGGCCCAAGTGGCGCGATCGCGGGCACCATCGGGTCATTGATTGACGTGAGCAGCCTCAAAAAGGCGCAGGCCGAGGTCGCCGAGGCATCCCAGCGTCTGACAGGGTTGCTTGAAAGTGCACCGATCGGGGTCGGGATTTCCAACCGGGAAAGCGGCGTTTTCAAATTCTTCAACAGCACATTTTCCAAAATGCTCGGAATTGAAGACGAAAGCCAAGCAACGGATTCCATACTTCTTTCCGAACGTTATCGAGAGAAATCGCTCGAGGATATGGATGCGCTGGGCGAACTTCAGGATGTCGAGATCCGGTTGCGCCGATCTGATATGCCCGAAGCACGCTGGCTTAAAACATCGATCGAACCGCTTTCGTTCCAGGGGGAGGAAAGCGTGCTTTGGTGGACCAGCGACATCACCAAGCAAAAGCACGCCGCGCGTGAATTGCAAAACAAGGCCAATAATGATGAGCTGACCAGGTTGGCCAACCGTGCGCGGTTCATGCAGAAGCTTGATCAATGCGAAACCGTGTTGCGCGGAACCGATACGCCAGCGGCGATCTTTATCCTTGATCTTGATGGCTTCAAGCAACTGAACGACACGCAAGGTCATGCCGCGGGGGACTGGGTACTTGTTGAAACCGGCAAGCGCCTGAAACGTGCAGCCAGACGCGCTGAAGAAGTCGCACGACTGGGCGGGGACGAGTTTACCTTGTTGTTCTTAAACAAGGGCGCTGAGAAGGAAATGGCGGAGGCCGCCGAAGCCATTCTTGCCGAAATGAGCCGTCCATTTGTCTGGGAAGGACATGATTGCGATATTTCCGCCTCGATCGGGCTGGCTGTGTTTGATGGCGGCAACTGCGATATGAGCGAGCAACTCCGCCGGGCTGACAAGGCGATGTATGAAGCCAAGGCGGCAGGCAAGGCGCAATACCGCCTCTATGCCCCGGATATGGAACCCGATCTGCATACTGACGACTGAGCTGACGGGAATTCTTTTCCACGAAGTATCGGCGCGCTTGGTTCAATCGGGTTTGATGCCCAGGGCTTTCAACAGCGGTTTGATATAGGGTGCATACGGTTTCCAGCGTTCAACACTGGTCTGATAAAGACCTTGCCGGACCTGTGCCGCACTCGCAGTGCGGACAGAGCGCTCCGTCTTGTGGAAATCCAGCATCGCGCCATCCCAAGGCAGGCCGAGAAAATCGATCAGCCTGCGGGCTTCGGGCTCGATATTGGTGACCAGATCTTCGTAATTGATCTCGATAAACTGATCCTTTGGCAGGACGGCGCGCCAATGCGTCATCAGGTCCTCATAGGCGCGGTAAAACTCGCCCAGTTCTGTCTGGTTGCAGGTATAGACCTGCAGATTGGCAAAGCGTTTTGAATAGCAAGACAGACAGGTGTCGACCGGATTGCGGCGACAATGAATGATCTTGGCCCCCGGCACGGAAAGCAGGATCAACCCAACCCAGGAAAAATTCCCCAGCATCTTGTCGATGATCAGCTTTGTCGCCGGGGTGGGCGGATACATCGCGTGGACTTCTTCGCGATAGGATTTCGCGAGTTCCGCGAGCAGCGCAGAATTGCCGATTTTGTCATGGTCTTCCGGCTGACTGGGGAAAAGCGTACCAAACAGGCGATCCTTGAATTTCGGGAATGTCCGCAACTCACCCGTTGCCAATGTTTCTGGATGACTGCCAAGAATTTGTTCGGTCAGCGTGCTGCCACAGCGTGGCATACCAACGATAAAGGCATGAGCTGGGCCGTTGTCGTCTTGTTGCGGCAGGTCTTTGAACAGCTCCGCCGGAAAATAATCGGCAATCGCGCGCACCCGCCCGCAGGCAATTTTTGAGTCGTAGGCCTTTTGCGTCGGCGTATTTTCGGCGAAGTCCTGACGGCGCAGCGCATTGGCGGCATCAAGATGGTGGATGGCCTGCTTTGGGTCTTTGCTGTCGATATAGGCCTTGCCAAGTGCAAAGCCGATCATCTCCCGATCAACCTTTTGCAGCACGATGTCAGTATCGTTGAGGATATCGTTCATCATCTTGATTTCGGGACTGTCGGGCTCGAACTTCATGACATCGGCCAGATCATGCCAAGCACGCCCTGATGTAGGGTTTTGGGCGATGACTTTCCGGAAGCATTCCTGCGCACCTTCCAGATCGCCCATGTGACGTTTTGCTTCGCCGAGTTGTAGCAGATTGCTTGTTCGGCGTTCTGGATCATCCGGGCCGATCTCTTCTGCGCGGGCAAGGTATTCCAGTGCTTCTTTTTCGCGCCCGACCTTAAGCAATGCTGCCCCAAGATTGTTCAATGCCTGCCAGTTATCGGGGCTAAAGCTGACGGCCTTTTCAAGGATGGTGATGCCTTGGGTGATGTGTTCGCTCTGAATAAGGTAAACGCCAAGGTCGCTGTAGGTCTGTCCGTGCGTAGGGAATTTCCGGATCGCGGCAAACAGGATTTGCTGGACCAGATCATAGCGGCTTGCACTGGCAAAAATGCCAGCAAGTTCACGGAAATAGTCAATTTTACTGTCAGGCAGATTGCAGGCGCTTTGCAGTAACTGTGCTGCTTCGTTCAGATTGCCCGTTGCGCGGTGGATCTGCGCCATCATCATCAAGGCGGGGCCGTAGCCTGGCGCGGTTGACATCGCCTGCTGTGCGCGTGCCAAGGCATCTGCGGCATTGCCTGATGCAAGGGCGCTTTGTGCCGCCTGGATCAGTTTGTCAGCCTTTTGACGGCTGCGCTTTTCCGCGAAACTCGATGGTGATGCTGCCTTGGTCATGAAGCTGATTAAATCCCGATGCGAAAGGTAAGGTCAAGCTTAGCGGCAAAGGGGTAAGCAAACTGTTAGGGCAGGGACGGTGAAACGAAAAACGCCCGGCCGATGGCCAGGCGTTTCGCGTAAGCATTGTCTTCCGGATGGAAGATTAGCCGCTGTAGTACATGTCGAATTCGACCGGGTGCGGAGCCTGTTCGAAACGAACGACTTCTTCCATCTTCAGGGCGATGTATGCGTCGATCAGGTCGTCGGTCATCACATCGCCTTTTTTCAGGAATTCGCGGTCTGCATCGAGGCTATCGAGAGCTTCGTGCAGCGAACGGCAAACGGTCGGAACTTCTTTGAGCTCTTCCGGCGGAAGGTCATAGAGGTTTTTGTCCATTGCTTCGCCCGGGTGGATCTTGTTCTCGATACCGTCAAGGCCAGCCATCAGCATTGCAGAGAATGCGAGATACGGGTTGGCAAGGGCATCCGGGAAGCGGATCTCAACGCGCTTGCCTTTCGGAGACGCGGTGTACGGGATACGGCAGGAAGCGGAACGGTTACGTGCAGAATATGCCAGCAGAACCGGTGCTTCGAAGCCCGGGACCAGACGCTTGTAGGAGTTGGTCGTCGGGTTGGTGAAGGCGTTCAGAGCTTTGGCGTGCTTGATGATACCGCCGATGTAGTACAGAGCGGTTTCAGAAAGGTCAGCATAGCCATTGCCAGCAAACAGCGGCTTGCCTTCGTGCCAGATCGACTGGTGGGTGTGCATGCCCGAGCCGTTGTCACCGAAGATCGGTTTCGGCATGAAGGTTGCGGTTTTGCCATACTGGTGAGCAACCATGTGGATGCAGTATTTGTAAACCTGAACCGCGTCAGCATGTTCGATCAGGGTGCCGAATGCGATACCCAGTTCGTGCTGCGACGGTGCAACTTCGTGGTGGTGCTTTTCGCAACGCACGCCCATTTCGTTGATGTAGTTGACCATTTCGGCACGGATGTCGTTTGCCGAGTCAACCGGCGGTACCGGGAAGTAACCACCCTTCGGACCCGGACGGTGGCCGCGGTTGCCGCCTTCGAATTCGGTGCCGGTGTTGTACGGACCTTCTTCGGAGTCAAGCGCATAGGCCATGCTCTCCTGCGAGGTGCTCCAACGAACGTCGTCGAACATGAAGAATTCCGGCTCTGCGCCGAAATATGCGGTGTCGCCGATACCAGCGGATTTCATGTATGCCAGTGCGCGTTTCGCGGTCGAACGCGGGCAACGCTCGTAACCCTGGCCGGTGGCCGGTTCGATAACGTCACAAACAAGGATCAGGGTCGGCTGCGCGGTGAACGGATCAACAACGGCGGTCGACGGATCCGGCATCAGGATCATGTCGGATTCGTTGATTTCTTTCCAACCGGAAATCGAGGAACCGTCGAACATGATGCCGTCAACAAAGACGTCTTCGTCGATGGTGCAGATATCCTGTGCGGTGTGCTGCCATTTACCTTTGGTGTCGGTAAAGCGCAGATCGACAAACTGGATGCCTTTTTCTTTGATCAGATTAAGTACAGAAGCAGCGTCAGACATGATGCAACCCTTTAAAACTCATAAACAGTTACCGTATGGTGTTCAACGAAAGGCGTGACCGATCAGATCGCGTCGTTACCCCGTTCACCAGTACGAATACGGATCGCGTCCTCAAGTGAGGAAACGAAAATTTTACCGTCGCCGATACGCCCGGTATGAGCGGCTTGCTGGATTGCCTCAATCGCACGCTCTACCAGCGTGTCCTCGACGACGATTTCCAGCTTTACCTTCGGCAGAAAGTCCACAACGTACTCGGCGCCGCGATACAGCTCCGTATGACCTTTCTGACGTCCGAAACCTTTGGCTTCGGTGACGGTAATCCCTTTGAGACCAATCTCTTGAAGGGCCTCTTTTACCTCGTCAAGCTTGAACGGCTTGATGATGGCTTCAATTTTTTTCATTAGCGCCCTCTGCTTTTTGGCGAGAGTTGCGTTGAACTCTGTAAAGCGTAATGCTTCGCCCGCTGACTATTGCACGGACCATGCCAGTTTTCACCGGCAACGGCATTCTAAGGATTCTCTGTGCGAAAACCCAGCAAAACCCATGAAATTTTTAAGATTTTCTGGTTTGCTGGTGACTGTGTTTTAGGCAAGATGTTCAAAAAATATGCAAACACCCTGTTTGAAGGGCAGGCAGGCCGCATCAAACCTCTCCGGGCTTGCCATTCCGGGGCCATCATGCGACAGGATTTGCTATGCAAGGGTGTGGTCGGGCACAAAAATTATACCTGATGATCGGGACTCGACTGACCATGATACGCCGGGGGCCACCATCCGGTGAACGACCATAATATAAAGGACGCCTCATGACCGAATTCGTCGGCAATCCGCTTTTCGCTTCGGGCGGGATCACGATCTTCGAAGTGATGAACGAACTGGCCCAGAAACATAAGGCCATTAATCTGGGGCAAGGCGCGCCAGATGAAGACGGCCCGGCCGATATTCGCGAAGCCGCCGCCAAAGCAACGATGGAGCTGTCCAACCAGTATCCGCCGCTGGCAGGTGTGCCCGAACTGCTTCAGGCCGTTGCCGATCACAATAAACGGTTTTATGGCATCGAGGTTGATCCGAAAAAAGAAGTGCTGGTGTCGGTTGGTGCGACCGAGGGGTTGGCCGACGTGATCCTTGGCCTGGTCGCGCCCGGCGATGAAGTCATCCTGATCGAACCACTTTATGACAGCTACCTTCCGATGGTGAAGCTGGCGGGCGGCATTCCCAAACTGGTGCGCGTCACCCCGCCGCACTGGGAATTGCCACGCGAAGAACTGGCGGCGGCCTTTTCGGAAAAAACCAAGCTGATCCTGCTGAATTCGCCGCAGAACCCGTGCTCGAAGGTTTATGGCGATGACGAGCTGCAATTCATTGCCGATCTGTGCATCAAGCATGATGTGATTGCACTCTGTGACGAGGTTTATGAGCATCTGGTCTTTGACGGGCGCAAGCACAAACCGTTGATGACGTTCCCGGGTATGCATGAGCGCACCGTGCGGATCGGATCGGCTGGCAAGACCTTCTCGCTGACCGGCTGGAAGATTGGCTATATCACGGCTTGTGCAAAGCTGATGGAGCCGATCAAGAAGGCGCATCAGTTCCTTGTCTTTACCGTCGCACCCGATCTGCAACATGGTGTCGCCTATGGGCTTAACAAGGATGATGCCTATTTCGAAAACTTCACCGCCGAAATGCAGGCCAAGCGCGACTATCTGATGAAGGGACTTAAGGAGGTCGGATTTGACGTCCTTGATTCGCAAGGCACTTATTTCATCACCTGCGATTTCCGTCCTCTTGGCTATGATTGCGATGATGTCGAGTTCTGCCAGATCATGATCAAGGAAGCCGGCGTGGTCGCCATCCCGGTATCGGCCTTCTATCAGGGCGAAGACGGTGGCGTGCGCAACTTTGTGCGGTTCTGCTTCTGCAAGGACGAAGCCAAAATGGCCGAGGCGATTGCGCGGATGAAAAAGGCGTTTGCCAAGTAAGCCGTGGGCGCAAAACAAGGCATTTGAAAGAGCATCGGGCCGACATGGAAATGTCGGCCCGTTATGGTTGCGCGAGGGCGATAGTGTCAGGCCGTTTGTTCAAGTGTGCCCTGTCCCTGAAGCGGCAAGCCCGCCTCGCGCCAGTCATTCTTGCCTTCGTGATAATCGCGCACATTGCTGTAGCCAAGCTTGATCAGGGCCATCTGGGCAATGCCGGAATTCTTGCACGGGCCGCTGGCGCAATAGACAACAATCGGTGCATCCAGATCGGGCAGGATCTGTTTGATGCCCTCATCAATCGCATCATGGGGAATGTTGATCGCACCGGGAAGGTGGGCATCAACATAATACCGCGCCGGAAGCGCTTCGATCAGGGTCGGGGCATTGGCGGTGCCAAGGGCAGCCTTTAGCTCGTCACGGGTAATGGTTCTGGTCATTTTCCAATCTCCATCTGGAATATCGTTGGTTGATGGGATCAGTATTAATGTGCGTCTGTGCGAAGTAAATTTGCGATAATTCAAATAGTATGTGCAATAATGCGAATAATCAGATGGCGCGTTCGGAGGATGTCACATGCTGGAATGGGATGATTTGAAACTGGTGCTGGCGGTGGGGCGGGCGCGCAGCATCACGCAGGCTGCCAGACAAACCGGCATTCACCATTCCACGCTGTTTCGCCGCATGGCTGATATTGAAAGTCGCATCGGTGCCAAGCTGTTTGAGCGGCAGCAGGGTGATTATCAACCAACCCCGTCGGGATTGGCG
The DNA here is from genome assembly GCF_003403095.1 of Thalassospira indica. Classification (NCBI taxonomy): domain Bacteria; kingdom Pseudomonadati; phylum Pseudomonadota; class Alphaproteobacteria; order Rhodospirillales; family Thalassospiraceae; genus Thalassospira; species Thalassospira indica. The sequence goes on along the minus strand of NZ_CP031555.1, from coordinate 3,038,240 downwards.
GCCATCGAAACCGCCGAAAAGCTTGAAGCCGAAATGGCCATACTTGCCCGAACCTTGGCCGGACAGGATATCCGCCCGTCAGGCACGCTACGCCTGACCACAACCGATACGTTGCTTCATGCCGTGCTGGCAGATGATCTGGCGGCGTTTGCGCAGGCCTATCCGGAAATCACCGTGCAGGTCGTGACCGATAACCGGTTTTATGATCTCAACCGCCATGATGCCGATATCGCCATCCGGCCCAGCAATGCGCCGAATGAAAATCTGGTCGGACGGCAAATCGCCCCGATCCGGTCGGTGGTTTGTGCGGCAAAGGGCATGGGTGATCCCAAGAAGGGTGATGGGCCATGGATCACCTGTGATGAAAGCCTTGCCCATATCAAGGCCGCCCAGTGGCGCGACAAACATTTTCACGATCAGCATGTCGTGATGCGCAGCAATTCACTTTTGAATGTGGCGCGGTTGGTGAATGCCGGGGCGGGTTATGCGGTTCTGCCGATGTTCCTTGCCGGGGCATTTGACAACATCGCGATCCTTGGTGACGCGATTGACGGGCTTGATAATGATCTTTGGATGCTGATGCACCGCGATCTTAAAGCTGTTCCGCGCGTTCGGGCCTTCAACGACTTTATGTTCCCGCGGCTCAAGGCCAAATCCGCCCTGTTTGCCGGCGCTTGAGTACGAAAAAAAGCCGGGTTCCCCCGGCTTTTCATTTGAGTATCGGCAATACGTTGATCAGGATTTGACCATTTCCCAGCTACCGGTTTTGGCAGAGCGGGCAAACGCATCCAAAATCTGCATATTGGCAATCGCGTCTTCAATCGGATAATCGACCGGGCTGTCACCCTTGAAGATCGCGGTGGCTGCCTCACCCTGCAGGGTGTAGTGGTTGCAGACCGGGAATTTGATTTCGCGCGCGTCGTCAAAGCCCGGCTGTTTCTGACCGGCAACGCGAATGACGGCTTCGTTTTCCGGCACGGGATTGAACGGCATGAGGATTTCAATCCGGCCCTCGGTGCCCAGAATATGTACACGCTGTACGGCGGCAGACTGGGTGCCACACACAAAGCTTGCCTGCAGGCCGGATCCAAAATCAAGCATGCCAGATACCAAACGGTCGGTTCCGAATTTCGGGTCCTTGTCCATTAGCGACACCACGCGGACGGGCTCCTTGCCGGTGATAAAGCGCGGCCCGACAATGCAATAGCACCCGATATCAAGCAATCCGCCGCCGCCAATGTCCTTTTTATTGCGGACATTATTGGGATCGGCATTGAAATAGGTAAAGATGCTTTGCACCGTGGTAAGTGTGCCGATCTGACCGCTTTCAACGATTTTGCGGGCTTCAAGCCATTGCGGATGATGGCGGACCATAAAGGCCTCAAGCACCTGCTTGCCGCTTTTGTCGCGGGCGCTGATCAGGCGTTTGGCATCTTCGGTATCAAGGCCAATCGGCTTTTCACACAGCACATGCTTTCCGGCCTCAAGCGCCTTGATCGTCCATTCGACATGTAAATGGTTGGGCAGGGGATTGTAGATCGCCTCGATTGACGGATCAGCCAGCAGTTCTTCATACGAACCATAGGCGCGCGGAATGCGCATGTTTTCAGCGACCTCACGGGTCTTTTCAAGATCACGACCGGCAATCGCCAGGATTTCAAGCTGATCACTTTCCTGCATGGCCGGGATGACCTTTTCCGTGCCGATCTTGGCGGTGCTAAGGATGCCCCACTTCATTCCGATACTCCGTCTGTTTTTCTATTATTTGGCCGTTTCCATGCCAAGACAGGCAAGCAACGCTTTATATATGGTGTCTTGGTAACCTGCATTTGAGGCAATAGCCTGTTATTGAACCAGATTAATTAAGCCATGTGATCATGGATGCAAGATGTTCAGACGGGTGGGGTGCTCAATTTACGGATAGGAAAGGACAAAGAATCCCGATCAGGATTGCTCAAGCCCGCAAAAATCGGTGCTTTGAACAACTTGGCGGAAATCGGGCTAAAAAATTGAAAATATGCGCTTGACGTTGGGGGCCTCGGGCCATATAAACCGCGCCACACGATGGCGGGTGTAGCTCAGGTGGTTAGAGCACCAGTTTGTGGCACTGGGGGCCGTGGGTTCAAGTCCCATCACTCGCCCCATTTGTGAAAAGGTCAGGCAGAAATGCCTGGCCTTTTGTCTTTTACGTGCCTTTTTGCCGCAGCCCCGGTTGCCTTTGGCGGGTGATCGACTAGACTGCCCGAAAATATCAATGTTCGGGGCGATATGGGGCGGCATGGCGAAGCTCAAAGTTGATCAGGCAATGAAGCGCGCAAAGGCGCATATGCGCAAAGGCGAAATGGCCGAGGCGCGCGACCTTTATGAAGCCATCCTTGCCGATTTTCCGAAAAACGAACGGGTCAAAACGGCCCTTGCCGAACTCAGCGGTCCGGTCAAGGTTGCGGCGCCTGCAAAGGTTGCTGCGTCCGGTGCGGCCGAGCCACCGGCCGAGGTGTTTGCCAAACTTTCGCAGGCTTATCAGGCCGGTCGTTTGCAAGATGTGCATGCCATGACAGGCCAACTTCTGGGCCAGTATGGCAATTCCGGAAAACTCTGGAACTTCCGCGCCGCGGTCAGCAGCAATCTGAACCTGCTTTCCGATGCCGAGCAGGCCTTGCGAAACGTTGTCCGCCTGCAACCCGATATGGTGGCGGCCAAAAGCAACCTTGGGGTCATTCTGGAACGTCTGGGTAAACTCGATGAGGCCGAGGAATGCTATCGCGCGGTGATCGCGCGCACCCCCGAATTTGCCGAGGCGCATAACAATCTTGGCAATATCCTTAAAAGTGCCGGCAAGCTTGCAGAGGCGCAAGCCTGTTACCTGAACGCGATTGCGCGCAAGGCCGATTATGTTGACGCGCACTATAACCTTGCCAATACGCTGCGCGAACGTGACCTGCTTGAAGACGCCAAGCAGCGATATTTCAAGACGCTCAAACTGCAGCCAAAATTGGCCGAGGCCTGGTACGGGCTTGGTCAAACCATGGCCGCCCTTAAATCCCTGCCAGAGGCGGTCAAGGCCTATCAACGTGCACTGGCGGTCAAGCCGGGCTACGTCCCGGCCATGGTCGAACAACTGCGCGAACAAAGCCATCTGTGTGACTGGCGGGCGTGTGATCTGTTTGCGCAACATGCTGCTCAGCTTGGCATCACGGGCGATGCGGCCCTGCCATTCCCGCTTCTGCCGTTTGAAGATAATCCGGCCCATCAGCTTGCCCGGTCGCGCAACTTTGCCAAAAGCCTGTTGCCGCCAGCAGCCCCGGTTTCAACGATCAAGCCAACTTCGCCAGAGGGCCGCAAAATCCGGCTTGGCTATTTCTCGGCCGATTTTCATGATCACGCGACCATGTTCCTGATGGCAGGCATTTTGCGCCATCATGACAGATCAAAGTTCGAAATCTTCGTGTTCAGCTATGGCAAAAAGAAGGATGGTGCACAGCGTGACCAGGTGCTTGATAACGTTGATCAGTTCTTTGATGTGCGCGATATGTCCGATGGCGATCTGATCACGCTTGCGCGGGCGCAAAACCTTGATATCGCCATTGATCTTAAGGGCTATACCCGCGATAGCCGGCTGGAGCCGTTTGCCGCCCGTCTGGCACCGCTGCAGATCAGTTATCTTGGCTATCCCGGCACGCTTGGATGCGATTTCATTGATTATATCGTGGCCGACCCGGTCGTCATTCCGCCCGAACAGCGCGCAGGCTATCACGAGAAGATCATTTACCTGCCGGGTTGCTATCAGCCCAATGACAATACCCGCGAAATCTCGACCAAGCCGATGACGCGGGCCGATCTTGGCCTGCCCGAGGATGGCTTTGTCTTTTGTTGTCTCAACAACAACTACAAAATCATGCCAACCGAATTTGCCATCTGGATGCGGGTGATGAAGAAGGTTGAGGGCAGTGTGCTGTGGCTTTGGTGCAATCACGATATCGCCAAGGATAACCTGCGCGCGGCGGCTGAAAAGCACGGTATTTCGGGCGATCGTTTGATCTTTGCCGGTTACATGCCGCAATCCGAACATCTCGCCCGCCTGCGCCATGCCGACTTGTTTATCGATACCTTCCATGTCAACGCCCATACCACAGCCAGCGACGCGTTGTGGGCCGGGTTACCGGTGGTGACACTGGCCGGAAAACAGTTTGCGGCCCGCGTTGCTGCCAGCCTGCTGTCGGCTGTCGGCCTGCCGGAACTGATCACAGACACGCCAGAGGCCTATGAGGAACTCATCCTCAAGCTCGCACAAAATCCGGACATGTTGGCAGAATTGCGCACCAAACTTGCCGCCAACCGCCAGACCAAACCACTGTTTGATACCGAAGGCTACACGCGCGGGTTTGAGAAGGGGCTGGAGTGTGCTTTTGCGCAAAGACAGGCAGGCGAAGCATTTTCGGATATTGCAGTGAATGCCTAGGTCCTGACCCTGGCTTCTGGCCCTGACTCCTGGCCGGGGCTTGTCCGATTGTGATCTGATGTCACATTCCTGACGAATTAATTCCAGATAAGGAATGTGTCTTCTGGCTTGCTTGGCTGGAAGGTTGAGTGCGCATGTGATCCCGACCGCCAAGGACTATGGATATGCCAAGCGACAGACCCCACCCGATGCTGACCCGCCGCGCCTTCTCAGTGACCCTTCTGGGTGCTATGGCCGCTCCCTTTGTGGCGAGGGCCTTCGCGCAAACGCGGTCTGACATTCGGTCGCGAATTGCGAACATGTCCCAGTTTCATGCGATCATGGTCCAACGCGGGGACGAGATCATCGTCGCCGAAGCCCCGCGCGGGCCGGGTCTGGATCGGGTTGCGAACATCAAATCCTGCTCGAAAAGCATCATTGGTCTTCTGACGGGCAACGCGATCGCGGAAGGCGCTATCCCCTCGGTCGACGCAACCATCGGCGAAATCGCGCCGTCTATCATTCCAACCGATGCCACCCCCGGTGTGGAAGATCTGACCATCGAAGATCTGGTGACGCTCCGGGCCGGGCTTGAGGGCACATCAGGGCGTAATTACGGCGCTTGGGTCAATTCCGATAACTGGGTGTCCTTTGCGCTGCGCCGCCCGATGGTCGCAACACCCGGCAGGCGTATGATCTATTCCACCGGCACCACGCATATCCTTGGTGCGGTGCTTTCGGTTGCGACGGGGAAAAGCCTGCTTGAACAGGCGCGCGCTGTCCTTGGGCAGCCGCTTGGCATTGAAATCCCGGCTTGGACACAGGATCCGCAAGGCTATTATTTCGGCGGGAACCAGATGGCGATGACACCGCGCGGGATGTTGCGCATCGCGACCCTCATGCGCGATCAAGGCCGGTTCGATGGCGATCAGGTCATCCCGGCCGACTGGATCGACCAGTCAACCCAAGCCCACACGCGATCACCTTATTCGGGCCTTGCGTATGGTTATGGCTGGTTCCTGAGCCGCAGCGGCTTCATTATCGCCCGCGGCTATGGCGGCCAGATCATTGCGGCACATCCTGAAAAGAATCTGGCGGTGGCCATCACCTCCGATCCAACCTCGCCTGCACGATCCGGCGGATATTTCGGGGATTTGATGGATCTGCTTGAAGGGCCTGTGCTTTCACTGGCCTGACGAAAGCGGTAAATAGCATGCCGCAGGGGCGGCGTGCAGGATGGGCAGAAAATTAAATCTGTCTCCTTTTTTGCGGGCCATATAAACCGCGCCACACGATGGCGGGTGTAGCTCAGTCGGTTGGAGCGCCAGTTTGTGGCACTGGAGGTCGTGGGTTTAATCCCCATCACTCGCCCCACTTGTGAAAAAGTCAGGCAGAAATGCCTGGCCTTTTCGCATTCAAGAATGATTTTTATTCTGAGTCTTGCGTGTCATGATTAAAGACAAAATTTGATTTGGGGAAATTGGTAATAAAATTCTTCAGAATTTCTCTGTTGTGGTTTATTGATTCTTTTATTTCTAGGTTTTTATAAACTATTTCGGGATGTTTCGAAAATAAAGACATATGATTTTGTGTTATGTTCCAAATAATATCTATTTGATTGTACATGAGAGATAATTCTTTTTTAGTTGTTACGGGTTTCGTGGGGATTTTTCCCGGCATAAATTGAGTTTTTATAATTTCAAAGTTTAATTTGTTCTCTGTTCTGGATTTGTCATCCTTGGAATTTACAGCCTTCCAAAATTTCTCGCATAAGTAATTTATATCAAAATTAAATTTCTCCATTTCTTGAAGAAAGTTGATTCGTTGGAGTTCCTCTTCTCTCCTTATACTGCTCAATCTTTCTTCTTTTTGGTGATGAACTTGGATTTTTGCGGCAGATAAGGCAAAAAAACCAGCCCCAATTGCCATCGAACCTGCAAGAAGAGTTTCCCATTCTAGGTTTTCATGTTTGGTCTTGGTAAGGCATCCCGCGAAGAATGAAATTAGCATTAGTATTGCTAGCGGAATGCTGTCAGTCCAATGTTTAAGCTTGGGCATGAGTATCAACTTCGCATTTTTCGATGAGGTTGAAGGGGGGAACAATTATTGACATTGTTTCTTTCAGTGTCAAAAGTTGACAGCTTTTACGTTCCCAATTCCCAGCCAATCTGCTAGGTAACGCTCCATATTTCCCAAACGGGTTCATTGCTTGCCAGGAGATCGCCGCATGTCGACCAATCGCATTACCCTTCGCCGTCCGGATGACTGGCATTTACATTTGCGGGATGGCGAGATGCTTAAAGGTGTGATTGGCGAGACGTCCGAGCATTTTGCCCGTGCGATCATCATGCCCAATCTGGTGCCGCCGGTGGTCAAGACCGCCGATGCCGTGGCCTATCGCGACCGGATTACCGCCGCCATCCCGTCGGGCCATGATTTTACGCCGCTGATGACGCTTTATCTGACCGAGGGCAGCAATCCCGATGATATTGAGGAAGGCTACAAGGCTGGTGTGATCACGGCGCTGAAGCTTTATCCGGCCGGGGCGACGACCAACTCGGACAGCGGTGTGCGCAATTTCGATAATGCCATGCCAGCACTGGAGCGTATGGCAGAGCTTGGCATTCCGCTGTGTGTGCACGGCGAAGTGACCGATCCGGACATTGATATCTTTGACCGTGAAGCAGTGTTTATCGACCGGGTTCTCGATCCGCTGCGCAAGCGTCTGCCGGAGCTGCGCGTGGTGATGGAGCACATCACGACTGAAGACGGTGTCGAATATGTCAAAGCCAATGACAAGAATTTGGGTGCGACGATTACGACCCATCATCTGATCATTAACCGCAATGCCATTCTGGTCGGCGGCATTCATCCGCATATGTATTGCCTGCCAGTCGCCAAGCGTGAAAAGCATCGTTTGGCGCTTCGGGCAGCGGCCACATCGGGTGATGTGCGTTTCTTCCTGGGCACGGATTCAGCGCCGCATACCGATGAACGCAAGGAAAGCCCGTGCGGTTGTGCTGGTATCTTTACCGCCAACAACACCGTGCAGCTTTTAGCCCATGTGTTTGAGGAAGAAGGGGCGCTGGACAAGCTTGAAGGCTTTGCGTCGATCCATGGGCCGCAATATTACGGCCTGCCAATCAATGGTGATCAGATCACGCTGGAAAAACGCGCTGAACCGGCCAAGTTCGCCGAAAAAATTGAAACCGGCGAAGGTCCGGTGACGGTATTTAATCCGGGCTTTGATGTGTTCTGGCATTACGCGTAAGGAGGTTATTGATGCTACCCGAACGTCTGGAAGAGCTTTATCGCGGGTATATCGATTGCCTGAATGCACAGGACTGGGATCGTCTTGGCGAATATGTTGGCGGCGATGTGCATTATAACGGCAAGCATGTGGGTTTGGCCGGGTATCGTGCGATGCTGGAGCGCGATTTTCGCGAAATTCCCGATCTTCGGTTCAACATTGAACTACTTGTCGCCAATGAAACCCACGTTGCAAGCGTGCTGGCCTTTGATTGCTCGCCCCAGGGTGAGTTTCTCGGGCTTGCGGTGAATGGCAAGAAGATCGCCTTTACAGAGAACGTGTTCTACGAATTTCGTGATGGTAAGATCGTGAATGTGCGCTCGCTTCTCGACAAACTTGCGGTCGAAGCGCAGATTTCCAAACGATAAGGGGCGTCAGCCGCTCAGATCCACTTTGCCCGGCGCGGCATTGAGGCCAAGGGTCATGCGATAGCTTTCTGCCGCAGCACTGGCCTGTGAGGCGATCATTGCCGAGATGTTCTTTGATGCGCCCTTGGCGACATTGAAATCAGCCGCCGAACTTCCGGGAACCGATGCCGCACGTGAAATGGCGGCCTGATTGGCGATGGCTGCCACACCATCAAGGCCCTGAATGGGGCGGATGCTTACTTTGCCGCCGGTGGCGTAAAGCCGCCCGTCGGGACCTGCGGTATAGCTATAGCTGATCATGCCGGCATTGGCCCCGGCAAGGGTTTGGTGACTTTCTTCCTCTGTCCGGACAATCGCATCACGGGCACTTAGTTCGCGCACAATCTCACGTTCCGACGCGGTCAGGAGGGCCGGGTTTGTGGTGGGTTGGCGCGCATTTTCCGGGGTGGCTTCGCGTTCCTGCTGCTGGCGCTGTGTCGGGCTTTGGGTATTCGTATCGTCCGGTGCAGCACCATGAATGTCGCGCGGATCAAGCTGTTGAATGATCGTAACCACGGAGGCCGCACTGTTGACCGGTGCGGTTTGCGCAGGCGCCGGTGAAGGTGGCGGTGCCGATTGGCGGTCGCCTGTGCTGGAGGATTGCGACGGGTTTGCTTGCTCGGTCCGTGCCGAGGCTCCGTTTGCCGCGGCTTGCGTGGCGGCGATGGTGCTCGACAGCGGGACTAGCGCAACGGCGGCTGGCAATGTTTGCGGCGCAGACGCAGCTGTTCCGCCCGACCCGTTGGTCGGCGGTTGGCTCCCGGAGCCGAGCAGAGCACGTGTGGCAATAATCTGACCAAGTTGCCCGCCACTGCCGGGGATAACCTGTATTGCACCTGCCTGTATCATGACGCCCAGTATAACCCAACTTGGGGTTAAATGTATATAAGCCGATCAAGGGGATGACCGGGCGATATGATAGTGATCACGCCGGTTTGATGCGCCGGTTTTGCCCGCAGCGGGTAAGGTGGGATCAAATCTGTTGAAATCTGGTTTGGTGATCATGCGTGCGTTAAGTGTTGCCCTGTCCTTTTTGCTGATTGCTGTTGCGGTTGTTGTGTCTGTGCGCCCCGTGCAAGCTGCGCCGGATGCCGATTTATGGCCGGATTGGCAGGCGCATGATCCAAGCAGTACGGTTGAGATTGACCATGGTGATTGGCAGACGATGCTGGATCGATACGTGATCCAACATGAACCCGGTGTGACCAGCTTTGATTATGCAGCGGCCAGTCGTGATGGCGGGGCAGGGATGATCACGGGCTATGTCGATGCCATGACCAAGGTCAATGTCGATGCGCTTAACCGCGATCAACAATTTGCCTATTGGGTGAACCTGTATAATGCGCTGACCGCTAAGGTGGTTCTCGATCATTATCCGGTCGACAGCATACGCGATATCGATATCTCGCCGGGGCTGTTTTCATCGTTGCTGTCTTCTGGCCCATGGGGCAAGAAGCTGATCACGGTTGAGGGCAGGGTGCTGAGCCTTGATGATATCGAACATCGCATCCTGCGTCCGATCTGGCACGATGCGCGTATTCATTATGTGGTCAATTGTGCGTCGATTGGTTGCCCGGCATTGGCGCCAGATGCCTTTGATGCGGATAAGCTTGAAGCGCAGCTTGATCAGGCGGCGCGTGATTTCATCAACCATCCGCGTGCTGTGCGCATCAACGCCGATGGCGGCCTTGTGCTTTCAAGCCTGTATGACTGGTATCGGGATGATTTCGGGAAAAGCGATGCGGAATTCATCGCGCATCTGAGAAAATTCGCCGGACCGGAGCTGACGAAAGCCTTGGGCGATATCACGGAACTTGATATCGCCGACTATGAATATGACTGGGCGCTGAACACCCGATAGCACCAACCAAGGTGAGCAGGTGCATTAAGCCGCAGTGTTGTGCAGCCCTGATTTGACGGGGTTGGTGGTTGCCCATGCGTCGGCATGGGCGCCATCCACCGGATTTTCCGGCCGATTCTGATTTACCTGCTCGATCGTGTGACGAACATCACTGGCAGAGACGCCGTCATAGCGCATTAATGTCTGAACGATCGGGTCGGCAAGCATGTCTTCGACCGTCAATTCCTGATCAACATAACTCATCATCTCATATCCCGATTTTTTCGTTATGCGTAATGTAATGCAATTGCAAGTCATTCGCAACAGCTATTCTATGTCGATGGTGACTTTTTTTCATTTTTATCTCTGAAACGCTTTGATCTGCCTTAAGGCAGGGCCTCAATGCGAGAATTTCGCAAACTGCATTCAGCGGCCTGCGGCGTGCTGTTATTGGGGCAAAATCTGTGAAAAGGTATTTCCTTGATTAAAAAGCGTATGGGTCTTAACGCTTGATCTGGTCTGTTCGTGATCGCGATAAGGCCCAATAAGTATGGCAAAAATGGGCTGATAAAATGAAACGTCCGGGAATTCGTGAATATGGCTTGTTGTTGCTGCTGGCCTTGATGTGGGGAAGTTCATTCACCTTCATCAAAATCGGCGTGCATGCCTATTCGCCGCTGGTGGTGGCCTGTGGCCGTTTGTCCTTTGCCGCCCTTGTCCTGTGGTGTTTCGCGGCTATTCGTAAATCCGAACTGCCCAAGGGGCGGGGTGCCTGGATTTCGACCTTTATGGTCGCCCTGATTGGTAATGCCATTCCGTTCTTTTTGATCAGTTATGGTGAAACACAGGTCGATGCCGGATTGGCCGCGATCCTGATGTCGACTGTGCCGCTGACCACAGTGGTTCTGGCGCATTTCTTCACCCATGATGAAAAGCTTTCAACCGGCAAGGTTGTCGGGGTGATTTTGGGAACGATTGGCGTGATCGTTCTGTTCGGGCCGGAAACACTTTCCGGGCTGGGGGGCGAGTTCCTGTTCCAGTTGGCCATTCTGGTTGCAGCAATCGGTTATGCGATCTCGTCGCTTGTCGCGCGCAATCTGCGTGATCAGCCACGCATCGGATCGACGGCCGTGATCCTGACATTTGCCGCCTTGATGCTGATGCCCTTTACCTTGGTTATCGATCAGCCCTGGACAATGGACTGGGACCCTGAAGGCGCACTTTCCATCATGTATCTCGGCATGTTTCCGACCGGCATTGCCATGTTCCTGATTTTGCAATTGATTGCGGTGGCCGGGGCCAGCTTCCTTGTGTTTAACAATTATCTGGTGCCAGCCGTTGGCGTGGTCATCAGCTTTATCGTGCTGGGCGAAGTGCCCCAGCCCAATGCATTGATTGCCCTGGCGGTCATTCTGGGCGGTATTGCCGCATCACAGATGCGTTTTGGTCGTAAACCGAAGGATGTCGATGGGCCGGTTTTGAAGTCTGATCCGATGACACCGGTGATGGAAGTTCCCAAAGGCGACAAATCGGGCGGAAAGTGACGGTTTTAAATGCTGGAAAAACCGCGAATTTTCGCGAAATTTCGAACTTTATTGCCCAACCTTGCGCGATAGAATTTGTCAATATTGTTTGTGCGGGACAAACCTGATACTTTCCGCCTTTCTGGTCCGGCATGTGCCTTCAAATAGGTGTATGTCACGCCGATTGAATCATTTCTGATCAAGCGTTTAAGAGGTCACGGCCTTTGTCCACCAAAGAGACCAATCCCGAGAACCGCGATATCTTCCCGGTTTCCATCGAACAAGAAATGCGCCGCAGCTACCTCGATTACGCGATGAGCGTGATCGTCAGCCGCGCACTGCCTGACGTCCGAGACGGTTTGAAGCCGGTACATCGTCGTATTCTGTACGCCATGCACGAGAACGGGTTTGAATATAACAAGCCGTTCCGCAAATCGGCCCGTGTGGTCGGGGATGTGATGGGTAAATATCACCCGCACGGCGACAGCGCGATTTACGATGCCATGGTCCGTATGGCGCAGAATTTCTCCATGCGCCTGCAACTGATTGACGGGCAGGGCAACTTCGGGTCCATGGATGGCGACAAGGCCGCCGCCATGCGTTACACCGAGGCCCGCATGGCCAAGGCCGCGCACTTCCTTCTCGATGATATCGACAAGGATACGATTGATTTCCGCGATAACTATGACGAAACCACCAAGGAACCGTCAGTTATCCCGGCCCGTTTCCCCAACATGCTGGTCAATGGTGCCGGTGGTATTGCGGTTGGTATGGCAACCAACATTCCGCCGCATAACCTTGGCGAAGTCATTGATGGCTGCATGGCCTATGTCGATGATCCCAATATTTCCGTCGAAGGTCTGATGGAATTTGTCCATGGTCCGGATTTCCCGACCGGTGGTCTTATTCTTGGCCGTTCAGGCATCCATTCGGCATTCAAGACCGGTCGTGGTTCTGTCGTCATGCGGGCACGTACCCATGTCGAGGAAATCCGTGCCAACCGCGAAGCCATCATCGTGACCGAAGTTCCCTATCAGGTGAACAAGGCCACCCTGATGGAAAAGATCGCCGAACTGGTCCGCGACAAGAAGCTTGAAGGCATTTCCGATCTGCGTGACGAGTCTGACCGTTCGGGCGTGCGCATGGTGATCGAGCTTAAGCGTGATGCCAATGCCGATGTTGTCTTAAACCAGCTGTTCCGCTTTACAGCGCTTCAGACCTCGTTCGGTGTCAACATGCTGGCGCTGAACCGTGGCAAGCCGGAACTGATGAACCTGAAGGAAATCATTCAGGCCTTCGTCGAATTCCGCGAAGAAGTCATTACCCGTCGTACCATCCACCTTCTGAAAAAGGCGCGTGACCGTGCCCATGTCGTGGTTGGTCTGGGTATTGCGGTATCGAATATCGACGAAGTCATCAAACTGATCCGTAATGCAGCCGATCCGACTGTCGCACGTGAACAGCTGATGGAACGTGATTGGGCGGCGGGCGATATTGTTCCGCTGATCGAACTGATTGCCGATCCGAACCAGGTTGGTTCAACTGATGGCATGTATCGCCTGTCCGAAGCACAGGCGCGTGCAATCCTTGAACTGCGTCTGCATCGCCTGACCGGTCTCGAACGCGACAAGATCGCGGGCGAATTGACCGAGTTGGGTGAGAAGATCAAGGACTTCCTTGATATCCTTGCCTCGCGTGAGCGCAAGTTGACGATCCTCAAGGATGAACTGACCGAAATGCGCAATGAATTCGCCGACCCGCGTCGCAGCGAAATTCAGGAAGCAGAATTCGAACATGACATCGAAGACCTGATTGCCCGTGAAGACATGGTGGTGACCGTGTCGCACAGCGGTTACATCCAGCGTGTTCCGCTGTCGACCTATCGCGCACAGCGTCGCGGTGGCAAAGGCCGTTCGGGCATGGCAACCCGCGAGGAAGATTTCGTTTCCAAGCTGTTTGTTGCCAATACCCACACCCCGGTTCTGTTCTTCAGCTCCGAGGGGATGGTCTACAAGATGAAGGTCTGGCGCCTGCCGATGGGTACGCCGCAATCGCGCGGCAAGGCGCTTGTGAACCTGTTGCCGCTGTCAGAAGGCGAATATATCACCACGGTCCTGCCGCTTCCCGATGAGGAAGAATGGCCGAACCTGCATGTGATGTTTGCCACCTCGACCGGTAACGTGCGCCGTAACAGCCTTGCCGATTTCGTGAACGTGAAATCAAACGGCAAGATCGCCATGAAGCTTGAAGAAGAACGTGGTGACAAGCTGATCGCGGTTCAGACCTGTACCGATGATGACGACATCCTTCTGACAACCCGTCAGGGCAAGTGCATTCGTTTCCGTGTCGGTGACGTGCGCGTCTTTACCGGCCGTAATTCGGTTGGTGTGCGTGGCATCCGTCTGGCCGATCAGGACGAAGTCATCGCGATGTCGGTGCTGTTTGGCAACCATGTTTCGATGGAAGAGCGCGGTGAATACCTCTCGATCACCGGCAAGTTGCGTCGCGAGGAAATCACGGCCGATAGCCTTCCGCTCGAACTGCTGTCCGAAGAACGCTATCAGGAAATTCTCAGTGGCGATCAGATGATCCTGTCGGTCACTGAAAACGGTTATGGCAAACGGACGTCTGCCTATGAATATCGTGTGACCGGCCGTGGTGGTCAGGGCTTTGCCAATATCGAGATGTCGGAACGTAACGGTAATGTCGCTGCGTCCTTCGTGATCGAGGAAGGTGACGAACTGATGATGGTCACCAATGGTGGCAAGGTCATCCGTATGCCGACCCATGACATCCGTATTGCCGGGCGTAAGACCCAGGGTGTGACGCTGTTCCGTACTGCCGAAGACGAACAGGTCGTCGCAGTCGAACGTCTGTCAAACCTTGGTGATGAAGATGATGAGATCATCGATGGCGAGGAAGGTGTGATCGAGGGTGCCGAAGGTGCCGTTGAAACCGCCGACCAGGCCCCGGAAGCATCTGATGAAGATGCGGCTGAGGCACCGGCATCTGATGAAGCGGACCGCGACGAATAACGGGAAGTTCGATGACTGAAACGTCTTCTACCGTATCGCGTATCGGGATTTATCCGGGCACCTTTGATCCGGTAACCCAGGGGCATATGGATATCATTCGTCGTGCGACCCGGATCGTCGATCAACTGATTGTCGGCGTTGCGATCAACGCCGGCAAAGGTCCGATGTTCGGGGTCGATGAACGCTGTGCACTGGTTGAAGGTGCACTCAAGGCTGCGGGCGGTGAAGTTGCCGCCCGTACCTCAGTTAAGCCATTTTCATCGCTTCTGATGCAGTTTGCCCAGGAAAACGGATCCAGCACGATTATCCGTGGACTTCGGGCGGTATCGGACTTTGAGTATGAATTCCAGATGGCCGGGATGAACGCCCGGCTATCCCCGGAAGTTGAAACCGTCTTTTTGATGGCATCGGACAAACAACAGTTTGTCTCTTCGCGTTTCGTGAAGGAAATCGCCCGTCTGGGCGGGAATGTCACTGAATTTGTGCCGGCAAACGTGCTGAAACGGCTGCACGAAAAGCTGGCAGAAGAAAAGGAATAACGCAGGCCATGCGTCTTTTTCGTCTATTTTCAATTATCGCTCTCGTACTAGGATTTATCACCATGTCCAATGGAAACGACGCAGTCGCTCAGGATCTGGAAAACACGCTTTATCTTGACCTGAAAGATGGCCGCGTTGTGATCCAGCTTCGCCCGGATCTGGCACCGAAACATGTTGCCCGGATCAAGGAACTTACCCGTGAAGGCTTTTACGATGGGCTGAAATTCCATCGTGTGATCGAAGGTTTCATGGCGCAGACCGGTGATCCCAAAGGCAATGGAACCGGCGGTTCCGGTCAGAAACTTGATGCCGAGTTTTCGAATGAACGTCACGTTCGCGGCACCGTTTCCATGGCCCGTTCGGCCAATCCGAACAGTGCGGATTCCCAGTTCTTCATCGTCTTTGCCGATGCACCGCACCTTGATGGTCAGTACACCATCTGGGGCGAAGTGACTGAGGGCATGGAATATGTCGACATGATCAAAAAGGGTGCGCCCTGGGCCAATGGCAGCGTTGCCGACCCGGATCAGATCGTCAAAATGCAGGTTGCTGCCGACGCGCAATAATCGCGATATTCGAACTATTGCAACCGAAAGCCGTCCCTTCATGGGGCGGCTTTCGCGTTTTTGGGGCTGAATGCGCAAAAAGAGCCAAAATATGGAAAACAGGTGTTGACCGATGCCGCCTGTGCCATTAAAACGCGCTTCACCAACCTTGAGGGCCCGTAGCTCAGTTGGTAGAGCAACTGACTTTTAATCAGTTGGCCACAGGTTCGAATCCTGTCGGGCTCACCAATAAGCCCCTGAAACCCAACCGGTTTCGGGGGCTTTTTATTTGCCCGGATTCTCCCTGCATATCGCGATCTTTTCCAACCCCGGAACCCGTCTTGCCATTGGCGATATTTTGGTATCCGCAAAGGCACATTCGGGCATGCGATTGGCAGGTATTTTTCACCATTTGATGTCTTTTCATGGCTGATGTGCGTCTTCGCATAAAAAGGGGGGTTGACCGATCCCGTCTGGCCCATTAAAACGCCGCTCACCAACGTTGAGGGCCCGTAGCTCAGTTGGTAGAGCAACTGACTTTTAATCAGTTGGCCACAGGTTCGAATCCTGTCGGGCTCACCAATTCAAAACCCCCGGAACCCAGAAGTTCCGGGGGTTTTGCATATCTAGGTTTTGGCCCTGGCTTTCGCCATCGTATTTCCCGATCGATCACGCAAACCCTGTCCCGCCCTGAATGACCTGCTCGGTGCAGGGGATCAGCATGAAAATGTATTTTGGCCTGTTGGTTGCGATTGCATCGCAATTCTATTTCCTGTAAAGAATGCAAATCAGTTTCAAACGCACCAGAGCGGGACGTCTGGTGGTGATCAATTTTGTGATCGGGAAAGTTACATGTCTGACCCTGTGAATTCATCAGCCGCATCTTCGGATGCGCAAACGCCGCTTTCTTCCGATGGCGCACTCGTCCCGGTGGGGGCTGACTCTGCGACCGGAAACCTTAATGCGGACGGTTCTGTCATGGTGGACCCGAATACCGGGCTTGCCATTGATGCAACGGCAACGACCCAGTCGACCGGCATGCTGGATGGCTTTGTTGGCCTTCCGGTGATTGAACAGGTCGACCGGGCAGGCGTTGTTGGCTGGGTGCTGGCCGCGATGGCCCTGATCGGGCTTATGGTGTTCTTCTATAAGCTGGTCGGGTTCCTGCGCCGTGGTGTTTTTGCCGACGGCTTTGTAAAGGATGTCGAACGTCACCTGTCATCGGGTGACGAGCAGCAGGCGGCCGAAATTCTGGCACGCCGTCGCCATCCGGCCGCGCGTATTGCCCTGTCGGGCATGATGCTTCCGGTAAGTTCGTCTGAGGAACGCGAAGCAGCATCGGATCTGATTGCATCGCGTGCGCGCAAGGAAATTGATGGTCTCAATGGTGGTCTGCGGATCATGTCGGCCATTGCCGTGCTAAGCCCGCTCTTGGGCCTTCTGGGTACCGTCATGGGCATGATCGAGGCCTTCCAGCGTATGGAAGGGGCAGGCAGCCGTATTGATCCGTCTGTGCTGTCTGGCGGTATCTGGCTGGCACTTCTGACAACTGCCATCGGCCTTGTGGTCGCGATCCCGGCAACCGCGTTTCATATGTGGATGCAAGGCGTGATTGGCCGTGCTGCCGCCACGATGGAAGATGTTTGTACGCTGGTGGTTAATCGCGGTGAACTGGCCCGCAAGACGCTTAGCCGCGCATCAAACGTTTCCGAACTGCGCCACGCCGCCGAATAAACCCCGTTTCCGGAAGTCGCCCCATGCAGCTGCGCGAACGCAACAGCGGTTCTACACCGATGATCGGTCTGACCCCGCTGATTGATGTTGTCTTTATCCTGCTGATCTTCTTCATGCTGGCTTCAAGCTTCCTTGACTGGAAGGGCTTTGAGATGTCGGTCAGCATCACCGATGGTCGCGCCACCAGCCAAAGCGACACCCGACCGGTCACGGTCGAGGTCGATGTTAATGGTGGCCTGTCGATCAATGGCAATGCGATTGCGCTTTCGAATCTGGCGCCGACGCTTTTGCGTGATCATGACGGATCACCGGTACGCCTGCGGCCGATCAATGGTGCCAATCTGCAACGACTGGTCGAAGTGATGGATACGCTGGGCCGTGGTGGCGTCACGGATGTGGAGTTCATTGAATGAAACGCCGCATCCAGATTGCCGAGGACGGACCGGTTCAGGAACCGATGTTGCCTTTGATCAACATCGTCTTCCTGCTTTTGATCTTTTTCATGATTGCCGGAAGCCTGCAAAAACTCGGTCCCTTTGAAGTTGACCCGCCCGCCAGCCAAACCGCCGAAGGCCAACCGGAAGACACCATTGTCTTGTGGTTTGGCAGCAATGGTGAAATCGGGATTGATGATTTGACGGGTGGGCTTGATCGCCTGTCGTCAATGCTGCCAGCCGATTATATCGGCCGTCCGGTCGAAATCCGGGCCGACCGCGAAGTCGAAGGTGCCAAGGTCGTGACCCTTTTGGCGCGTCTTCAGGAACTTGGCATTGAGAAAGTCCAATTGATGACGGCCATGCAGCCGGGTCAGGAATAGCATGTCCAAACGTGTTGATCTTTTGATTGCAACCGGGCTGACCGGTCTTGTCCTGACCGGCGGGATCGTCCTTGCCATGCCCGACCCGCAGCCATCCGGCTGGGGCGGGGCAGGGGCTGTGCAAAGTATCAGCATTTCGCTGGGCGCCGGGCAGGCCGAAACCGGTGAAGCGGAAACCGATACCCAAAGTGCCGACGCGGTCGATAGCATGGCCGCCGAAGTGCCCGAAGAAATCGTTGACCCGGATCCGGAACAGGAAACCCAGCCCGAGCCGATCCCCGAGGAAGTGTTCGAGACGGAGCCAGAGCCTGAACCGGAAGTTCTCCCGGAACCAGAGCCGGAAGTGGTCGAGCAACAGCCAGAACCCATTCCGGAACCAGAACCGGTCATTGAACAAGTCGCCGAACCGGAGCCTGAACCTGTGCCCGAGCCGGTTGTCGAACAGCAACTGGCAGAGGTCCTGCCGGTGCGCATGAAGCCCAAACCACCCGTGGAGCAGGCAGAGGCCCCGCAACCGACCAAGGCGCCAGAGCCGGTCGAAAAAGCCGCCCAGCCAACGCCACAGCCGTCCGGACTGACAAACTCTGTCAAGTCAGAGGGCACGACGGGTGAAACCACCCAAAGTCAGGCCGCCAGTTCATCGGCTGGTAGCGGTGGTGGTGCGGCAAGCCAGGCCAAGATGGTGGATTATCAGGCGTCCGTTTTGCAAACGCTGGCGCGCTACCGCGAATATCCCGAACGCGCTATGCGCCGCCGGATCGAGGGCGAAAATCGTATTCGCCTTGTCATTGCGCGCGATGGCACGGTGCTTGAAGCCAGCATGGTCAGTTCAAGCGGGTCAAGCATCCTTGATCGCGAAACCGAACGCCTGATCGAACGCGTTCGGAAATTCCCGCCATTCCCCGACGAGATGACCGAACAACAAGTCGTCTGGACCGTACCAGTCGCCTATCAACTTCACTAGAATGACAAACGCCAGCCCATGAAGGCTGGCGTTTTTGTTTGCGTAAGGCGCGTTTAGGCATCAGGCGTTTCGCCATCTTCCCAATGATAATCAAGTGGTGCCTCGCGCCAGGCAAATTTGTCGAGATGGACGATAATCACACCCTTCATGCTTTCAATACCTTCTGGCTTGTGTGACTGCCCGTCAAAGGTCAGGCGGTCCTCATGGGCGGTAATGACGCACGGGCCCATGGGAAATGCCACATTGCCGGTGGTTTCGCCCAGATCGACCTCGACCTTGTGAGCGAAATGTTTGCACAGCTGGACAAGATACTTGGCGGCCTTATCGGTTTTGACCGATCCCTTTGTGGTAAACATCTGGCGATCTCTCTGTTTGCGTTTGCGGGGTTGGGTCGGCTTATGGTGACGGCGCGTCGTCAAGGCCGATCCAGTAGACACCGTTCAGATCAACCGCCTGAAAGCGCTCGAAAAATGTTGCCAGTTCGGCGTCTGGATCAAGGTCGGCATAGATGTCGGGATGCAGCCACTTTGCCATCGCCTGCAGGGCAAACACATTGATCGGATTGTTATAAACATGATGCCAGACGGAATAGACTTGGTTGCTTTTCACCGCACTTAGAAGCGGCAGGCCGGTGCGTTCCATGCTGTTTGCCAGCGATGCACGTGCCTGATCGGCATTCGTCTTTGCGCCCAGCACAATGCGCTTTGCATTGGCGTCCGCATCCAGCCCGGCGGATCCGATGGCTGTGGTGATATAGACGTCGGGATCGGAGACAATGACCTGTTCGACGGAGACCTGGCTGATGACGCCGGGAATGGTGTCGCCAAAGATATTCTTGCCACCGGCAAGGGTGACGAACTTGCCAATCATCTCGTTGCCCATGGCTTCGCAGCAATTCTCGGCAAGGCCGACACGGCTTTCAAGGAAGACACTGGGCTTTTCGGTTATCTTTGCTGTGCGTGAGGTCACCTTTTGAAGGTTCTCCTCATAGAACTTCACAAATGCTTCTGCCTGTTCTTCCCTGCCCATCAGCTTGCCCAGAAGACGTATGCTCTTGGGTGTGTTTTCAAACGGCTTGGCTCGGAAATCAATCATCACCACCGGGATGTGGGCAGCCCCCATGACAGACAGGACCTCGTGGCTGGTCGAGCCCGGCCCATGACCACCCGACATGCCGAAAATCGCAACATCCGGTTTAACCGTGATTGCCTTTTCAACAGAAAACGTTTCCTCGTTCTGACGGCCAACCAGCGGGATATCATCAATTTCGGGGAATTTTTCGCGGTATTGCGCAAAGGATGCCGGATCGAGTGATTTGAAGTCGCCCATCATTCCGGCAATCCAGCGCACCGGATTTTCCGGATCAAGAATGCCGATCGACGGCAGGAAACGTCCCTCGCCAAGGATCATGTGTTTGACCGGCACCTCGACGGTGACTTCACGTCCGGCAATATCAGTCAGTGTGACCGTTTCACCAGCGGAAGCACTTGCACCCCAGATCAGTGTTGCCACAGCAACGGCGAAAAGATTGCGAATTGTCATGTCAGGTCATCCTGAAGGTTTGTCTTGTCGTGCATTTCAAACGCCAAAACGGGCAGCACCCGATGTGCTGCCCATTTCGGTTCGATGAGTGTTTCTTCGCGTCCTAGAAATCGACCTTCGCCGAAATCAGGAAAGTGCGTCCGGGTTCGTGATAGGGCTCGACGTTGCTGTTGTCGTAGCCTGTTGTGGTACGGGCAACATAATCACGGTCAAAGATGTTCATTGCATCCACACGCAGGGTAACCGCATTGTTAAGGGCATCAGGGACCCATTCGGCATAAAGGTTGGCAACAAAATAACTGTCGAGTTTCTCGTTGCCATTGTCTTCCGGGCTGTCGTCAGACAATGCGAGTTCTGAATTGCCCCCGATCCGGATGCCGTAATCATCAAAACGGTGCGCTGCATCGATGTTAATGATGTCACCGACGATCACCCCTTGATAGGCGGCCGATGTGCTGACGGGCACAGCGCCATCTGATTTGACGTTGGTGTGCGTATAGCCCGCACGGACATAACCCGGACCATAGGTGTAGGTGGCCGAAAGGTTTACGCCGCGCGTATCAAGATCGACGGTGGTATTGCGATTTGAGGTCGACAGATCATGAGACTCGTTGATCAGATTGTAGAAAAGATTCCCGTCGAACGCCCAATCCTGCAGTGTGACGCGTGACCCCAGTTTTGCATTGTATGAACGAGATGGGCTAAAGCCGCTGTAATTCCAGATGCCTGAATAGTTGTAGATCGCGGATTCACCAAGTGGCAGGCCGCCAAAGGTTGTGCCCAAACCACCATATGCCATGACGGCATCGGTAACGTCATATTCGGTGTTGGCATTGCCACTAAGTCCGAATTCGCTGAAATCGGTTCCGTCTATGCCTTCAAACCATTGCTGATCACCACGACCGCCAAATGAAACGCGCCAACGGTCTGTCAGTGAAAGTCTTGCCTGTGAGAAAACACCAATATTGGTTGAAGTTTCAGTAAATCTTCCTGCCCGACCTGCTGGACGGGCAGTGTCCCCGCCGCCGGTGGCTTCGTCGTGGTAGAAGTCGAAACCGGCGGTCAAATCTCCCATGCCGACGTCAAACGTGTTTGCGGCCTTGCCATTCAGGGTTTCAATCACCGACTCAATGTGTGTGCTGTCATCAAGCTTGGGTACGTCAAGATGCGTCTTGCTGTAATTCAGGCTGAGTTCCGGGGCCAGCATGTCAGTTGGTTGTTCATCAACGTAGCTGACACCAAATGACGTATCCTTATAGGAAATCCATTGCGGCTGGGTGGTTCTGGTCGGTAGCGATGCAAAGTTCGGACGCACCGGGCGAACACCTTCGTCAACAAGATGGCTGGCAAAGGCTTCGAACCGGCCACCGTCATTGCCGGTAAAGGCAAACTTGCCCAGACCGCTCTCACTGCCATCGGCTGTGCCGGTTACTTCGTTGCCAGCACCATCCTTGTAATTCCCCTGATTGCTGTTCTTTAGATATGCCAGCGCTTCGACGTTTTCATATTGTCCGGCAACGGTAAGCCACTCGGCCAAACCCTTGGTATTGGAGTTATATTGGAGCTTTGCCCAACCACCAAATGACTCACCATTTTCAAGAACGTCGCGGGCATCGCGGGTTTCATAGAACATCGAGCCACCAAGCGCGTTCGGGCCGGCATCTGCTGGTGAGACACCTGACTCAACTTCGACTGATTTCAGCATCGCAGGGTCAATGATCGCAGTACCGATATGGTGGAAGGTTGAATCAACCTGCCGCGTGCCATCGACCTGTACATTGAGTTTGGTGTTCTCAATGCCCTGGACATAGACTTTCTGCGAAATCGCTGTTGGACCGCCAACCTTGACACCCGGCTCGTCGGCGAACACATCCTTGATCGTCTGTGGATTTTTGCGATCCAGTTCTGCCTGGCCGATTGAAACACCACCGGGTAGTCCCTGTGCGGATTTGGCCGATGCGGTGACTTCGAGTGGCTGTGTTACGGTTTCGGCGTCATCTGTCTTTGCATCTTGTGCAAGGGAAAATGAGGGCAAAACCGTAAGTGCAACACCGGCAAGGATGGTTGTGCGCAAAAGGGCGCTGATCCGGGGCGATAAGATTGGCGAGGGTGACTGTGGCATTTTGGTTCCCTGAGAAATAGATTTGCAAATGCGAATGATTGTGAATATTATTTTCGTAGGCGGGGACGCAACAGGAATGATGTTTGCCAAATCGCCGGACATGTTTGCGAAATCGTCAGCATGTTTACGCAAAGACCGTTCAGCGTCATTTGCATATGTTCAAAAATGCTTTGTGAATTCAAAACGGGAGAGAGGTTTGTGGGGGTAACAGCACACCGGCAGATAACACGGCGTGACTCAATTACCAGGTGGCAACTGGAAGAACTTGGCAGTCGTGTCGAGGGGGTGAATGGTCCTTTGGCAGGCACAGGTTCGCTTATGAATGGTCGAATGTCATTTAGTGATGCGCCGCAATCCTTTCTTGGTATTCACACATCCGACACGATGGAAATGAAGGATGCCATTGCCGACTATAGTGTCGGTGCGGCAGTCAAGGTCGCTATCATGTTGAAGGGGCGGCTTCAGGCCGAGTTTGATGGTGTGCCCGTTGATCTTGACGCACGTGACCACCCGGTTGGCTTTATCTTGGCGGTACCGCATCCCTCAAAGGTCCGGCGTTATATCCACAAAGGCAGCGAAATCAGCAAGGTGATGATATCCGCGCAGTTTGACTGGGTGTTGCGCCAGCTTGGCAAATCACCGGCTCGTTATCGCGAAATCACCGATTTTTTCAATGCCGGTATTTCTGTGCGCAGTTGGCGGCCCTCACGCCGTGTCTTGGCACTGGCCGATCAACTGATCTATCCGCACGTGACCGATCCGGTCATGCGCGAGCTTTATGAAGAAAGCCGTGGCCTGGAAATTTTCGCCGAAGCACTATCTGCCATTCAGAATGACACCGACGAAAAGGCGATGCTTGGCAAACGTTCCGGTCCGGATGCACTCGATCGCCATCATCGTGCACAGGAAATCCGTGATTTCATTTTGACCACTGATCCCGAGCAACAAACCCTTGCGACCATTGCTTCTGCTATCGGGGTCAGTGTGACGAGCATGCAACGCATCTTCAAGGACGCCTATGGCATGACGGTAAAGGATTTCATCCGTGAAAGTCGCCTTGTCGCGGCCCGCGACGCGATGGAAAAGGACGGCCTGACGATTGCGCAGGCCGCCTGGGCAGCGGGCTATAAAAGCCCGGCCAATTTCGCAACTGCTTTCAAGCGGGTGTTTGGTATTACCCCGTCCGAGGCGCGCGGCCGCTAGGGGCGCAAACCTCGGAACAGGGTTGGTTTAAGATGTCAGTTTGGAGATGAAGGCATCGACATCTTTGCGCAGTTGCTCGGAATTCTGTTTTAGTGTCTGCGATACTTCTGAAACGTTCAAGGCGACCGAACTGGTTCGGGTTGCCGTGCCATTGACGGTTTCAAGGCTGCTGTTTACGTCACGGTTGGCCGAGGATACGGCATTGATGTTGCCACTGATTTCGGTGGTGGCAGCAGCCTGTTGCTCAACCGCTGCCGAGATTGCGGTGACAGAATCAACGATGTTGCTGATTTGCCCTGCCACGCCATGAATGGCGTTAACCGCTGCTACCGTGCTTTGCTGCACATTGTTGATCTGCTCGGTGATGTCACCGGTGGCCTTGGCCGTCTGGTTGGCAAGGTTCTTGACCTCGCTTGCGACCACGGCAAAACCCTTGCCGGCTTCGCCAGCACGGGCAGCCTCGATCGTGGCGTTGAGTGCCAGAAGGTTGGTCTGACTTGCGATCTTGTCGATCAGGTCGACAACAGTCCCGATCTGCTCGGCGGCAGCATTGAGTGTCTCAATCGTATCTGATGTTTGCCGAACGGAACCTTCGACCTCGGTGGAAATCGTCGAGGCGCGCGATACCTGGCTTGAAATTTCGCGAATGGAACTGTCGAGCTCCTCTGCTGCGCCTGCGACGGTGGTGGCGTTATCGGCTGAAATTTCTGCCGCGCCGCGTGCCTTTTCGACTTCGCTCTGGGTTTCCTGCATGCTGCTCATCAGGGATTCAGAAGCCTGTGACATGTCTGTCGCCGAGCTTGAAACAGCTGAAACAACTGTCCCGATGGTTTTTTCAAACTCGTCGGACATTTCATTCAGTTTTGCGGAATAGGTTTTCTGCGTTTCTTCGTAATAGACCGTAATGGCCATTTCGACATCGATCAGCAGGGCTTGCGTAGAGGCGGTGATCAAGACGGGCAACTGACCGTCGCGGTGGAAGTTCTTGCACAGAACAGAAATGATTTCGCCCAGCATGAAGTTATAGGCCGACACATAGGATTCCGGGGTTAATCCGATGCGTTCATGGGCTTTGCCGATGCGCCGGACATCATCATAAAACGATTGGTCAAAAGCGCCTTCAAAAAGCTTGGCCCAGTGTTTGCTCTGGGCATTCTTCAAACCTTCGATATTTGAAGGGTCGCCGACAATTCTGGCCAGCCCTTCGTCATTCATCACGCGGCGGTAAAATTCATCAAGCATGGCCGGCAGGTTTTTTTCGATAACAGGCCATGCCCGCTTCAGTTCTTTGATCTTTGGTCCGTCCAGGCCAATGAACTCAAGGCGGCGTTTCATGTCTGGATGCATCACTTTATTCTCCCCGAGAAACAACAAGTAATTAGAACAATTAAAAAGTTCTCTTGGTTACTACAGGTTGGTTTAAGGGGGCATAGTTTAACTATACATACGTATATACATTTGTGCTTTTAAGGAGGAGGATGGCTGATTTGGTGTTAGCGCTTTCGCGCTATAGGCGAAAATACGAAAAATATTTTCTCATTTTGGGTTTGGCAGCGTCGTAGTGGCATGAATGCTTTTAAGTGAATGGAGAGTTCTATGCCAATCGACGCCACGCAGCTCCGCACACTGGTTGTTCAACCGGTTTTGGCAGCCCTGGATTTGCCATCATCCAATGTCGCCGAAAACCTGATTATGGGGACGGCCGCCCATGAAAGCCATTTGGGGGATTACATCAAACAGGTCGGCGGTGGCCCGGCTCTGGGCATTTTTCAGATGGAACCCGCAACCCTGCACGATTGTTACGAGAATTTCCTGGATTACCGTTCAGACCTCAAGGCCAAGGTGGACGGGTTTCTTGCCCCTCAGCCGGCGCAGGCAGACGGTACGCCAGACAAGGATGCACAATTGGCAACCAATCTGGCCTATGCCGCAGCCCTGTGTCGCATTCGCTATTACCGTGCACCGGCTGCGATGCCAAGCGACCCGAACGATGTCAATGGTCTGGCCGCCTATTGGAAGCAGTATTACAACACCCCCCAAGGGGCCGGGACGGTTGAACAGTTTGTGGCCGATTACAATACCTACCTTGGGTCGTAAAAGTCGGAAGAAGGTCTGAAAGCCTTGTTTCCGTAACGTCAGGAAAAAATATTTCCCAAATTCGGCAAAAATAGTGGAAAAGGACAGTCGTTTTAGCCAAAATCCCCCTCCGCAGGCTGGTGGTTGCGCAAAAAACCACCAAAACACAAGAATATAGGGGATCGAAATGAAACGTCGTCAGTTTCTTAAAGGGGCTGGATTGGGTGCCGGTGCGGTTGCTGCCTCTGTTGCAGCGCCGGCTGTTGTATCCGCACAGGAAACTCTGAATTGGCGCATGGTCATGCCATGGCCAAAAGGCACGCCGGGCCTTGGCACCAATGCCGAAAAATTCGCCGCCATGGTCAAAGAGATGTCGGGCGGTCGCCTGAACATCACGATCTATGGTGCGGGCGAACTGGTGCCGCCGTTCGAATGCATGGATGCCGTCGAACAGGGCGTGGTCGAAATGGCGCACGGTACCCCGTATTACTGGCAGGGTAAAAATCCAGCGCTTAACTTCTTCTCGACCATTCCGTTCGGTCTGACCGCGTGGGAACTTTCAAGCTGGATCCGCTTTGGCGATGGCCAGAAGCTTTGGGAAGAAGCCTACGCAGAATTCAACGTTGTGCCGTTCTATGCCGGGAACTCGGGCATGCAGGCCGGTGGCTGGTTCAACAAGGAAATCAATTCCCTTGATGACCTGCAGGGCCTGAAAATGCGCTATGCCGGTCTTGGCGGCGAAGCGATGCGCCGTGCCGGTGCCAATGCCACCATGATCCCGCCAGGCGAAATCCTGCCGGCCATGCAGTCGGGTGCGATTGACGCGGCCGAGTGGGTTGGCCCATGGAACGATATGGCCTTTGGTCTTTATCAGGTTGCCAAATACTACTACACCCCGGCCTTCCATGAACCCGGCCCGGGCCTTGAGATCTTTATCGGCAAGGACAAGTTTGACGCATTGTCGTCCGACCTGCAGGCGATCATTCGCTTTGCCGCACAGGCGATTGCCGAAAATACCCTTGCGGACTTCACCTTCAACAACATCCAGTCCTATCAGCCACTGATCGACAAGGGTGTTGAAGTGCGCCAGTTCCCGGATGAAGTGATCATGACGCTGGCCGAACATTCCAAGGCCGCTGTTGATGAGATCGCAGCCCAGAATGATCTCTCTGGCCGGATCGCGGCAAGCTATCTTGACTTCGTCAAGAAAGCTGCCCGCTATGGCAAGGAATTCGAGGCAACCGGCCTGATGCATCGTGCAAAGGTTTGGGGTTACTAAGCCCAGACTGACATCTTTATCGAGCCTTGCGGTTCGATCCCCGATCAGGGACTGCCAGTTTGGCAGTCCCTTTTTTTGAACTTATGGGTGAAGATTTGTCGATAAAATGTCGATGTCATGCGTTCAGGGCGATGCTGCATCCCGCAATCATGAATTGTTGCCCGCGCCAAAAAACGTAACTTTGACCGCAAACAAGGTTACGAAATTAGCTTCGTTAGCTTTTCACGCAAAATCTTACCAATATTGGGAGCCCCACAATGAAACGTCGCGCGTTTCTGAGCGGTGCAGGCGTTGCCGCAGGCGCATTTGCCGCCACTGCCGCCGCACCATCAATCGTCAAAGCTGATGAAACCATTAACTGGCGCATGGTTATGCCCTGGCCGAAAGGAACCCCGGGCCTTGGCGCAAACGGCGAACTGTTTGCCGAACGTGTAAACAAGATGTCGGGCGGTCGCCTGAACATCACCGTTTATGGTGCCGGTGAACTGGTCCCGGCCCTTGAATGCATGGATGCAGTCGAGCAAGGCGTTGCCGATCTTGCCCATGCCACCCCGTATTACTGGTTTGGCAAGGATCCGGCAGTTTCGTTCTTCACCACCATTCCGTTTGGTTTGATGGCGTGGGAGCTTTCCGGCTGGTTGCGTTTTGGCGGTGGTCAGGCACTGTGGGACGAACTTTATGCCCAGTTCAATGTCAAACCGTTCCTGGCTGGCAACACTGGTCTTCAGGCCGGTGGTTGGTTCAACAAGGAAATCAATTCGGTTGATGACCTCAAGGGCCTGAAAGTCCGTTATGCCGGTATCGGTGGCGAAGCCATGCGACGACTTGGTGCGACCCCGTCGCTTTTGCCGGCGGCTGACATCCTGCCAAGCCTGCAGTCGGGCGCAATTGACGCGGCCGAATGGGTTGGTCCGTGGAACGATTATGCCTTTGGTCTGGCATCGGTTGCCAAATACTACTACACCCCGGCATTTGCCGAACCGGGTTCAGGCATCGAGGTCTTTATCAACAAGGACAAGCTTGCCGAGCTGCCCGAAGACCTGCAGGAAATCGTTGCCGTTGCCGCACAGGCCAATGTTGACCAGACGGTGTCGGATTTCGCGTTTAACAACATCCAGTCCTATCAGGCGATCCTGGATAAGGGTACCGAGATCCGTCACTTCAATGACGATCTGATCAATGCCTTCGCCGGTGCTGCCAAGGAAGCGATTGCAGAAATCGCAGGCAAGAATGACCTTAATGGCCGCATTTACGCGTCGCTTATGGACTTTGCCAAGAAAGCCGCACCCTATGGCAAGGAATTCGAAGCAACCGCACTGAACCAGCGCGCCAATGTTTTTGCCAACGGCAGTTACTAAGTCGCCAAGTCGTACGACTGCTGAAATGAGAAAGGCCGGCACCTTCGGGTGTCGGCCTTTCCTGTTTTTGGGATTTGATTGCGCTTAGTGAACTGTCGGCGCATTCGGGGCGGCGGGCAGGTCAAAGGTGAACCTGTCCTGATCCTTGAGCTCCTCGTTGGCGGCACGCTTTACCAGTTCGGCAGCCAGCACAAGCGATGTTTCAATCGTCCATTTAAGCTGTTCGACAGCGCCCTCGTTCCCGGCATTCAGGGCCTCGGGCAGGATGCGTTCCTGCAGGAACTTGGCAACACCGGCAAAGGCGCGCGCGGCACTTTCGCAATTGTTGCGTTCGACCATAAATCGACCCGTCTGTTCGATTGCGTCTGAAATCCCCTTCAGATGCCCCATCATGATACGGATTTCCGGGTCTTCGGTTTCGGTTTTCTTTGCCACAAACCGTAAAATACCAGCGTAAAAGCCATAATCAGAAGCCATTCGAACCACGCTTTCCTTGAACTTTATTCTCAAATCGATTTGCGCCGTTTTAGACAATAACGCCGCCGTGGTATAGTCCCGGACACAAGATTGTTTTAACCGCCTAATATGGCGGCCGGTTACAGAATGACACACAGGGCCACGCGCGGATGATTCAGGGCGGACTGATCTTTATTGTTGCCATGACCTATATCGGGTTGTTGTTTGCCATAGCCCATTATGGCGACAAATATGCCGACAAATGGCGTGCATCAAAGCTCAAGCCGACCATCTATGCCCTGTCACTGGCAGTTTACTGCACAAGCTGGACCTTCTTTGGCTCCGTCGGATCGGCGGCCACAGGGGGCTGGGCGTTTCTGCCGATCTATATCGGCCCGATTGTGGTGATGATTGTCGGTTTTGGCATCATGACCAAGATCGCGCGTGTCTGTCATAAACAAAACATCACCTCAATTGCCGATTTTCTCGGCTCTCGCTATGGCAAAAGCCAAAGTCTGGCCGCCCTTGTTGCCCTGATCGCGGTTGTCGGGGTGCTGGCCTATATTTCGCTGCAGCTCAAGGCCGTGTCGATGTCCTTTGATGTCTTGATCGGCGATCTGGGGCAACAGGTTGTCCGCCATTCCGAGGGCCATTTTTCCAAGGATACGGCACTTTATGTCACCGTCCTGATGGCGGTGTTCTCCATCCTTTTCGGTGTGCGCTATATCCACTCATCCGAACACCATGACGGCCTTATTCTTGCCGTGGCGTTTGAAAGCCTGATCAAGCTGGCGGCACTTTTGATGGTCGGGTTCTTTGTCGTCTACGGAATGTTTGACGGCTTTGCCGATATCAACAGGCGGGCGCTTGCGGACCCAACCATTCGCGAGTTGTTCATCCCTGATACGTGGATGACCTCGAACTTCTTTATCGCAACCATGCTGGCCGGTTTTGCGATTTTCTGCCTGCCGCGACAATTCCATGTGACCTTTGTTGAAAATGATGATGGCCGCAACCTGACGAGTGCACGCTGGCTGTTCCCGGCCTATCTGATTGCGATCAACATCTTTGTCGTGCCGATTGCGATTGCCGGACTGTTCATGTTTGGCGACGATCCAACGGTCAATCCCGATACCTTCGTTCTGACCTTGCCGTTGCTTGGAGGGCAGGACTGGCTGGCGGTTGTGGCCTTTGTCGGCGGCTTGTCGGCCAGTACCGGCATGGTGATTGTGTCCTGTGTCGCGGTCTCGACGATGGTTTGTAATGATCTGGTCATGCCGCTTTTGCTGCGTTCAGAGCGCATCCAGAAACGCATGTCAGGTGATGTCAGTCAGGTGCTTTTGAAAATCCGCCGTGCGGCGGTTATCGGGCTTCTGTTTTTGGCGTACGGGTTTTATCGGTTTCTGGCGGGAAACTATGCGCTGGCCGATATTGGCATGCTGTCCTTTGCGGCCATGGCGCAATTTGCCCCGGCTGTTCTGGCCGCGATCTACCTTAAAAACATCAACCGTACCGGGGTGCGACTTGGTCTGATTTCTGGGTTCGGACTTTGGGCCTATACGCTCTTGATGCCGACATTTGTGCAGGGCGGGTTGTTGCCATCCTCGATCCTGACAGACGGTCCGTTTGGGATTGGCATTCTGAACCCGCAGGCGCTTTTGGGTGTGGGCATCCAGGATCATTTGACCCATGGGGTTGTCTGGTCACTGGGGGTGAACTTTGTTCTGATGTTTGTTGGTTCCGCTGTTGGGGTTCAGGGTGTCACCCAACGCCGTCAGGCACAGGTCTTTGTCGATGTCTGGCGCAAGGATACCAAGGCGCGCAACGATACCTGGCCGGGCCGGGTGACGCTGGGCGATCTGGAAGATCTGGCGGCAAGGTTCCTTGGCAAGCATTGGGCACAGCGCGCCTTTCGCAATTATCTGCAATCGCGCGATGGCGAAACCAAGCGATCCGATCTTGCCGATGTCGATGCCGCGAACTTTACCGAGCATCTGCTGTCTGGTGCCGTGGGGGCCGCATCGTCGCGCGTGGTGATGGCGCTATTGCTGCCCGACAAGGCCGTGTCGCGCCGCGATGCGATGGAACTGCTCGATGAAGCATCCGAGGCCATCAAGTTCAACCGCGATCTGTTGCTCAATACGCTTGAAAACATCTCGCAAGGCGTCGGGGTGTTTGATCATAACCTCAGGCTTGCGACCTGGAACCACCGTTTCATTGATTTGCTGGGCATTTCGACCAGCGACATTCAGGTCACTTTGCCGCTGTCCGATCTTGTTCAAATCTGTCGTGAAAATGGCAACCGGGCGGTGGATATCGATATTCTGCTCGGCCGTAATGCCGCGCCGCAGATGCGCCGTTTGCCACATACCTATGAGCGCAAAAGGTCCGATGGCATGGTGCTCGAAGTGCGTACCAACCCGATGCCTGATGGCGGCTTTGTTGCCACCATTGCTGATATCACCGCACGCGTACGCACCGAAGAGGCCCTTCGTGACAGCGAACGAAATATCAGGATCTATACCGACAACATTCCGGTGATGATTGCTTATGCCGATAAAAATCAGCGCCTGCGCTTTACCAACCGCCCGTATGAACGGATGTTTGGCCTGCGGCGCGTCGAGGCACACGGCATGTCGGTCCGCGAAGCGGTGGGCGAGGAACGCTTTGTCCATCTCGCCCCGATGATTGACCTGGTTTTGCAAGGCTATCGCCAGAGCTTCGAAATCGAATTCCCGGCGATTACCCGCAACCGCAATGACGAACGCGCCACCCTTGGCGTGCGCGAAGGCCGCTATGCCGAAGGCACCTATATTCCGCACTTTGATGAAACCGGCGAAGTGCTGGGTTATTTCTGTATCTATCACGACATTACCGAACGCAAGATCGCCGAACAGGCCCTTAAGGAAGCCAACGAAGGCCTTGAGGCGCGCGTGACCGAACGAACGCATGCGCTTGAGGTGCTCAATTCCGAGCTTTCAGACGCCAAGGAGCAGGCCGAAACGGCGAACGATACCAAAACCCGCTTCTTTGCCGCGGCCAGCCACGACTTGCTTCAGCCGCTTAATGCCGCGCGCCTGTTTACCGTGGCCCTTGGCGGCAAGCAGGGTTTGGCCGAAGACGTGCTTGATCTGGTCGGCAAGGTCGATTTGTCGCTTAAGGGGGTTGAAGAACTCCTCAACGAACTTCTTGATATCTGCAAGCTGGACGCCGGCGCGATGCAACCGACCATTCGCGACTTTGCGATCAATGATGTGCTGGGTGCGCTTGAAACCGAATTCGGCCCGATTGCTGAAAATGCAGGGCTCAGCTTCAAGGTCCATAAGCGTGATCTGTGGGTGCGCAGTGACAGTCGCTTGCTGCGGCGTATCCTGCAAAACTTCATTTCCAACGCCATGCGCTATACCCGCACCGGCGGGGCGGTGGTCGGCTGTCGCATGCGTGGTGACACGCTCAAACTCGAAGTCTGGGATAGCGGGCCGGGCATCCCCGAAGACAAACTGAAAATCATCTTCCGCGAATTCCATCGTCTCGAAGGCCCGGAAACCACCGATGTGAAGGGGCTTGGCCTTGGCCTTGCCATCGTCGACCGCCTTGGCAAATCGCTGGGCCATCCGGTTTCGGTGCGTTCACGCCCCGGTCGCGGCACGGTCTTCTCGGTCGAAGTACCGCTGGGGGTTGCCGACACAGCCGCCACGCCCAAACCCAAACGCCGCATGGCGGGCGAATTGGGTGGGCTTCGGGTGCTCTGCCTTGATAACGAACCGGCGATCCTTGATGGCATGCGCGCCATGTTGGAAAACTGGGATTGCGTCGTGGTTACCGCCCAGTCGGGCCGTGCCGCCGAAGACACCCTGACCAAAACCGTCGATGGCAGACCGCCCTTCGCACCGGACATCATTCTCGCCGATTACCACCTTGATTCCGGCCAGACCGGCCTGGATGTCCTGATCCGGTTGCGTGATGTTCACGGCGTTAACGTCCCCGGCGTCATCATCACCGCCGACCGTTCAACCGAGACCGCCGATCTGATCGCCGCCCAAGGCTACTCTCTGCTCAACAAACCGCTCCGTCCAGCCAAATTGCGCGCGCTGATGACACGTGCGTTGAACCGGTTGGGGAGTGACGCGGCGGAGTAATCGGCTATCTTCTTTCTTTCGACTGCCTTTCTGATTTTTCCAAGTTCTCCGAGTGCGCCACTGGAAAAGATGCATTGTGAAAAGAAAAAATACGCGTGTGCACGGGCCTAATTTTGAATTGGTGAGCATATTCTTCAGGAGACAGTATTCGGGTTTTTAGCTTCTTGATTGCAGGGTGTCCGGATTGTGACTTAATGGCATCAATCAATCGGAAATCCATCGTCATGAAGCAATAAAATCCATTCCGTTCCGCAGTGGCTATATGAATGGCATCTTGAGAGTTTTTTTTACCTAATGCCTTCTCAAGCTCTTTTGCACGAGGATCAGAGCTGAGAATATCCACCCGCCTTGATGATATTTGTTCTTTTACAGTGGGCCCGGTTCCAGGTTGGAGACCGAAAGTCAAACTGTGCGATGAGTCTGGTATTAAGGTGAGAGGAACATCTTTAAATAAACTCAGGTCGAAAAGTCCATAACCAGAATATCTCCCTGTTGGATGAGGTATGGTTTCGTCTTGCAATTCGAAAGATCTGTACAGCGTAATTGATCCGCTTTTTGCGAGATCAACAATACATGGCAGAAACCTTACGGATTTAGCGACCGATCTTTGATCACTCTTATTGTGGACAGGAACACGGGCTGCATAGCCTATATCGACTGGAACGGTATTTCCCCAAAGCACAGTGCCATTTGAAACCCAACCTGTCTCATGCGTAATCCCGTGTCCGAGGACAGAGTTATCAATAAGTATCGAATGTGCCTGAGACTTAGGGATTAGTCTTCTAGCCTCGAAGTTTGATAGGTGAACTAACCAATCAACAAGTTTGGGCAGATATCTAAAGTAGAATCTGCTTCGTATCCTTCCAAATAGGTTCAATGTCTTAAGCACTCTCCCGAACCGGCTGGATTAAAATATCTGCTGGAATATTCCAAGCCTCATTCAGTTTCCTGATCTGCGTCAGGGAGAGACTAGTCTTATGATTGAGGAATTCTGAAGCGCGGGAACGACTGCCAAGCAGTTTACCAAGTTCAGAGCGATCCAGTCCGTTTTGCTCCATGTAAAACAGCACAGCTTCGACGGCATCGGGGGCGGCAATCGGGAATTGTTGCGTTTCGTACTGGTCAATCAGGATACCAAGCACTTCAAGTTGATCGGCTTCTGGCGTGCCGGGTTTGGCATCCCAAAACTCTTCAAGCTGTTCCATCGCTGCTTCATAGTCCACTTCGGTCTTGATGGGCTTGATGGCATAGGTCGTTTGCATTGTTCGGTCTCCTTCCCAACCCGATCAGAACTTGTCGACGGTTTTGGCGTCAATTTTGTCGTAATCGGCGTGGGTGCCAATAAACTTGATCCACGCGATCTGAACGTCATAGCGAAAGGCAACAATCAGGCGATAGTCATTGCCATGGATTTTAAACCTGATCCGTTCAGCATTGATGCTTTTTGCCGTACCAAAGACAGCCAGAACATCCTGATGGTTTTGCCAGTTCGCTTTACGCGTCCGATCAAACCAAGCCCGCAAGGGTTGTTCGGTTTCGGGGTGTTTGGTCCAGAAATCGACAAGCACCTTTCGGGCAATGATGCGCATTTAGCGTCCTTGTCTTAGCATGTTTCAATATTTCGATTTGACGGAGGATAGCATGTTCCAAAAAATGGAACAACGCTATTCTCTTGCGCGAGGATCCTATCGTTCTGTTAGCATAAGTTTCAGTCCCATCAGAACAAAGGCCCCCGCAAAGCTTTTGCCGATCCAAGCCATGACCTTTGGGCGTTCGATGATGTGGCTGCGAAGGGCGCCTGCAAAACATCCATAAACCACAAACACAGCAAATGTCATCGCCATAAAGATCAGGCCGAGCAGGGCCATTTCCAGCGTTGTATTGGGCGTGTTAGCGCTAACAAATTGCGGCAGGAAGGCGAGGAAGAAGAGCGACAGTTTGGGGTTCAGTAGGTTGAGCAATATGCCATCGCGGATGATTTTAAGCACGCCGCTGGTGGTTTCATTGGCGGTGACTTTCATCGCGCCGGTCCCATGCCACATGCCCCAGGCCATATACAGCAACCACGCCACACCAAGATAGCGAACGATTTCAAAGGCGAGCGCGCTGGCATGGAGCAGGGCGGCGAGGCCGAGGATGCTGGCGGTCATATGCGGGACGATGCCAAGCGTGCAGCCGAGTGCCGCCCAGATGCTGGCTTTCATGCCGCGCCCCAGTCCAAGTGCCAGGGTATAGATCACGCCCGTACCGGGCAAGACGACGATGATAAGGGAGGTTATCAGGAAATCGAGACTGATCATTTTGCATCCGTTTGTTTGACTGCGTTGCGATCAATCTACGGATGGCGAGCCAAGCATTCTTGAACGGAATTGCAGGATATGAGGATTGCTCAGTTTCCGCGAACGGCGAGGGCATAGCGGCCCGGTGTCAGGCCGAAGGCACGAACAAAATGACGGTTGAGGTGGCTTTGATCGGCAAAGCCCGCATTGCTTGCGATATCGGCAAGGGTTTCGCCGGATTTTATCATCGCGCGCGCCAGATCAATCCGCCGCTGGATCAGATAGGCATGCGGGGTGAGGCCCGTCGCACGGGTGAAATCGCGGAGCGTCTGAAATTTGCTCAAGCCCGTTGCGTCGGCGAGGTCATCAAGGCTGTGGCTGTGTGTCGGGCTGTCATCGAGCAACGCCTTGGCGCGTTTGATCCGGGCATGGGCAACAGCAGTGCGCGCGTTTGATTTCGACGCTGGTTCGCCCGGTGCAATCATGGCGTGGTGGAGCATAAGCAGCAGCATTTCTTCGCGCCGGAGCTTTGCACTTTCTTCCAAACCGTTGGTGATGGCATCGAATAATGCCCCAAAGCAGTGCCGAACATCGGGGCGATCCATCACGGGCTGCGTGAATTCATATTGGTCGGTGGCCGTTTCGGAAAGGTCACTTGCGGCGCGCGCAATCAGGGCCGGGTCGAAATACAGCATATTCCAGCCGCGCGGGCCTTCGCCGATTGGGTGGCCATCATGCACTTCGCGCGGATTGACTGTGATGATGTTGCCAGCCCCGGCCTCGACCATGCCGCGCCCGGAGGCCGATTTTTGCGCACCCGCATACATGAAGCCAATGCCAAACGCCTCGTGGGTGTGTTTGGCAAAGGAATGGCGTGTTTCGGCCATGACGGCTTCCACACCCAGACAATCATGGGCAATGATTTCGACCTTGTTCATCGCACAAAACTGGCAGTGTTTGAAGATTTTGGCAATGGCGTAGGGTGTGGTGGCTGATAACGCTACTTGCTGTTTGCCGGAATGGTGCGGTCGGGCGTGTTACTGGCTGCATGCGGGCCCAGCAGTTCGCGAAGCCCGCCCAGGCCTTCGACGTGATTGGAAATGACGCTGGCAACGATCAGAAGCGGGACGGCAACCAGAATGCCGACAAAGCCCCAAAGCCAGCCCCACAGTGCAATGGCAAGTACAATCGCGACCGAATTGATTTTAAGCCGGCTGCCGACAAGCATCGGGGTGATCAATTGTCCCTCAATCACCGTGCAGGCCAGATAAAGTGCCGGTGCAATCAGGGCCTGTCCGGTTGTTTGCATCGACACAAGCGACACCACGCCAACAATCACCACACCGGTCATTGCACCAAGGATCGGTACATAGTTCAGCACCGCCGCCGCGATCCCCCAAAGAATAGGGTTGGGCAGTCCGATAATCGCCATCAGCGTCCCGATCACAATGCCAAGCAAGATGTTGATCGCAGTAATGGTTGCGAGATAGCGCGAAACTTCGCGTTCCACGTCATGGGCGATCCGCAATCCCTTGCGTCGGTCACCAAAGGTCGGAAGCGAGCGGATCAGTTTCTGATAAATCCGATCACCCCCCGACAGGATGAACAGCAACAAAACAAGCATCAGCGCAATGCCCGCCAGAATATCAGGTGCACCTTGGGCGGCCTGACTGATCAGGTTGGGTTCGGCAACCACGACCCTTTGAACGTCTTCATCGCCATTATTCTGATCGGTGGCCTCGGATACCTGCTTTTGGGCTTCGCGGAGTTTATCAAGCGGTTCGCTTAGATCGGCAAGGCGCAGACGCAATTGGCGTTCGATATTTGGCGCTTCATCGATCCAGCCCGATACCGGGCCACTCAGACCATAAATCCCGGCAATCACAGTCGCGCTGAGTGTCAGAACAATTGCAAAGGCCGTCACGGCATTGGGGATGTAAAATTTCGCAAAGGTGCGGACAACCGGCGAAAACACAAGCGACAGCAAAAACGCCAGAACAACCGGCAGCAAAAGACTTTGCGCGACGTAAAGACAGCCTAGCGCCAAAACCACAAATGTGCCGATCACCGAAATCGTCCGCGCCCGGCGGTACACCCGCGCACGCGCATTGGTGCGGCGTTCCGCATCACTGGGAACGGTCGCATCCGTTTCTGCCGCTGTGCCATTGGCGGGCGGATTGGCGTCCGATGTTTCGGAGGCTTCAGGTGTTTCTGGCGAATGCGCGCCGCATCTGGCCGACATACAAGGACTCCCGACAGGGCAGGGCAACCGCCTGCAAACGTGTTTTTATCTGGATGTATGGATTAAACGGCTGAGCGACGGGGAAGTTCCGCGGGCTGAAACCCCAAGGTGGATTTAGCCAAATTCGACCAATCAGGCCTCGATTGCCGGTTCCTGCAACTGCAATTCGCGTGCGATGATAACGGCCTGTGTCCGGCTATGGACCGAAAGCTTGCGCAGGATGGCCGATACATGGGCCTTGACCGTCGCTTCGGTGACATCAAGCTCATAGGCGATTTGCTTATTGAGCTTGCCTTCGGTCAGCATGTTGAGAACACGCAGCTGCTGCGGGGTAAGCTGGCCGATCTTTTCGGCCAATCCGGTGGCTTCGTCGTCGGTCGGGCCGTTTTCCATGGCCTCGCGTGCCCAGTCGGGCATCCACATGCCACCATCCAGAACGGTTTTGACCGCAAGGCCGATCTGATCGACCGGGGCTGATTTCGGGACAAAGGCCGAGGCGCCATATTCAATGGAACGGCGCACAACGGGCAGTTCCTGACTGGCGGAAACGATGGAAACCGGAATGTCGGGATAGGATGCACGCAGGGTAAACAGTCCGGTAAAGCCGTTCATGCCGGGCATATGAAGATCAAGCAGGACAAGATCGATATCACCTTTGTGGGCTTCGATCTGATCGATGGCTTCATACAGGCTGCCGGCTTCAAGGACCGATACGTTTTCCAGTTCCGAGCTTAACGCCTGTTTGAGGGCTCCGCGCACAAGCGGATGGTCATCGGCGATCAGAACCTGGAACGTTTCGGACATTGGCGATTTTTCCCCTGAAAGTTATCATTCCCCGACTGGTCGCAATTATTCTATCCCGTTCAAGCGGAACTCACAAATTATTAGGTGAGAAAAGGATGGGATATTTTTGATTTTGGTAGGGTGCGACCCGGTGGACGCCGATCTGCATGAGAAGGTGTTTTGTCTGGAAAACCGGCAGAAAGGTTGAGGGAAACCAAAGATCACTCTCGCCCCACGAAATGTGAAACTTTGGCCCCCCTCGCGCCACCGTTTGAGAGTATGCCCATTAAAATCGGCGCCGTAAACTCCGCATTTGAGGAAAAATGAAATTTATCCTATCAGTGTTATCGCTGACCGAAATTCAGTTCTGAAACACCACACTGCATTGCGAAATTGGCGATTTTATACAATCCGTTCCAAAACCGCGCAGCCCAAGGAAAAAAGGACCCTTAAATGTCTGAACAGCCGCAAGAGATTCGTCGCGAAGACTATAAGGAACCTGACTTTATTGTCGAAAAGGTCGAACTGGTTTTTGACCTTGATCGTGACGTGACAAATGTCAAATCGCGCCTGTTTATGGCTGCGAATCCTGTGCGCGGTACCGGAAAGGGGGACAAGGTTTTCCTCCATGGCGAGGATATGAAGCTTCTTTCCGTCACCCTCAATGAAACCCGCCTGGCGTCCAGCGATTTCACGGTTGATCAGGAAGGCCTGCGCTTTAAGGCACCGGGGCAAAACTTCATTGCCGAACTTGAAACCCAGATTTCGCCAGCCAACAACACCCGGCTTGAAGGACTTTATGTTTCGCAAAGCGCGTTTTGCACCCAGTGCGAGGCCGAGGGATTTCGGCGCATCACCTATTTCCCGGATCGTCCGGACGTCATGGCGACCTATAAGGTCACGATTAATGCGAATAAGGAAAGCTGCCCGGTTTTGCTTTCGAACGGCAATCTGATCGACAGTGGTGATCTTGACGACGGCCGTCATTTTGCCGTGTGGGAAGATCCGTTCCCGAAACCATCCTACCTGTTTGCGCTGGTTGCCGGTGATCTGGCCTGTGTCGAAGACAGTTTCAAAACCATGTCGGGCCGTGATGTGGCGCTGCGCATCTTTGTCGAGCACGGCAATGAGGATCGCTGCGATTATGCGATGGACAGCCTGAAACGGTCAATGAAGTGGGACGAGGAGGTCTATGGCCTCGAATACGATCTGGACCTGTTTAACATCGTTGCCGTTTCGGACTTCAATATGGGCGCGATGGAAAACAAAAGCCTCAATGTGTTTAACGCCAAATTCGTTCTGGCCCGCCCGGATACCGCGACCGATGGCGATTATGAACGCATCGAATCCATCGTTGCACACGAATATTTCCATAACTGGTCGGGCAACCGCGTCACCTGTCGCGACTGGTTCCAGCTGTCGCTCAAGGAAGGTCTGACCGTATTCCGTGATCAGGAATTCTCGGCCGATCAGCGTTCCCGCCCGGTGCAGCGGATCAAGGATGTCAATGCGCTCCGCGCTGCCCAGTTCCCCGAGGACGCCGGCCCGCTGGCCCATCCGGTACGCCCGGACAGCTATATGGAAATCAACAATTTCTATACCGCCACGGTCTATGAAAAGGGCGCGGAACTGATCCGCATGATGCACACGTTGCTTGGCCCGGATGGCTATCGCAAGGGTATTGACCTTTACTTTGATCGCCATGACGGGCAGGCGGTGACCTGTGATGATTTTGCCAAGGCGATGGAAGACGCCAACGGCATCGATTTCAGCCAGCTCAAACTCTGGTATTCACAGGCCGGAACACCAAAACTCAGCTGGCAGGGCGACTATGACGCGGATGCCAAACAATACCGTCTGACCATTTCGCAGAAAACCGACCCGACCCCGGGACAGCCGGACAAGCAACCGTTGCACATGCCGATTTCAATCGGGCTTCTGGGTGCGGATGGTTCTGATCTGGTCGCCAAAACGGTGGAACTGACGGAAGCCAGCCAGGAATTCATCTTTGATGGTGTGACTGAGGCGCCGGTGCTGTCCTTTAACCGGGGATTCTCCGCACCCGTGAACATCACCACCGATCAGCCGGATGACGAACTTGTCTTCCTGATGGGCAATGACAGCGATGCGTTCAATCGTTGGGAAGCCGGGCAGAAATACGCAACCCGTTTGATGTTGTCTGCCATTGCCGCCTATGAGGCGAATGGCGGCGATGTCGAGGCGGCCTTTGCCGATGAACAGGCCCGCGTTGATGCCTTCATTGCCGCGATGCGCGCGACACTTACCAATGATGATCTTGATAAGGCGTTCCGTGCCGATGCGCTTGTCCTGCCGGGCGAGGCGTTCCTGTCCGAACAACGCAAGCCCGCCAATCCCGAGGCGATCTATCAGGTGCGCACGGCCTTGCGCAAACGCATTGGCCAGGCGCTTTCCGATGATTTCGCCAACACCTATCACCAGAATGCCTCAAACGCGGCCTTTACCCCGGATGCGACGTCGGCGGGGCAGCGTGCCTTGCGGGCAACCGCGTTGGCCTATCTGGTGGCAAGCGGGGAGGATGAATTTGCCGACGTGGCGGTCGCGCAATATGGCACGGCTGATAACATGACCGATCAGATGGCCGCCCTGTCGGTGCTTAATAACCTTGATCATCCGGGCCGTGAAACCGCATTGGCCGATTTCGAGGAACGCTTTGCCAATGACGGTGTCGTTCTCGATAAATGGTTCTCCTTGCAGGCGATGTCATCGCGTGATGATACCTTGGCGCGCATCAAGGATCTGATGAGCCACCCAGCCTTTACCATGCGCAATCCCAACAAGGTGCGTGCGCTGATCGGGGCGTTCGCCATGGGCAATCCGCGTCATTTCCATGCCAAGGATGGTTCGGGCTATGCGTTTTATGCCGATCGCCTGATCGAGCTTGATGACATCAACCCGCAGGTTGCCGCACGCCTGTGCGCCCCGCTTGGCAAATGGGCAAAATACGATGCGGATCGTGCGGACAAGATG
Organism: Thalassospira indica; assembly: GCF_003403095.1. NCBI lineage: Bacteria > Pseudomonadati > Pseudomonadota > Alphaproteobacteria > Rhodospirillales > Thalassospiraceae > Thalassospira > Thalassospira indica. The sequence continues at coordinate 2,996,600 of NZ_CP031555.1, read as the reverse complement.
AAGGCCGAACTCAACCGTATCCTCGCCAAGCCGGAAATCTCGCGCGATTTGTATGAAATCGCCTCGAAATCCGCGGCAAGCTGATCACGCGACCATATCTGGTGAAATGACAAAGGGCGGCACCTTGCGGGTGCCGCCCTTTGCGTTGGAAAATATCACAAAGCCGATCAGGTCAGCTTCATCCGCTCGCTGAATTCGCGCATTTTCTCTGACAGGTTGCGCGCCACTTCCGAAAGGTTATGGCTGGCGGTGTTCAGATCATGCGCGCTGCGCCCGGTGCTTTGTGCGCCGTCATTCACAAACGTGATCATTTCGTCCATCGATCCCGCACCGGCGGCGATGCGTTGAACGTTTTCGGAAATCTCACCTGTGGCACGGCGTTGTTCATCAACCGATTGGGTGATGGTCGACTGGATGTCGTTGACCTGATGAATAACTTCGCCAACCGTGCTGATCGAATGGGCGGCCTTTTGCACTTCTTCCTGAATGGCTGCCGTCAGGTCACCAATCTGGCCGGTTGCACTCGCGGTTTGATCGGCAAGCGATTTGACCTCGTTGGCAACCACCGCAAAGCCCTTGCCAAGTTCACCGGCACGTTCGGCTTCAATCGTTGCATTAAGCGACAAAAGCTTGGTGCGGTGCGCAATGTCGTTGATCAGATCAATGATCGATCCGATCTCGGAACTGGCCTTTTCAAGCGATCCGATATTGCGCTGGCTTTCCTCGGCTTCTTCACGTGCCCGTCCAGTCACGGTGGAAGCCTCGGTTGCCTGACGGTTAATTTCGGCGATCGAGGATGAAAGTTCCTCAACCGCGGTTGCAACATTGCGGGTATTTGATGCCGCCTCGCGCGAGACATCCAGCGCACCGCCCGATTGCTGCACTGTGTTTTCCGACTGGTTTGTCAGTTCACTGGCAAGGCTCAGCAACCCTTCGGACTGTTCGGTCACGGATTGGGCCACACGGGCAACCTCGGCCATCAGTTCGGTGACCGCGATTTTGCTTTCCTCACGCTCGGACACGTCATTCCAGGCCAGCATGGTGCCCAGAAGGACATTGTCCTTGTCGCGGACCGGGGCGGCAAGGATATCAAGATAGCCACGGTCGGTCTGGATGATCTCGGTAAAGGGCAGATTGTTCGGATTGGCAAGCTTGGCCTGGAAGTCCGATCCGAGGTTAAGGAAATCACCCGAAATCGTTGCCGTTGTCCCGCCAAGATAGTCTTGCGCACTGGCGTTAAGGTAGCTCAGCTTGCCATCAGGCAGGATCATTGCGGTCATGGTCGGGGTATTTTCGACCATGTTTTGCAGAATCAAGGCCTGACGCACCGATTCACGCAAGGCAATCAATGCCTTTTTCATCTCGCCGATTTCGTCATTGCCGACATTGGGCAGATTGACGTTGGTGTCCCCGTTCGAAATTGACGTCATCGCACCGGCAAAGGCGCGCAGATTGCGCAGAACCGTGGTGCGCAACAGGATCCAGCCAACAATCCAGGCCGCCAGAAGCACACCGACAAGGATTTCGATCGACAGCAGGCGAAGGCTATCTGTCTGGGCATAGAAATCAGACACGTCGCGATCAAACCGGGCCTCGGCCCAGACGCCGCCACGACCATCACTGATCATAACCTCCACTGCCGCACGGTGCGTCGTATCACCTGCTTTGGCCGTTTCGGCCTCAGGTGCATCATTGCTGGCTTCTGGCGCTGCATCTCCGCCATTTTCGGTGGCGGCATCGCCCTCTGCTGGCGGGGCAGCTTCGGCTTCTGCCTCAGCCGGGGCTTCAAGGCTTTCAAACAGCACGTTGCCGGAATTATCAAGAATCTGGAAGTTGCCGCCAAGAACCTTGCCAATACCGGCCAGCTGGGGCAGGGGATCGGTGATGACTTCAAGGAAGCCAACAGCACGGAACCCGCCAACTGGCAGGATCAGGCTAAAGACCGGACGCCCGTCCGGGGTTGCCCACATAAAGCTTGCCGGTTTGCGGGCTTCGGCCTTGTCGCGACCGATCAAATAGGCTTTGACGTCCGGATCATCAGTGACGCTGGCGCCAAGATTGGCTTCGGACGTCGCCAGTTGATTGAATTCCTGATCATAGGAAATCGCCGCAATCAGGTTCACATCGCCCTGAACCACTTCGCGTGCGTTCGAAAGGATGTTGAGTTCGGCTTGCATGCGCGTCTGGTCATTTTCCTGATAACTTTTGACCAGGCTGCCAAGCCGCGACCATTCATTGGCAATGGGGGTAATTTTGTCGGCATAGTCGGTGGCAATACGCGATCCGACAAAGAAATTGACTGTACCACTGACCGAGTTGTTCAGTGTTTCAATCGCAAAGTTGCGATAGGTATCACCGGTCCAAAGAAGCATCCATGTCACTGCACCTGAAACCAGTAACCCGGTTACGAGCAAAATCCGCCGTAACGTCAGAAGGCTGGTAGCACCTCCTGCAATAGCCGTCTTCGCGGCCTTGTCTCCCGTCATTTTTGTCACTCCAGAGCAAACCAAGTTTATTTTTTGTCTTTGGTCATATTGGCTCGCGTCTCTCCCGCTCACACCTCTACTTCTCAAGAGTAGTTGTTCTGATCCAAGCAGAGCTTGGTTTGGAACACAATCCCTTATTTATCGATTTCCATAGGGTTGCTGCGGCACACAGCCGGTTTGAAGCGGTCCGAAATCTGGAATTTCTCGTTTTGGTTGGGGGGCTTAGCCCCGATTTACGAGCGCGATTTCGACACATTGAAATTTTTTCTGCGAATGTGTGTGATAATCGTTTGCAATTGCAAAAACGATGCTCTATGACTGTGTTTGTCAAATGCAGACGACAACGTCGTTTGTGACCGGCCATCGGGCCTACATGGCGTGCCTGATGGCTTCTATCTTCGGGACTCTCTCTCCCCGAAGGTCGATCTCTCTCACTCGAGGGGGCTGGTATCCGGATCATTGTGCGGGACAATGCCGGAATTCATACCAGTCCCCCTTTTTTTATCCAAAACACATTGACCCATATCGATCTTTGGCACGCTGCCTGGTTGCATCCGTGCACGGCTTTAGCGTTTTATAAAGGTGCTGTTGGTTACAAAAGCAGGGTAACTTTGATGTCGTGAAGGATGGCCAAGTCCATGGCTGGCGAAGACAACACCAACAAACCCGATTTGCGCGCAACCCCGGAACCGCAGACTGATCCGGATGCAGGGCAAAAGGATGCACCGCTTCCGGCCTTTATATATGGCCGGGACGGGCACGGTGATGGCAGCGCACGTGGGGCAGAACGCTCCGGTGATCGGCAAAACCTTAATGCACGGATAGCGGATATGGATCGCAAAACCCTTCTTGGCCTGGTCACAGGCGCAGGCATGCTCGGCCTTGTCTTGTTCTTTGCCGGAATGCTGGTCGGCGCAGGCTTGTTCATGGATTCTGAAGACGGTGCGCGCACCACCCAGACAGAACAGCCGCAGGTCGAAATGCTGGCCTCCGCCCCGGAAGAACCAACCGAAATTCCCGATGCCACGCCTGAGGCAACCGAGCCGACAGCAACAACACCTGCACCGGAAATCAGCGCCGATAGCGAAGACCCGGTTGGTGATCTGATCGCGCAGCGTACCGAGGCACTTTCGGATGATGCCACGACCGAGAGCGAAGCCGCATCGAATGTGGCTGAAACCGAAGAAGCCGCAGAAGCCACAGGATCAGAAGATCAGGCGATTGCGGCCCCGGAAATCCGCGACGTAACCGGCGACACCGATGCGCCAGCCGCACCAGAAGCCCCGGCAGTTGAAGACGCGCAAGACAGTGCTGCGACCGAAACGGCGACAACTACTGAACAGGCACCCGCGCCAGAGGCATCCGAACCGGCCGCTGAAACCGCCGAAACCACGCCGGAACCAGCACCTGCAGCCTCGGCGTCAGATGCCAGCAAGCCTTTCTCGGTTCAGGTTGGTGCCTTCAAGGTGCATGAAAATGCCAGCCAGCGTGCCGAGGAACTGCGCGGCAAGGGACTTGAAGTCGCCGTTGTCGTGCGCGGGCCTGAGGACGAAGGGGCTTGGTACTATGTCCGGATCGGGTCCTATGCCAACCTTGCAGCAGCTCGCGATGATG